>JBGPDC010000141.1:0-15347 GCA_041482115.1 Terriglobia bacterium | reverse complement strand
TGCGGCCGCGAAGGGCCACCTGCTGCGGCGTTCCCAACGCCGCCAACCACTGTTCAATTTGCTTCTGCTGATCCTCAGACACCGCCAGCACGGGCGTTGGGCGCGGCATGGTTCATTATGCAGCGGTCCCGCCTGAATGTCCATCTATTTGTTGGACACTACACTAGCCCTTCTTCTGCGGCGGCTTGGCGGCGGGCGTTTGCGTACCCCGGCCCATGGTCTCGATTTCCTTGTAGTAGACCTTCCGCTCCTGTTCGATGGCGTAGTTGGCCAGGATCACGCCGATCGAGTCGTTCAGGCCGACCTCGAGATCCGCCTTCGGCTTCTTGCCTTCGCGGATGCAGGTGAGGAAATCCTCCAGCTCGACAGCCACCGGGTCGCGGGCTTCCTCGGGGACCAGCACGCCTTTGCCGTAGAGGTACCGCCGGGCGTACTTGACCTCGCGGCTGATAAACCCATCGTCGGTGTTGACGTCAAACTCGCGTCCGGGGAGAATCGGCAGTCCCTTATCAACGGCCCCCTCGCTTACGGTGGCGCCGGCGGTCCAGTTTTCCTTGCCCTCGCCGGCCTTGCCGGAGCGCTGCGGCGCATTGGCTTCGCGAAACCACATGCCGTGTCCGGAGGGCCCGTCGAGTGAGATCTCGATGGTGCCGGCGTCGCCCATGATGACCTCGCCCACTTCGCGCACGCCTTCCAGGCCGCGGAACGGCATGTGCGCGTTGGTGGTGATGGAGTGGTAGATGAACTTCTCGCCGCCCGAATAGGTGAAGAAAAGCTGGATGTTGTCGTAGGTGGTGCGGCCGTCCTTCCAATAATCGATGCCGCCCACGCCCACCACCGACACCGGCTGCTTCCCGAACATGCGGTCGGCCACGTCAAGCTGGTGGGACATCAGCTCGGCCGCGAGCCCGCCTGAGTATTGCTTGTACATGCGCCAGTTGACCTGCTCTTCGAGGCTCTTGTCCTTGAGCGGCCGGCGCCAGTCGCCGTTGCGGTGCCACTGCGCCTGGACGTGGGTGAGCCGGCCCAGCATGCCCTTCTCGATCATCTGCTGGGCGACCGCGTAGACCTGGCTATAGCGCCGCTGCAGTCCCACCTGGATCACCTGCTTGGGATGCTGGGCGGCGAGGGCGCGAAGCTGGTGCACCTCTTCCGGTGTGAAGACCAGCGACTTTTCGCAGAAGACGTGCTTGCCGGCCTCGAGCGCCGCTTTGACGATTTCGAAATGCTTGAAGAGCGGCACGGCGATGTAGACGGCGTCCACGTCTTTGCGCGCGAGCAGCTCGCGGTAATCGTAGTATTTCTCGGGGTTGCCGCCGACGGTTTCGGCGCCCTTGTCGAGGTTAGGCCGGTAGATGTCGCACATCGCGACGGGACGGCCCTTGTCGATTTTGCTCAAGTGCCGGAGGAGCGACTGGCCGCGGCTGCCGGGCCCGATAAAGCCGTACCCGACCTTGCTGTTGGGCGCCGTGCCGGGGGCCTGCGGCGTGGGCGCCCCTTGCAGGCGGGGCAGCACCGCCGCGGCGGCGCCGGCCACGGCCATCCCCGTCTTTACAAACTCTCTGCGATTGACCGGATTCTGCTCCGACATTTTTGCCTCCGGCGGTAAGTGTAAAACCGCCCACAGTTTACCACCGAAGCATGGCCGTGTGACGCCCGGGCGGGGCTCGCAACGTGGCCGGCGGGCGGCGCTGGTATATTGCTACTGATGTGGCGACGCCCCGGAGAATCAGGCGTTACCTGCGCGCTGCGGATCGCCAGCCGCGCCGGGCTGGTGATGCTGGGACTGCTGATCCTGGTGTGCCTGGCTCCCTGGCTGCTGATATTGGCGGGGACGCCCCAGGCGGGCTGCTCGCGGTGGCGGGCCGTCCTCGATTACCGCGTGGTGGGCCAGGAGACCGACGCCGCCAACGCGCTGCTGAAGCAATGCCGGATCACCCGCTCGGAGGGGTCTCTCGATCGGTGGGAAACGCCGACGGGCCCGTGGTGGATCCCGCACCAGAAGTGGGACCTCGTGCTGCCCCTGATGATGATCCAGCAGCGCGTAAAGATTTATGGAGCGCCGGCCACGGGGGACGTGGTGCTGGATTGCGGCGCCCATATCGGCCTCTTCACGCGCGCGGCCCTCGACGCCGGAGCTGCGAAGGTGGTGGCGATCGAGCCGAATCCCGAGGCGGTCGAGTGCCTGCGGCGCAACCTGAGCCGCGAGATTGCGGAAGGGCGGGTCGTGGTGGCGCCCGTAGGGGTGTGGGACAGCCAGGGGAAGCTTACGTTCTACGACGACGGCGAGGGCGGGGTAGCGGACAGTTTTGTCGGGGTGCGGGCGGGCAGCAAGGCCATGGGCGAGATGCCGGTGACGACTATCGACGCGCTGGTGAGGGACCTGCGCCTCGCGCGGGTGGACTTCATCAAGATGGACATTAAGGGCGCCACGACCCGGGCGTTGCGGGGTGGTGAAACGACGGTGCGGCAATGGCGGCCGAGGCTGGCGATCTCCACCGAAGAGGCCCCGGACGACCCCGGCGAGATCTCGGCCGTGATCGGCTCCTTTTGGGCGGGCTACCGGCCGAGCTGCCGCCTGTGTATTGTTACGGCAGACGCGCCGGGATCGTCCATCAAGCGGTCCATACACCCGGACGTGATGGTGTTCCGGTAGAGGCCGGAGGCCAGTCACAGGTTTTTTCAGAAAAAATGTTGGGCGCAAGTTTCCGGTGGTACGGGAGTTAGCGCCGGACCCGGGCCCGGGGAGGGCTGGGAAACATACAGGCGCGGGTTACACTGGATACAGAGGGCAGGAGTTCTGCACTCCTGCGGGAGAATCATGACAACTAAAGATAGGCCAGGCGGGGCCCCCGTGCTCACGGAGGTTCCCGCGGAGCTGGAAGTGCATCCGCTCGCCGACGTGTTTCCGCTCATCGAGGGAAGTGAGTTTGAAGAGCTGGTGGAAGACATCAGGCGCAACGGTTTGCGAACGCCGATCCTGCTGGACGCGGAGGGGAGAGTGCTCGACGGGCGCAACCGGCTGCGAGCGTGCGGTGCGGCCGGGGTCGAGCCGCGGTTTGAGACTTGGACGGGGACGGGGAGTGTGGCGAAGTTGATCATGTCGCTCAACGTGCGGCGGCGGCATCTGAACGAGAGCCAGCGGGCGATGATGGCCGCGCGGATGGTAGAGGCGAGCCGAAAGTTCATGAAAGCAAGATGGTTAGCTGGTGAGTCTGCCAGCTGGCAGACTGGCACGACGGTGGCGGACGCCGCCTCGGAGTTCAAAGTATCGCCGCGTTCAGTGGCGCGAGCGGCCCGGCTGAGGGCGGGAGGGGACCAGGCGGTGATCCGCGCGGTGGAATTGGGGAAGGCAAAGGTGTCGGCGTCGCCGGAACGGCCTGCGGCGCGGCCGGCGAGGCGAAGGCGGGAGAAGCTTTCGGCGGAGGCGGCGCTGCGGATGCTGTGGGAGCCGGCGTGCCGGCTGGCGGAGGCGGTGCGGGAGGTGGAGCGGCGGGGAGGTGGGGTGGAGGAGTAGAGTGGTGGCAGGGATTTCGCTTCTGGCAAGCCGGCGCAAATCCCTGGTTTCCGGCCGCTTGGAACCAACGAGCTGCGTGGTTTACGGGAGAGGCCGACTAGGAGGTCGCATGAGCGTTCCAATATTCGACGTGGTCAATAAGCTTACCGACGATCGCGATCTCGTGTTTAGGTTCTTTGCTGTGTTCTCGCGATTCGAGTGCGCACTCAAGAGGGCAGACTTCTTCAAGAGGGGCTTGAACGATGCCGCACAGCCTGACTGGGAGCGGTTTTCCCAAACCCTGCAAGGCCGTTTCGGCGGGATACAGAACGCGGCGTTCGGTGAGGCTTGCGCTCGCTTGCTCACTAAGCCGCCCCAGAAACAGGTCGTGGACGGCCAGGCGCTGCGGTGGAAGGCGAGCACGCGAGTTGCTGGCGAGTGCGAGGAGGCGTATATCCTTCGGCTGGTGCGGACTGTCAGGAACAACTTGTTTCACGGCGGAAAGTACCCTTGGCCGGACCAAGGCGTTGAGGATGCAGCGCGCAACCGCGGCTTACTTGAGGCTAGTCTTGTTGTGCTAAATGAGTGCTTGGCTTTGAATGCCGCTCTGGGCGAGACGTTCTCAGAGTGGCCTAACAGGGCGGTGGTGCTGCGGCGCCACGCCACGCTGAAGTTGTCAGCCGGATGTCGACAAGGGACAGGCTGTGCAGTGCCCGCCAAACTTGGCCGCTGGTTTGACCCACACACTTTGGCCCTGTCATACTGACGCTCTTCAAAAGGGGGGCAAGGATGGCCAAAATTGGTTTTCGTACCGAGCCTGAGTTTGAACCAAAGCAGGTGGTACTCGACCACTACCGCACATATGGTTCCACTGTTCTGTATCGGACGGAAATCAGGATAGGTAAGGACACGTGGACGCCGTCGATTTATGTTCCGAAATCCTGGTTTGGGAAGTGTGAGCGCTTCCCGTCAAGCATTGCAGTAGCCATTGCGGTTCCTGACGGCGTACGATGGGACAGGGAATAGAGGCCAGCAACGCTGTGCCGGTCTGTGGCCGCGTGGGGCAGTCTCTTTAATAAGCTTCATTCGGGATCACCTGTCCTTCCCATACAGCGGGGCCGGAGACCTGGCGATGAACTGGGAGCGGTGTTCGGCTGATGGTAAACTGATCAGTCCATGGACGTCGGCAAGGCCCTCGAACTCGAAAAGCTGCGGTTTTTCAAAGACATCGAAGAAATCACCAGAGATTGGCAGAAGGAACTCGCCAACGCGGAGGAAAACCTGGCGGCCCGCGGGATGCTACAGTCCGGTCATCGCATCCAGCAACGGAGCGACATCTACGTCGCCGCTCTCGAGAAAATGGTGCGTCGGCGGATTGAGATCAGGAAGGAACTGATGTCTTCCGTTCCAGAACTTGCCACACCCGCACGACTGGCCGGTGTTCGGTCCGAGATCGAGCAGCTCATCCAGAGGGCAGCGAAGAACGAGGACATCCGCTGCCACCCCACAGCCCTGGAAGCCATCAAGAGAAAGGCGATACGGGATCTGAGGATATTGAACCTGGAGGCGGATCTCGGAATCAAGGAGGTGCGCGTGGACGGATCGGTATCAATCAATATCCTGAACAGTACAGTGGGCGCGCTGAACCTTGGTGACGTGGTAGGTAACATCCAGGTGTCGGTCGACGTGTTGCAGCGGTCCGGACACGCCGAACTCGCGTCTGCAATGAAAGCCTTCACCGAAGCCGTTGCCAGGGAAGAGAATCTCGGAAGCACCCGGAAGGATATCATCGAATCATTGAGCGCCGTCGGCCAACAGGCGGTCGTGCCGACGGAAAATAGACGCTTGGGCGTTGTCAAGTCACTGCTGTCCTCCATCAGAGACTCGGTTGCCACTGTCGAGTCCTTGAAGCATCTCTGGGAGATGCTGGAACCACTCGCGAGGAACTATTTCTGGCCGTCTCCGTAACGGTCAGAGAAACTCCCGGGTCCTTCCTGAACGCGATCCGCGATTCTCGCCAAGATTTGACCAGACCTGGCGGTGTCCGCCCGACCCATCGGGCTGGTGCTATCATGGTGACGCCATGGTTCGCCCTGTCAAGATAACGGCACCGTTTCCATCGGTCTCCGAGACGGCTAAGAGACTTGGGGTCTCGAAACGTGACGCGACAATCCTCTCAGAGCTTGCAGAGGGTTCCCGGAAAACCGGCCGATTTGAGATACCCGGTATTGGTCGTTTGGTCCGTGTCGGGAGGAAACACCGCTTGGGTGCGAACTATCGCCTGGCAAAGGCTGCTAAACGCGCCATCGCACCACACAAGAAAAAGTAGATGGCCCGTGTTTCGCCCAACAGTGCGTTTCTAAACGTACCGTATGACGACCGGTTTAAGGATCTTTACCTGGCGTTCATTGCCGGACTGACCGCGTTTGGACTGGTCCCTAGGGCTACACTGGAGATCCCGGGCGGCACACGCCGCCTTGACCGCATCTTCGAACTGATTACATCCTGTCAATACTCCTTTCACGATCTATCACGCGTGCAGCTCGACCACCAGCGTCCGAAGACGCCTCGATTCAACATGCCGTTCGAGCTAGGTCTGGTGGCGGGCTGGCTCAAGACGAGCCGAAAAAGCGATCACACCTGGTTCGTGTTTGAGGCTGTGCGCCGGCGTCTCTCCAAGTCACTGAGTGATTTGGACGGTACCGATCCTTATATTCATGACGAGAGGCCGCAGGGTGTCTTTCGCGAACTCGGCAACGCCCTGGTGAGGAGCGGCAAGCAGCCCACCGTCCGGCAGATGAGGAACATCTACAACAACATAAAGACGGTTTCTCCGTTGATTGTGAAGAACGCGGGAGCAAGATCCCTTTTCGAGGCTCGGGTGTTTAAGCAACTCGTCGTTCTGGCCAGAGAATACGCGGGCTGACGATTCTTTAGGTGGTGGGGTGCGTGGAACCTCGGCGAAGTGACGAGTGGGAAGACGACTCGAAGACGAGGAGAGCACTCGCCACTGGAGGTGTCGGGACTATCCACCGGCGCGGAGGGTCTGGAGGCAATCGCGGGACGCGCTCTCCCGCCTTGAACGCCCAACTGGGGGTCGTAGCTGCGAACCCCCGGCGGCTGGCGTCTTCCCCGAAAAGTTGGGGTTTGAGGTGCTCTATGACGCCGAAAGAGGGAGAAATAGCGCCAAATGCACTGCTTTTTCATCCATTTTTCAAACATCCGAATTAAATCAAACGTTTGATTTAATTGAACGGGGCCGCCGAGGGCTAGTGGCTTACTGCGGCGGCGGACCGGGGGGCATCGGCGGGCGCTCCGGCCGGAGCGGCGGTGGCGGGCCCGGCGGCGGACCGGGCGGCAGCAGCTCGAGGTGCCACAGGCGGGCCACGATGCGGAAATATTCGCGGATCTGGCCGTCCCACACTTCCCAGTTATGGACCCCCACCGGCTCCCGGTATTCGTAAGGCATACCCAGCGACGAGAGCAGTTGCGCGAACTGGCGGTTGGACTCGAGCGGGCCGCGGTCGCTGTTGCCGCAAGCGAAATAGATGTCCGGCTTAAAGGGTCCGAGCTTCTTCACCAGCAGGAAGGGGTCGTTCTGCTGGTGGGCGGCGTTGTTGTCCGCCCCGAAGATGTCGCGCAGCACTTTCGCCATCGCCTCGTTCGAAGCCTTATGGCCCACCTGGGCGCGGGTGAAGGTGCCGCTGAAGGCGGCGATGGCGCTATAAGTCTGGGGATACTTCAGGCCGAGCTTCATCGCCCCGTAGCCGCCCATGGAGAGCCCGACGATGCCGCGGGCATGGCGATTGGCGATGGTGCGGTAATGGCTGTCGATGAAGTTCACCAGATCGCGGACGAGGAAGTCTTCGTACTGATAGTCGGGCCGCGTGAGGCTGTTGCTGTAGTAGCTGTTCTCGGCGTCGGGCGCCACCAGGATCAGCGGATAGCGGGCGGCGTACTCGACCACGTTGCTGTGCTTGAACCAGTCTTCGTAGTTGCCGCCGAAGCCGTGGAGCAGGTAGAGCACGCCGTAGCGGCGGCTGGAACGGTTGTAGTCGCGGGGCAGGAGTACCATCGCTTTGCGCGAGGACTTCAGCGCCTCGCTCGGCACCGTGACCGTCGAGACGCCGGGCGGCTGCACGGACTCGGCCCGCACCAGGGCCAGGGGTAAGAACAGCAGCAGCAGAGCCGTGCGCGCGAATCTCATCACCGCACCTCCCGGGAGGGCCACCATATCAGACTCGCGCCGGCGAAATCCACCGTGACCAGCCGCGCAGCGTCCCTCGGAATCCCGGTGCCATACTGATAGGGAATGACCGCTCCCCGCTACGACGCCCTGCTGATCGTCTCCTTTGGCGGACCTGAAAAGACGGAAGACGTGATTCCATTCCTCGAGAACATCCTGCGCGGCAAGAACGTGCCGCGGGAGCGGATGCTGGAGGTCGCCGAGCACTACTATCATTTCGGGGGCAAGAGTCCCATCAACGGACACAACCGCGAGCTGCTGGGCATCCTGCGGGAGCTGCTCGCCGCGCGGGGACCCCAACTGCCCGTCTACTGGGGCAACCGCAACTGGCACCCGCTGCTGTCCGATACCCTGCGCCAGATGGCCGCCGACGGCGTGAGGCGGGCGCTGGCGTTCGTGACGTCCGCTTACAGTTCTTATTCGGGCTGCCGCCAATATCGGGAGGACATCGCGCGCGCCCAGCAGGCGGCCGGACCCGGCGCCCCGGCGGTGGAGAAGCTGCGCGTGTTCTACAATCATCCGGGGTTCATCGAGGTCATGACCGACCGCGTGCGGACCGCCTTCGCGGAAGTGCCGGCGGAGCGGCGCGGGGCGTGCGCACTGGTCTATACCGCCCACAGCATTCCGGTCGCGATGGCCCAGGGATGCCGCTACGAGGCGCAGTTGCAGGAGGCGGCGCGCCTGGTATCGGCCGCCGTGGGACGCTCCGACGCCCGGGTGGTCTACCAGAGCCGCAGCGGGCCGCCGGCGCAGCCCTGGCTCGGACCGGATATTTGCGATTACCTGCGCGAGCTGCGCGCGGCGGAAGGCGCGACCGACGTCGTGGTGGTTCCCATCGGGTTCCTCTCGGACCACCTGGAGGTCCGCTACGATCTCGACACGCAGGCCCGGCAGGTCGCGCAGGAAATCGGGCTGCGCCTGGTGCGGGCCGGCACAGCGGGCGCCCATCCTCGCTTCGTCGAGATGATCCGGGAACTGGTGCTCGAGCGCCTGGAGGGGAGAGCGCGCGCCGCGCTGGGGGCCGACGGTCCGAGCCCCGATGTCTGCCCGGAGGACTGCTGCCCCGCTCCCCAGCGGCCCGCCCCGGCTATGCCCGCCAGGGGCTAGGTCTCGGGCGGAATTCTTCGGCGTTCTACGATTATTGCCTCATAGCGTCCGCGCCTGCGCCGGCGCACTAATAGAGATACGATGCATTGCTGGCGGGTTCCGGCGCGGGAGCGAGGCTTCGCCTTGCTGACGCTGGCCCTTTCTCTGGTCGCGTTGGTGGGCGTGCTGGGGCTGTGTCTCGATCTGGCCCGGCTCTACATCGTCCGCAACGAGCTGCAAGCCTACGCAGACGCCGCGGCCATCGCCACGGCCGCCGAACTGAACGGCACCGAGGCCGGCCTCAACGCGGCGCAGGACCGGGCCGCCTCTCAAACCAATCGCTGGAATTTCGACACCGCGCGGGTCGAGGATCCGGACGTGAGCTTCGCCGATGCGGCGGCCGGGCCGTGGCGCGACAAGCCGGGCACTGTCGCCGAGCTGCGCTACGCGCGGGTTCACGTGCGGGCCAGCGTGCCCTTGTGGTTCCTATCCGCGGGCACGGGTCACGGCCGGACGATCGAGGCCACGGCCGCCGCCGGACAGTTGGCGTCGACCGCGATGACGGAGGACCTGGTCCCCTATGCGCCGGCCGCGGCCGACCCCGCCGATCCCAATTTCGGTTTCGCGTCCGGACGCCGCTACGCGCTGCGCGCCGGCTCGGCGAACTCGCCGAACCAGTGCGACGGTGGCGCCGGGTCCCGGATGGGCCTGATCGATCTGGGCCTGCTGCCGGGCCGCACGCAGCCGGATGGTTTCCTGCGCCAGGCTATCGTCAACGGGGAGCAATCGCACGCGCTCTCGACCGGCGACGTCGTGGTCCCGGCGGAGGGCGACTGGGAGACCGAAGCCGCGGCTCTAGAAGAGCGCTTCGCGCAGGACACCGACGTTCGCTCGGAGAGCTACGAAGAATACGCCGGCGCCGGCCGGGGGAATGGGCGGCGTCTGGTAACGGCTCCGGTCCGCGATGCGGGCACGAACAAAGTGCTGGGCTTTGCGGGCTTCTTCCTGCCGGCCGAGATGTGCGGCTCCGCGCCGGGGGCGTCCTGTTGCGCGGAGTACGTGGGCGCCATGCTGCTGCCGGGCCGCAAGGCGGCCGGGCCGGCCGGCGCTTATCGCGTCAAGCTGGTGGAATAAGCCGGCGCTCCGGCGGGCGGGGCTAAGTAGCCATCGCCTGCCTCCGGATCGATCCAAAACCACAGCAAGCCGCTAACGACATAGTAGGTGGCTGAAATCAGCAAAGGCAGCGTCCACGAGCCCCATTTCTCGAGCAGCCAGCCGAGCAGGAACGGCGAGAACATGCCGCCGATCTGGCCGAGGGAGTTCATGACGCCCGCGACCGAGCCGGCGTTTTGTTTGCCGAGGTCGATGCAGGTGGCCCAGCACACCGCCAGGACCAGGTCGGCGGCGCCGAAGCTCAGGGCCAGGGCCGCCAGGTTGAGCGCGTTGCTCGAGGCCAGCGCCGCCACGGCCAGGAAGAGGCCGGCTCCGCAGAGGCCCGCCACCGCCGGCACGCGGCGGCCCCAGCGCAGGCCCCAGCGGCGGACCAGCGCATCAGTCAAGTATCCACCGGCGATGTTGGCCACGGCGCCCACCAGCAGCGGCAGCGCCGCACCCAAACCGACACCCGCCCAGGAAAGGCCCCGCCGCTCGCGCAGGTAGGTGGGCAGCCAGGTGAGGTAGAAGTACAGGCCGTAGGTGTATCCGGAATACATAGCACACAGCGCCCACAGATTGCGGCTGCGGCACATCCGCCGCCAGTCGAGCGCGGCGCGCGGGACGGGAGGCCCCTCGGAGTGGATCTCCGCCAGTTCCGCCGGGCTCACCCCCGGGTGCTCTTCGGGGCGGTTGCGGTACCAGGCTACCCAGACCGCCGCCCACACCACGCCCAGGCCGGCGAAGGCGACAAAAGTGCGCCGCCAGCCGAGCGTCTGCATCAGAGCAATGACTAGCGCGGGGGCCACGGCGCCTCCCAGCCGGCTGCCCATGAGGAGCAGGCCGTTGGCGCGCCCGCGCTCCGCTTTCGGGAACCAATTCAAGACCACCGTCGAACAGGTTGGAAATGCCCCCGCCTCGCCGGCCCCGAACAGGAACCGGATTACGGCGAGGCTGGTGAAACTCCAGGCGCCGGCTGTCGCGGCCGTGAACACCGACCACCACAGCACAATGCGGGGCAGCAGCAGCCGGGCGCCGAAGCGGTCGGCCAGCCAGCCCCCGGGGATTTCAAGGAGCACGTAGCCCAGAATGAAGGCGCTGAAAACCGTGCCCATCTGGCGTGGAGAAAGACCCAGGTCTTTCGAAATAGCCCCGGCCATGGTCCCGATGCAAACGCGGTCGAGGTAGGTGACCACGGTCAGCAGGAAGAGGAGCAACAAAACTCGATCGCGGGCTCGCACGGGTCCTATCATGTCAAACCCGCCAAACTGTTGGCATCATTCGACTCAGGTGTTTTCCGGGGGTGACGTGGACGTAGTGCTACCGGAACCAGAGACTTACGCCGAACGTACCCATTAGCCGTAGGCCGCGTGGCATAGGGGTTTTAGCCGAGAGACAACCTTCTGAACGCAGTGTTATAGTTACTCGTGATGAGGGTCATCGGGCGACAAGGAGAGGCAATGCCCGCAAGTTTGGCCAGGGTCCTGTTGGTAGACGAAGACGCGCAGTTCTTCGAAGAGGTGAAAACTCGCCTCCAATCGGAGCGGGACATCGTCATCGGGTGGAGCCCGATGCGACAGCTCGAAGAAGTCCCCGACGACGAGTACGCGCGGGCCGACGTGGTCGTCACCGATTCGGACAAGCATGGTCCGGAACTCGCCGACGACGTTTCGAAAGTCCGCTCGAAGTTCAACCATCTGAAGTTTCTGATCATCGGATCGGCGGAAGACGACACGGTCACGATGATTTTGCTCGAGTCGGGCGCGCGCGGGTATATCGACTTGCAGACTTCGGGCGAGAGCCTGCCGGCGGCGATCCGGCGCCTGGCGTCGGGCGGCACGTGGATTCCGCCGCACATCCTGGGGCGCTATCTCGACTTGATCCAGATGGTGGAATTCCTGCCCAAGACGGGCACCGAGAACGACCCCTGGTCGACGTTCACGTCGCGCGAGCAGCGGATCTTGATGCTGATGACCTGCGGGCGCGCCAACCGCGAGATCTCCGCGGTGATTGCCGTGCACGAGAGCGTGGTGTCGGCGACGATCCAGCAACTCATGCACCGGACGGGCGCTGTCAACCGGCCTAGCCTGATCGCCTATTACCTATACCATAAGCTCTTCCGCAACGAAGGCATGCCGCAGCTCGACACGGCCATGCAGAACTAGGCCAGCTTCTCGCCTAAGCGACAAGACCGCTCCCTCACGGTCGCGGCTCAGCCCGCGGACAGGAGCCCTCGCAGAAATCCGAACGATGCGGCCATGCCGGGCACCGGCGCGTCCGGCTCGGCCTCGTATTCGAGCGCCACGTGCTGGGAGTAGCGGATATCCTTCAGCGCCTTGACGATGCCCACGATGTCCAGCACCCCGGTGCCGACCGGGACGTTGCGGGCCGGGTACTCGGGTCCCGCCAGGTCCTTGATGTGCATGTCGTAAAGGCGCGGCGCGCAGGTGCGGAGGGCCTGCACCGGGTCCTCGCCGAGCCGGAAGGTGTGGCCGACATCGACGCAGACGCCGATTTTGTGGTCCACATTCTGGATGGCTTTGAAGATCCCGAAGGGCGACGGGAACCTCTTGTCCTCCGGGCCGTGGTTGTGGATCGCGACCCGCAGGTCGAAGTCCTTCACGACGCGGTCGAGGGTCGGCACGGCGGGCGGGTCGAGCATGATGACCGCGGAAGGTGAGCCGAGGTCGCGTGCGTACTCGAGGGCGGCCCGGATGGCCTTTTCTTCGCTCGGCAGCGTAATGACCCCGACGCCCATGAGCTGCATCCCGGCGTCGGCGATCTGTTTGCGGACGGCCTGCCGCTCGGCCAGCGTGGCGGTGAGGGGGCAGTGAACGTCCTTGATCGAGATGTACTTGACTCCCAGGCTCTTGGCTTCGGCGAGCGTCTGCTGGAGCGTCAGCTTGCGCGTGGAGTAGGACGTGAAGCCGACCTTCAAGCCGCGGAAGGGGGGCTGGCTGGGCTTCACGGCGTACTTGTTGTCGGCGGCTTGGAGCGCCGCCGCCATACCCACGGCCGCGATTTTCAGCGCGTCGCGGCGTCCGATTTTTGCTGTCATTGTTTTTCTCCTCTTTACGATTTCTTCAGGTGCGCGTCGAAGAATGCGGCCAGGCGCCGCAGGCAGTCGAGCTTGGAGTCCTCGTTTTCGAGCACGTGGTTTTCGACCGGGTACGAGATCAGCGCCCAGTTGGTTTTCTTCAATTCCAGCAAGCGCTGCGCGAGCCGCGCGGAATCCTGGTAGAGCACGTTCGAATCTACCATGCCGTGGAAGATGAGCAGGGGATCCTGGAGATTCGGCGCGAAGTAGATGGGCGAGGAGCGGCGGAAGGATTCCTCGTCCGCCTGCGGCAGGTTCAGGATCGTGCCGGTGTAGCCGTGATTGTAGTGCGCCCAGTCGGTGACCGGAGCCATGGCGGCGCCCGCGGCGAACACGCCGGGCTTGGTGAACAGCGCCATCAGCGTCAGGAAACCCCCGTAGCTGCGGCCGAAGATGCCGATGCGCCGCCGGTCGATGCCTTGGGATTTCACCAGGTAGTCTGCCGCCGCGACGGCGCCGCCGAGGTCCTGGCCACCCATGCTGCGGTAGATGGAAGTGCGGAAGTCGCGTCCGTAGCCGGCGCTGCCCGGATAGTCGATCTCGAGCACCGTGTAGCCCTGGGCTACCAGATATTGCAAGTAGGTATGGAGGTAGTCGAGATCGGCCCTCTGCCGGACGATCTGGGTATAGCCTGAGCCGTGAATTTGAATCAGCGCGGGCTTGAGCGGATGAGGCTGGCGCGGCCGAAACAGGCGGGCTGGAATCTTCACGCCGGCGGTATCCGGGAAGTCGACGAACTCTGGCGTTACCCAATCCACCGCGGCGAATCCGGTGGCCGAAGGATTCTCGATGCGCCGGCCCGGCGCGGTCGGGGCATTCGGCTGGAGCCAGACTTCGTCGGGGGCCGCAGGGGTCGAACGCAAGATGGCCAGGCGCGTTTCATCAGAGGCCAGCGCCGCCAGGTTCTGGCCGCCGCGAGGGGTAAGGCGCACCGGCTCGCTGCCTGCGACCGCGAGCGAATACAGGTGGGCTTCGGCCGGATTCTCAATGTTGGCGTGAAAGTACCACCGCTGGCCGTCACGGGAGAGCGCCGGGGGCGGCCCCTGGACCCACAGATCGAAGCGCCCGTGGGTCCGCTGCCGGACGGCGCCGTCGAGGTCCACCGTGTAGAGGTGCCGGTAGCCGTCGCGCTCGGAGGTGAGGTAGAGGGCGCGGCTGTCGGGCATCCAGCGCACAGGCGCCGGAGGGAAGATGGGAATCCAGGCGTCGTCGTGGTCGTGAAACAGGATGCTGGTCTTGCCGGTCGCGCAGTCGAGGCGCGAGATCCACAGGTCTTTGAAGTCGTCGGAAAGGACCTTGACGGCGGCGATCTGTCCGTCGGGCGACCACCACAGGCCGCCGAAATGCACCGGGCGTCCATAGGGCTCGGTTTCCGTCCAGCGGACGTTACCTTCGGCGACCGTGAGAATGCCGAGCTTGATGGCTGGCGCCGGATCGCCGGACTTGGCGCGCGTGGTGGCTGGCTCGGTGAAGCCGCTTTTGGTGACGGGACGCTGATAGGCGACCTCGGCGACCTTGGCCGGCTTCTCCTCCATCCGGAAGGTCACCCAGCGGCCATCGGGCGCGAGCTCAAGGTCCGAAACTTTCTGGTCGGCTGTGAGCCAGAAGATTTCCGCCGGGCGTCCGGAATCGGCGGCCAGGTCCTTCTTCTGTCGCTCGCGTTCCTGCTCGGCCTCGCGCACGGTGGCGAAGAGCTCCAGTTGCTGCTTCTCGAGGAACTTCTGAAAGTCGGTCTCGGGCTTGCGCTCGGGGTCCTTGCCGACGCGGAAGCGGGTGAACTGGCGCAGCTCGCCGGTTTCGACGGTCCAGCCGAACAGGTTCTGTCCCGATTCGAAGAGCACGTAGCGATCATCGTGGCTGAAGTGCGCGGAGGTTTCCTCGGCGTCGGTGTTGGTGAGGCGGCGGGTGCGGCCGCTGGCGGTATCGGTCAGGAAGACGTCGCCGCGATTAGCGTAGACGAAGAGACGCCGGTCGCGGCTGTAGTTGCGCCGCTCGGGATCGGGGTCGAGGGCGTCGAGAGGAGGCAGCGCGAGGCGCTCGGATTCCGACAGCCGCCGGGGCGCGCCGCCTTCGCCTGGCACCTCGAAGACCGCGTTCTGGTCGGGATGGTTTAGCTTGTGGTTGCCGGCGTGATAGTAGAAGCGCTTGCCGTCGGGCGCCCAGGCGACCTGGTCCGGGATGAGCCCGGCCCACTCGGCCGGATCCTTGGCGGCCTGCTCGGCCGTGATGGGGCGCTTGTCGGCGCCGGGAGCGGCGAGCGCGAGCACCAG
>JBGPDC010000140.1:0-15406 GCA_041482115.1 Terriglobia bacterium | reverse complement strand
GTTCCGCTTCACCCTGGCGATCCGCTCGGGCTCGCTCTTGAGAATGCCGAGCGCGGCGCAGACCACGGCGGCCGCGGCGGGACACAGCGCCGTGGAAAAAACCAGGGGGGCCGCGGCGTGCTGCAGGTAGATCGAAAGTTCCTGCGAGACGGCGATGAAACCGCCGCTCGAAGGAATCGCTTTGGCCAGCGTGCCGGTCCAGATGTCAACATCTTTGGTATCGCTTCCGAAGTGCTCGTCGGTGCCGCGTCCGAAGGTCCCCAGCACCCCGAAGGCGTGCGCATCGTCGATCATCAGGAAGCAGCCGAACTCTTTCTTCAGTTCGATCAGCTCCGGCAGCCGGCAGATATCGCCATCCATCGAAAACACCCCGTCGGCGACGATCAGGGTGCGGTTGGCAGGCGGCCCCGTTTCGAGCTCATGCCGCAGCGAGCCCAGGTCGTTGTGAGCGAAACGCTGGAGCGGCACACCGGCCAGACGGCAGGCATCCACCAGGCTGCGGTGGGAGAGCGAATCCAGGATCACGCGGTCTTGCGGCGAGAGCAGCGCCGAAATGACGGCGAGATTGGAAATGTAGCCCGAGCTGAGCGTAATCGCCTCCTCCGTGCCCTTAAAGGCCGCCAGCTCCGCTTCCATCTGGACGTGCAGGTCGATGGTTCCGGTCAGCAGGCGCGCGCCGGCCGTTCCGGTGCCATACTTCCGGACCGCTTCGATGGCGGCCTGGTCGATGCGCGGATCTCCAATCAAGCCCAGGTAGTCGCAAGAGGAGAGCAGCAGCATCTCGCGCCCCTCGGCTCGCACCCAGGGACCCGAGCGGGTCTCTAACGGAAGCTGATAAGGGTAGACGCCCGCTTCACAGGCCCGGCCCGTCATCTCGAAAACGCGGCGCGCCCGGGCATCGAGCAAGCTCTCCTTCCTAAAACTGCGCTTCTTCCCCGGCGCGAAGAAGCCGTTGAAGCGATCGCCCGAGGCCGACCCAAGAACCCGATGGTCCAGGCCCTGCTGATCATGTGGCATAAAAATAGAATTGTCGCGAGACTCGCGCTCCGTCTCGAGCGGCGCTTCACTCCCCCATTCCGGCCACCGCGCTGCCACAGCCTTCTTGCAGGCCAGTGGTGTCGCCGCATTCTACCGCATCGTGTTGTCGGGTGCAATTTTTCAGGGTGTGGTTTTGGCGAGTTTCCTGGCCCTCAGCTCCACAGCCGGTCGTTCGAGCGGTCCTGGTCCCAATAGGGCGTCGGCTCGAAATAGCCGGGCTCCAGCAGGTGCTGCCGGATTACTTCCTCGTTCAATTCCACTCCCAGGCCCGGCCGGTCCGGCACCCGAATGTACCCCTTCTCCATAATCGGTTTCGGAATGCCCGTCACCAGGTCCTGCCACCAGGGCACATCCACCGAGTGGTTCTCTAGCGCCAGGAAGTTCTCCGTCGCCGCCGCGCAGTGGACGTTCGCCATGCACGACACCGGCGTCCCGGCGAAGTGCATCGCCATCGCCACGCCGCCTTCCTGCGCCAGGTCGCCGATCTTCTTGGTCTCGAGGATGCCGCCCGACGTCGCCAGGTCCGGATGAATGATGTCCACCGCGTGCTCCTGCACCAGCTTGGCGAAGGGCTCCTTGAGGTAGATGTCCTCCCCGGTCAGGATCGGGATGTCCACCGCGTCAGTGATCTTCTTCAGAAGCTCGGTGTGCTGCCAGGGGATCATGTCTTCGAGCCACGCCAGGTTGTACTTCTCGAGCGCCTTCCCGAGGCGAATGCAACTGTTCACCCCGATATGTCCGAAGTGGTCGGCCGCGAGCGGCACGTCCATGCCGATGATGTCGCGGACCTGCCCGACGTAATCCGCCATGATGCCCAGGCCCTTCGGGGTGATCTCGATGCCGGTGAACATGTGCTCGACCGTCCCGGCCGGCGGATCGCCGAGCGGACGCGTGATCGTGCCGGGGGTGTGCTCCATGAGGTCGATGCCCAGGTCCATCTTGAGGAAGGTAAAGCCCTGGTCCATCCGGGCCTTCAGGCGCTGGGCGTAGACCTTGGGGTCGTGGGACTCGGTGGTATCGGCGTAGAGCCGGATGCGGTCCCGGAACTGCCCGCCCAGCATCTGGTAGATGGGCACGCCGTAAGCCTTGCCGGCCAGGTCCCACAGCGCCATCTCGACGGCGCAAACGCCTCCCCCCTGCCGCGCGTGGTGGCCGAACTGCTTGATCTTGCGGAAGAGGCGGTCGACGTGGCAGGGGTTTTCCCCCAGCAGCCGGCTCTTCAGCACCAGGGCGTAGTTCTTGGAGGCCCCGTCGCGGACCTCGCCCAGGCCGTAGATCCCCTGGTTGGTGTCGATGCGGATGAGAGGACACGTCATAGGCGCCCGCGCCACGGTCGCGACGCGCAGGTCGGTGATCTTCAACTGGCTGGGACGCGAATTGCGCTGCACGTTCTGCGGATACGCCTCGAGTTCCCCGTTGGTGAGCAGGCTCGCCCCTGCCGCTGCCGACGCTCCGGCGAACGAACGCAGAAAGCCGCGGCGGTCAAGTAATTTTTGGACGGTTGGCTTCATGGCAGATATGTCCTTTCTTTGGTAGGTCCGGTTAGATCATCATCGCTTCAACCGCTAGCGCGGTACACTTCCCCCATCCCGCCGGCCCCGAAAGGCGACGATCTCGTAAGGACCGAGCTTGGCGCCGGCAGCAAGGCTCATCGCTTCAGCCCCGCCGTCCAGTTCACCACCACCGTAATCGGCGTGAGTTCTGCGACCGGCCTGGTAATGAGGAACCGCTGGCCGTCGCCTGCCACCGCGTAACTATATCGCCCGGCGCTCTGCTGCACCTGGAATAGAGCTTTGGGGACTTCGGCCTCGAACGTTGCACCCCACTTGACGGGCACCGCCATGAGACTCCGGTCGGGGGCTAGATAAAACAGCTCCTTGCCATCTTTCCTCCAGTCGGGCTCCTCGCCCCCAGCCGTCGAGATCTGCCATTTCCCTCCCGAGGGCGGGAACGGCTGCACATACACCTCCAAGCGACCCGATTCGTCTGAGGAGTATGCGATCCACCGTCCGTCCGGAGAGAACCGCCCGTTCTGCTCGTTGAACTGCGTCTGCAAGTACGGGTACGGCTTCCGGTCGCCGAACTGCGGCGCGATCCACAGATCTTGCCCGGTCTTTTCCCCGAGAACCTGATACAGAATGAACCGGCCATCCTGCGACCAGTCGTTACCCCAGCCCGTTGGGGTGCCGAGCTTGATCAGCACTTCCTCGCTACCTGCGCCGCTCGCGTCTTTTAGGAACAGGTCGAAAAAACTCCCGTTGCGTCTCGAAGGGAACAGAATGCGGGCCCCGTCGGGGGACCAGATCGGAAGGTTGTCGAGGGCAGGATCGAATGTCAACCGCGAAGTGACGCCGCGTACCAGGTCAAGCACCCAAACGTCCACGTTTCCAGATTGAGAATCGGTGCGGTCCATCGCGATTCGTTTCCCGTTTGGTGCCAGCCGGAAGTCGGTGTAGACGCCGGGCGGCCCGATGGTCTCCAACTGCTTCCCCACCCGATCCACCCAAGCGAGTTGCGTGCTCGCCGTATCCCCGGTCATATACGCCAACAGGCCATTCTGGGAAACAGATCCCCAGCGATCGGAGGGGTACTCCTTGATTCCGGTAGCAACGACGAGAGGCTCACCCGAAGTCTGCAGCCTCTTCACGTCAAACGGCTGGGCCATCAGGACGTCGCCACGTAGAAAAAGCAGATACCCGCCATCCCCGTTTGCAGAAGGGGCGTATAATGCCGAGGAATCGGCGCGCAGCAGTTGCTTCTCGTCACTCGAGTCCAGCGCTCCGGCGTAGATGCCCTGGACTTCCGCGTTCGAACTCAAGACTTGAAACAGGAAATGCTGGCCATCGGGCAGAAAGACCGGCGAACGGCGAGACCGCTCCCCCCGAGACCGCTTGACCTCGGTCACCAGCTTCGGTACCCCGCCAGCAGCCGGAACCCGGTACAGCCCACCGCCCAGCGTGTAGGAGAAAAGAATTATCCCCTGCAGGTTCCATGTGCCGGCACTGGGTCGACCCGATGTTGGGACATCACACAACGGCTGCACAGACCCTGTGGCAATATCTGTCTTGCTCAGTTTTGTCCCAGCGAAAAAGGCAAGCTGCCGGCTATCCGGCGCCCAGAACGGAGTGACGACCCCGTCCGTTCCCGGCAGTCGGCGCGCGGCCGGGGAATCGAGCGAACGAACCCAGATCGCTCTCTTACGCGAAGAGTCTGTGGCGCTGAAAGCCAGGTGGCGTCCGTCAGGTGACAGGAGGCCGGGCTGGCCCGTGATCACCGCTTTGTCGGGCAGTAAGACCGAGACCCTGAGAACAGGCGCTTGCTGGCGCGGGCGCTGGAGGTAGGCGATGGTGAAGGCGAGCGTGGCCAGAGCAAAGACGGCCGTGGCGCCCATCCAAAGCAGCCGGCTCTGGCTCGCCTGCCGCGCGGCCGCAACAGGAGTCTCCTCCGTCGCCCCTCCGCTCAGCGCTTCTTCAATGGCGATGCGCGCTTCACCGATGTCGCGCAGCCGCCGCAGCAGCTTACAAATCGCGGCTGGCGTCTCAGCAGGCAGTTTGTCCCACTTCGGCTCATCTTTCATCACCGCGGCCAGCGTGTCCGGCACCGTTTCGCCCGCGTAGATCGGCCTGCCCGTCAGCATCTCGAAGAGCACCACGCCGAAGGACCAAATGTCGGCGCGGCGATCCACGGGCTTTCCTCTGGCCTGCTCGGGCGACATGTACCCTGCCGTCCCCAGAATCACGCCCATCCGCGTCGCCGCCAGGCTCATGGTGGGCGAGTTGCGGCTGTCGCTCGAAGCCGGATCGTCGTCGAGCGCTTTGGCCAGCCCGAAATCGAGCACCTTGACCGTGCCCTCGGGTGTGACTTTCACGTTGGCCGGCTTGAGGTCGCGATGCACGACCCCGCGATCGTGGGCGTACTCCAAAGCCTCGGCCATCTGCTGTGCGATGGGAAGCGCCTCATCGAGCGGCAAGGGTCCAGCGGCGATCCGCTCCGCCAGCGTCGGCCCTTCGACCAGCTCCATCACCAGCGCCCGGACCCCGTCCGATTCTTCGAGCCCGTAAAGCGCGGCGATGTTGGGGTGGTTCAGCGAAGCGAGCACCTGCGCCTCACGCTGGAAGCGCGCCATGCGCTCTTTGTCTTTCGCGAAAATCTCCGGCAGGACCTTCAGCGCCACGTCACGTTCGAGGCGAGCGTCGCGCGCGCGGTACACTTCCCCCATCCCGCCCGCGCCGAGGGGGGCGAGGATCTCGTAAGGACCGAGGCGAGCACCGCTCGCGAGGGGCATGGCGGCCTCCCAAGCTGGCAGCTATTGTACTCTCTAAGACTCGTCGCGATTGCCTGGCCCGGCGAGTTCTCGCGTGTCTAAATTGACACAGATCTGTAAGCTAATAAATCCAAAGGCTTAATACTCCGCTGCAAATTTGCAGCGGAGTTTCGACCGGCCCCCGGACGCGCCTCCCCGTCTACCGCTTTAGCTCGATCACGACCGCCTCGACAGGCTTGTCGCCGACGTTTTCGTCGGTGTGTATCACGGGCGTTCCCCAGATCACGTCGCCGGCCTTGTATTGCCGCTCGGTCACCGCTCCATCCGCGGCCGTCAGCTTTACAGAACCGTCAGTCAGATACACCAGGACGCGGTTCACCACATGCTCGTGCCGCGGGCCCTTGTCGTGCGGTCCCCACTTGGCGCGAAACACCCGCACCTGCGCGTTATCGATCTCGAGCGGATAGCGCTGGGGATCGAGCGCCACCGGATCGAGCCGGGGCCAATTCACCGGCTTGCCGCTCGGCGGGTTCTTGAGTTCCACCTCGATAAATCGGAACGGCCGGCCCGTGGCGTTCGCGGTCGCGTGCAGGCCAATCGCGGGACTCCACTTCACCTCGCCCGCCCGCCAGCTCATTTTCTCCACCTCGCCTCCGGGACCGGTCAGGGTCTCGGCGCCCGCGTCGAGATAAACGATCACGCGGTTGCCGTTGTGCCGGTGCAAGGTGCTCTTGGAGTCAGCCGCGTTCTCGATGCTCCGCACTCTTACTTGGGCGTTGTCGATTTCGACGCGCTCTGCGGCGCTGAGGACCGTCAGCCCGATGACGAACAAGAGGCCAGGCAGCTTGATCATGAACCGATTCTAGTTCATCGCGCCTGGCTCGGGTTTTGCTGTTCCTGCCGCGCCTTCATCCCGCGGGCGGCGTTGAGATTGTACTGCGCGTCGGGATGGCTCGGCAGCAACTGCAGCACGCGTTCGTAGTCCTTAATGGCGTCGTCATAGCGGCCCATCTGGTAGTAAAAGTTGCCGCGCGCCAGGTGCGGCTCCCAGGCCATCGGGTCGCCGTGGATGGCCTGTTCGAAATGGTCCCAACCCGCGGGGCGGTTCAGACGCAGCTCCGCCATGGCCAGGTTGGTCAGCAGCCGCGGATGGCCGGGATCCATCTTCAGCCCCTCCTCGTAGATCTTTACCGCCTCCGGATACATTTTCCGGTTAGCGTAAGTCGAGCCCAGGCTGCTCAGGACGTCGAGCCGCTCGTGCTGCCGGCGCGGGATCAGCTCGGCGGCCCGCTCGTAGGCCTTCGTCGCCTCCTCGAACCGCTGCCGGTCGGAGTATTCGCGGCCGAGGTTGTTCCAGGCCCGCCACTTCTCGGGAGACTTCTCGACCGTGTCCTGCCACAGCGCCAGGCTGTCCTCCCAAGCCCCGTTGCGGTTGTACGCACCCGCCGCGTTCACCGCCGCCACCAGGCCCAGCGCAACCGCCAGGTCCCGGCGATGGCCCCAGCGCTCCGCGAGGAGCGCCACCGCCGCGAGGAAAAACCCCGCCGCCGGCAGGTAGAGCCGCCGCTCGGCCGCGTAATCGAGCAGCGGATAGAAGCTCGAGGTCGGAGCGAGCGCCAGCAGGAAGAAAAACAGACCGAAGACGGCCAGCGGCTGGCGGCGATGGAACCATAGCCCCGCCCCTTTCAGCAGCGCGAGCCCGGCGAGCGCCAGCCACGAAAAGTGATCCAGCAGGGTCCGCGAGGGTGCGATGTCGTAATCGGCGTTGAGGCCGAAGGGGACCAGCAGCAGCCGCAGATAAAGGAAGTACATGCGCAACTGGGTGAAGAAATATTGCTGCCAGGTGACGTCCCGCAGGGAGAAGCCCGCCGAGGGCACGTTCAGCAGGGGCCGCACCTTGACCCACGCGCCCAGCACCATCACCGCCACGAGCAGGGCATAGACCGGCCAGTTGCGCCGCATCCGCCGCCACTCGCACTGGGACACCAGCAGGTAATCGAGCAGCGCGATCGCGATCGGCAGCGTCAACCCGTCTTCCTTGCCGGCCACCGCGCAACCATAGAAGAAGGTCACCAGCAAGGCCGCGAGCCACGGGCGCGTCTCCCGCCACGACGAGAGAAACACCAGCAGCGCCGCAAAATAAGGACCGGTCTTCCACAACTCCGAGCGGCTGGAGATGTAGGCCACCGACTCCGTCTGCACCGGCGAAACCAGGAACAACAGCGGCACGGCCCACGCCAGCACGCGGCGCCCGGCAGGCTCGAGGCGTGTGGTCACGGCCGGCAACTCGCACAACCGCCGCGCCACGCCCCACAGCAACAGGGTGTTTACGAGATGCAGCACCAGGCTCACGACATGGAAAGCGAACGGGTTGAACCCGGTGAGCCGGTAGTTGAACCCGAAAGACAGGTTCGTCAGAGGACGCGGGCCCGTCAGGATGATAAATATGTTCCGCGCGCGGATAACGCTCGACTCGATCAGGTCCGTATCGTCGAACAGGAACGGTCCCGTGAGACTGCGGGAATAGATCGCGAGCCCCAGCAGCACGAGCCCGGCGGGATAGAGGACTTCCGGACGCTGCCAGAAGGCCCGGGGGAGCGGAGCGGCCGCAGCGCGGCGGGTGGGCTGAGGGACGGCTTTGGCTTTCATCCGGAGTTCGGAGCCGGTGCGCCCCGAACTCCATATTTTCGCAGGATCTCATCCCACTTGCCTTGCGCCTGCAAAATCACCTCGATCACCTCGCGGACCGCCCCGTGGCCGCCCGCCGCCTGGGTCACGAGATGCACCATCCCGCGCACCTCCGGCCGGGCATTGGCCGGCGCGGCCGCCAGACCCGCGCGCGCCAGCAGCGGCGCGTCCGTGAGATCGTCACCGATGTACCCGACCTGCTCGTCGGTGACACCGGCCTCGGCCAGGATCTTCTCGTAGATCGGGACCTTCTCGATATGTCCCTGGTAGATGTACTTCATTTTGACCTGGCGCGCGCGGTGCTCGAGCGCCGGAGAGTCGCGCCCGCTGATCACGCCCGTCGCGAGGTTCATCCAACTGGCCCACTGCAGCGCGATGCCGTCCTGCGCGTCGAAGCCCTTGGTCTCGACCATCGCGCCATCCGGGCCGGGGAAGTAAAAGAGGCGCGCGTCGGTCATGACGCCATCCACATCCATGAGGAGCAGCCGGATGCGTGCCGCGCGCGCGGCGAGGTCGGCATTCAAGCCGCTCACCGCCGGGTCCCCGCGATCGGACGCTGGATGCGGAACAGGGTCTTACCGGCCGTCACATAAAGGGTTTTGAGATCGGGGCCGCCGAAGGTGCAGTTGGTGAGCGTGTCCTCCGGTATCGGAATAAACTCCAGCAGCTTGCTGGAGGGAGCGAACATGTACATCCCCGCCTTGGTATCGAGGGTTTCGCTCGTGCCCCGGCGGCGGTTCAGTCCCGCGGCGGCATAGAGGTTGCCCTGGCTGTCCATGCACAAGCCATCGGCGCTGCGGCCCGGATAGAAATTGTGGAACACCCGCATGTTGGTCACCGCGCCGCCTGGCTGCAGGTCGTAAGCGCGGATCATGCGGGCGCCGTTCGCCTGCTGGTTGGCCTCCACCAGATAGAGCGTCTTGTCGTCCGGCGAGATCATGACACCGTTGGGATTCTGGATGTCCGGCCGCGTCAGGATGCGCGTCACTTTGCCGTCCGTGTCGATGCGATACACGCTACCGCCGGGGAGGTCGGTGAAGTAGAGCCGGCCGCGGTTGTCGAAGGTGACGTCGTTCGGCGCGGTGAGAGGCTGGCCTTCGTAGCGCTCGACCAACACCTCCATCTTGCCGGTCTTTAGATCGGTGCGCGTGACGCGCGCCGGCGTCCCGGCCTTGGGATCGCCCGCCTCGCAGGCGACCAGGCGCCATTGCGCGTCGAAGACCAGCCCGTTGGCGAGATTGGAGGGCTGCCGGAAGGTCGTGAGCGTGCCGTTGGGGGCCAGCTTCAGGATGCGGTTGTTGCCCGTGTCGGTGAAGTAGACATTGCCTTCCGCATCGGCCGTAGGACCTTCGGTAAAAGCCACCGTCGTGGCAATTTCCAGCTCCTGCGCCGGCGCTAGGGCCGCCGCCAGCAAGGCCCAGAAAAAAAAATGTGCCGGAAGGCTAAAGGTTCTCATGTGCGATCCGATCTGTTAGAAAGCAGACCAGGAACGAGTCACTATAACATGCCTCGTAACCTGATCCCGGCGAGAGGCATCCAAAGATAGATGCCCCAGCGGAGGGAAAAAAGAGTGATCATCGACACCGTGAAGCGCCCGGCTGATCCGACTGCGTTGTTGTTCGCCCCTTCAGGAGACGACCTGCAGAACCTCGCCCAGGCGCTCCAAAACCTCCAGATACGGGTAGTCGTCGCGAATTCCCACGAAGCGATGACCTCCGCGCGTCACACCGGCGTCGCGCTGATTCTCGTCGATCTGGACCGCGATCCGCACTGGAAAGCCACCTTGCAGCAGCTTCACGCCGCGGTCCCCGCCGCCCGCCTCCTGGCCTACTCCCGCCTCTCGGAGGAGCGCCTGTGGCTCGACGCGCTCGATGCGGGCGCTTTCGATTTTGTGTGCAAGCCATTTCACGAGCGGGAGTTGCGCTGGATTCTCCAAAGCGCGCTGTACGCGCGTGCGGCCCGGCTACAAAAACCCTGAGGGACCGCTACAATAGCAGCAATTGCTGCGACAAGCTCAGAACTATCTGCTCCGCGGAGCTCCCCGCCAGGCGGCCGCACTTTACGGTAGGTGGTTGAGTGCGCAGCCCGCCGACCACGGCGCCTGGCTATGGCGCGCGGCCGCGCTCGCCGAAGCGGGGCGCTTCCCCGAGGCTGGCGAGCACCTGGACCGCGCGGCGGCTTTGCGACCCTCGAGCCCGGCCGGGCGCGTTTTCCGGGTGCGCGTGCTCTTCGACGCCGGCCAATTTGCGGAGGCGCATGACCTGCTCGAGCCCATGGAGGGGCGGGCGGACGAAAACCACCACGCTCGCACCTTGCTCGCCGCCTGCCTGATCCGGCTGGGCGACATTGGCGCGGCCCAGCAGGTTCTGCCCGCTTCCCTGCCCGCGGCGCCGGGGGTGCTGGCGCGGCTGCTCACGGCGATTGAAGCCGCCCACCCCGAACCGCCCGGAGCTCCCGAGCCGCTTCCCGAAGTCGCCGGCCGCGGCTCGCGCCGCAGCGTCCGCCGGGGGCTCGTGCTGTTGCGCGCTGAACGCTGGCCCGAAGCCTACCAGGCCTTTCGCCGGGCTGAGAACGCCGATCCCGCAGATCCCCAGGCCGGCTTCGGTCTCGGTCTCTCGCTTTACTACCTGGGGCACCCGGAAGAGTCCCAGGCCCGCCTGCTCGCGGTGCTCGACCGGCTCGACGAGCCTTTCCACAGCGATGCTTTGGCGGCTCTGGGCAAGGCCGACCTTGACCTGGGCCACCTGGAGAGTGCCGTCGTCCGGCTGCGGCTTGCGATCGTGCGCGGGGCCCACCTTCCCGACAACTACTACGCCCTGGGGCTCGCCCTGCTGCGGCGCGGCCGGCCGGACCTGGCCCGCAAGGCCTTCCAAAGCTGCGTTTCCCCCCCTTTTGTGCGCCAGAGGTTCCTGCAATTGGCGGGGAAATAATAATCCACCATGCCCCTAGACAGCCGGGTATATAATAGGACCGTTCATTCAGGGTCCTGTTTCGGCATTATAAGAGGTAGTAAGAATGGGGCACCGAGCCAGCCGGGACTTTTGTGGCGTGACCGGTATCTTCTTACCTGCCACCTCTCCACGGGAAACAGGGACGGATTTTCCCTCTTGGTTCCAGCTTCACCCCCGGAACCGTTCCTTCGACGTTCACCCTTTGACCTAAGTTTGCCCACAAGGGGGCGAGCATGTTCGAGTACGTCAGCCCAAAGAAGGGCATGGACAAAGACGAGCTGCGGAATCGCATCTTGACCGTGATCGTGACCCTGGTCGCAGCCGGGGGAATTTTCGCGGTGATCTACTACGCGGCCGGCTCGAGCTGATTGAGCGCAGCGACGGAGCGACGCTCAGGGGGCCGGGCCACGACCGCCCGGAAGCAGAATCCGGCGTACCAGCGGAATCGGGATGCCGCCCTGCCGGATGAATTCGTTGTGAAATCCTTCTAGCGTGTAGTTTGCCCGAAAAGGAGCACGCCGACGATGATCGTCTCGGTGATCAATATGTCGGATGGCGTCGTGCCCGATGCGGACCTGCAGCGCGCGATTCGCGCCCTATTGGGGCTTTGGTTCGCAGCTGCGGTTGGAAGGCAAGACCGGCCGCAAGAAACAGGGCCGCTCGTCGATCGATCCGGCTGACATGCGGGGCGACGCCATCCTCTACGTGCGCGATGTCGTCAGGGTGACGGACGCGGACGGCTTTCATGACCGGCACTTCTCCGGCATTCCCTACGGGATCGTCTTCCTGGAGCTCAGCAAAAAGCTCCAGGAAGATTGGACGGTCACCCTTTCCCACGAGGCGCTGGAACTGACCGCCGACCCCGAGAACAACCTTTTGGCGCAAGGGCCGCATCCCAAGAACCCGCGTAAACAGGTCTTCCACTGGTTTGAGATGTGCGATGCCGTCCAGGAAGAAACTTACAAGATCGACCAGGTCGCGGTGAGCAACTTCGTGCTGCCGCTCTATTTCACCAGCAGCGACGAGCGCGGAGGGCGTAACGATTTTCTCGGCACGATCCCTAAAGGCGGGAAGGCACTGCGTTCGTTCTCCGTCAATCCCGGGGGTTACATCAACTTCTTTGACCCGGCCAAGAACGATGATGTGGCTTTCTCACTGGACGACGATCCGAAAGGGAAGCAACGGCTCGCGGCCAAGCTCGAGCTGCGGGCCGGGCGCGGGCAGCGGCGCCGCCTCCGTCGGACGTAACGGACCGGAGGTCCTCCGGGAAACAACGAAAGTGATACTAGACTGACGGCCTTGCGCTTCCACTGCCGCCTCCTTCTTTCCGATCATCTTCCGTTTAGGGGTAAACGGGGACCGTCACCTTCCTGGACGACCTGCCCGGCTAGCTGGTTCGCGTCCCTGGGCCTGCTCGGTCGGAAAGGCATGGTAGCATCACGGCACAGTCATGAATGTAAAGCGCGCTTTGATTCTGGCATTCGCATTGGGCTGGGGATCTGCGTGGAGCGCCGACCAGCCCGTAGAGCTGGCCGTAGAGGGGACTACCACTCTCCGGGTCGGAGAACTGGCGGTGCTGCAAGTTCCCTCGGATCGCCGCTACTCGCATTTTCGTGGGAAGGTGGGAGCTGGAAACGCACTCTCTCTCGTTCGCCGTTCTGGGCGCAGAATGTTGTATCGCGCCGTTCAACCTGGGAAAAGCGTAATAGTCGTCGGCCCCGATGTTCCCAGGGGGGAGTGCATTAGCTGCGCCACGCTTCACTACTTCATTCCCGTAGTTCCGCAAAAGTCAAACTAGACCGCTTACCTGCGCCCCGGGCATCGCCACTCGTATGGTTAATACTGTACGGCTGTGTTCCGCTATGAGATGATCCGGTTGTCTCTTGCCAGCAGCGCGCGTCTCACGGCCGCCAGCGGCCGAGGCGGACGCCCGCTTCTTCGAGCGTCGCGGGCTTCTTGCAAAAACAGAAGCGGACCTGCTGCGCGCCGAGCGCCGGCTGCGAATAGAAGCTCGACCCCGGCACGCCCGCGACACCGGCCTCGGCGATCATCCGCCGCACGAAGGCCGTGTCGTCGCCGGCGCCGAAGCCGGAGATGTCGGTCATGATGTAGTAGGCGCCGTCCGGAACGTAGCAACGAAAACCGGCCGCCCCGAGTCCCGCGAGCAGCAGGTCGCGGCGCTCCTGGTATTCGCGGCGCAGCTTGTCGTAATAAGAGGGCGGCAGCGCGAGCGCCGTCACCCCGGCCTGCTGGAGCGGCGCCGCCGCGCCCACGGTCAGAAAGTCGTGGACCTTGCGGATCGATTCGGTCAGCGCGGGCGCGGCGATCACCCAGCCCACCCGCCAGCCCGTCACCGAATAGGTCTTACTCATGCTGTTGATGAGCACCGCCCGCTCCCGCATGCCGGGCAGCGTGATCATCGGCACGTGCGGCGAGTCGTCGCGGTAGAGGATGTGCTCGTAGATCTCGTCGGTGTAGACCAGGGCGTCATGCTCACGGCACAGGCCCCCGATATACTCGAGCTCGGCCCGCGTGAAGATCTTCCCGGTCGGATTGTTTGGCGAGTTGAGGATGATGCCCCGGGTGCGCGAGTTGAAAGCGCCGCGCAGCTCGCCGGGATCAAAGCGCCAGTCGGGCGGATACAAGGTGACCAGGCGCCGCGTGGCCCCGCACAGCTCCGTATCCGGCGCGTAGTTCTCGTAGAAAGGCTCGAAGACGATCACTTCATCGCCCGGATCGACGGTGGCGAGCAGCGAAGCGATCATGCCCTCGGTCGCGCCGCACACCACGGTGATTTCGCGCTCGGGATCGACGTCGAGGCCGTAGGTGGCGCGGTATTTGGCCGCTATGGCATCGCGGAAATTCTTGGCGCCCCAGGTGATGGCGTACTGGTTCACGTCGTCGTCGATCGCCTGGCGGGCGGCGGCCTTCAGCTCTGCCGGCGCGGGGAAGTCGGGAAAGCCCTGCGCGAGGTTGACGGCGCCCACCTGTAGCGCCAGGCGCGTCATCTCGCGGATGACCGACTCGGTGAAGTTAGCGGTGCGTCCGGCCGCGACTTCAACTGCCATAGAGTTTCCGGTAGATCTCCGCGTTTCTGAGAACCGATTGCACGTAGGTGCGGGTCTCGGTGAAGGGGATGTTCTCGATAAACTCGTCCGGGTCCTCGGAGCGATACAGGTCCATCCAGCGGTCCACGCGGTGCTCGCCCGCGTTGTAGCCGGCCAGCGCAAAATCCAGCCGGCCGTTGTAGAGGTCGAGGACCTTCTTGAAGTGCATCGTCCCCAGACGAAGACTGGTCTCCGGACGGTGGAGCGTCACGGCCGTCGGCGGCGGCAGGCCGGCGCTGCGCGCCAGCAGGCGGCCGGTGGGCAGGATCAACTGCATCAGGCCATGGGCCTTGGCGCGGGAGACCGCCTCCGGGTTGAACTCCGACTCCTGGCGGATCAGGCCGGCCACGAGGAAGGGGTCGAGCGAGTTATCGCGCGCATACCGCTCGATCTGCTGGCGCCACGGCAGCGGGAACAGCAGCTCCCAATACTGGTTGGGGAGCGCGTCGAGCGAGTAGGCGAGATAGCCCGGCGTATAGTGCTTGAGCAGCCGCACGGCGCGATAGTAATCGCCGCGGCTGGCCGCGAGGCGCGCCAGCTCGAGCCCCGCATGATATGCGGAGCGGTCCGCATCGGCCCGGAAACGCAATTCGCGCTCGGCCAGGTCGTCGAGCCCCAACTGCATCAGCAGCCCGGCGCGGTCGAGGTAGGCGCGCACCTCCGGGGACGGCTCTTTCGAGGGAGGCGCTCCGGCCGGGGGCAGCGGCTGCAACAGGGTCATCACCCCGGGGGAAACCGGACCGGCCGCGGCCGGCAGCTTCGCCAGACGGTCACGGGATAGCAGCGCGTGGTAGTAGAGGGGATAATGGCCGGTCAGGTGCGTATAGAAGGCTCGGGCGGTCAGTGCGTCCGAGCGGGATTCCGCGAGCCGGCCCAGCCAATACACCGCGGCGGTGACCTGGGTGCTCGCTGGGAACATCCGCAGGTGCTCTTCGAGAAGCTTGCGGGCGAGCTCGGCCTGCTCGGGGTCGCTGCGCTGCTGATAGGCGTGCCAGGCGACCTTCCAGTGCGCGCTCTCGGCGTAGCGGCCGCGCGGGAATAGCTCGTAGACGGAGCGGTAATACTTCAGGTAGCGGTCGGCGTCGTGGGCCAGCAGATATTCGTTGCCGGCGTTGAAGAGGGCTTCCTCATACCAGGGCGAGTCGCGGTGCTGGCTTCCCAGCTCGTCCACCAGCTTGGCGAACTGGTCGGTCCAGCCCAGGCGGCGCGCGGCCGCGGCCTGGTAGAACAGGCGCTCGGCGGCGGCTTCGGGATGCGTGACCTGGAGGTTCCGGAGCCAGCGATAAGCGATCAGGGTGCGCTTCAGGTTGTAATCGGCCACCCCGAAACGGACGGCGGCCTGCTCGCGCGGGAGTCCT
>JBGPDC010000139.1:0-15424 GCA_041482115.1 Terriglobia bacterium | reverse complement strand
TGTTGAACAGCCCCACCTGGATCTTGCCGGCCAGATCGGGCAGCTCATTGATGGCGAAGATGCCGCGGTGCGCCCGCGGCAGCAGGCCGTAGTGAATGGTCAGCTCGCTCGAGAGGTCGAGCCCGCCGCGCGCTGCCTTGATAGGATCGAGGTCGCCGATCATGTCGGCGATCGTAACGTCGGGGGTGGCGAGCTTTTCGACGTAGCGCTCTTCCCGCAGCAGGTAGGCGATCGGCGTGTTCTCGCCCTTGTCCGCCACCAGCAGCCGGCAATGCTGGCAGATCGGCGCGTAGGGGTTGTCCCGGATCTCACACCCCGCGACGTACGGGGTCTGCGGATCGAGCAAATCGGTCAGCGCCCGCAACAGGCGTGTCTTGGCTTGGCCGCGCAGCCCGAGCAGGATGAAGTGATGGCGCGACAGAATCGCGTTGACGACCTGCGGGATGACCGTGTCGTCATACCCGATAATGCCGGGAAATAACGGCTCGCCGCGTTCCAGCCGGCAGATCAGGTTTTGGCGCATCTCGTCTTTGACCGAGCGGCCGAGCAGACGCTGTTCGTTATATTCGCTTTCGCGGAGTTCGCCCAGGGTGGCGGGTAGGTGTGGTCTCACGGGGTGCCCAGTCCTCCTTGTCCCGATACCAGAGGATCGCCGCCGTCCGGCTGCGCCGCGCGGCGCGGCGGTCCACGGTTCATTGTACCTTGCCCGCCGCAGCCGCCGGCTTGCGCTGTGTTATCTTCGTCTCCGTGGACCTCCAAATGCACGCGCGCCGCCTGCAACAAATCGGTCTGAACGCCTACGAGGCCCGCGCTTATCTCACGCTGATCGGCCACCAGAAGTTCAAAGCGCTCGATCTCGCCTCGCGCGCCCACGTGCCGCGCCAGAAGATCTACGAGGTGCTGGGCAGCCTGGTGGAGAAGGGTTTCGCCCAGGTGGTCCACGGCAAGGCCAAGATGTTCTCGGCGGTCGAGCCACAACTGGCCCTGCGCGGGCACCTCACGCGCCGCCGCGAGACTCTCGACCGCGAACAGCTTGACCGCGAACGGGTCGCCGAAGTGCTGGCCCAGGATCTTTACGCTTCCTTTGTCGACGGCAAGCAGGAGCAGGGGCCGCTGGACTATTTGCGCATCGTCACCGAGTCCGGCCAGATCGCCGAGGAATACCAGCGCCTCCTGGGCCGCTGCCAGACGGAGTACCTGGAGTTCTCACGCCGTCCCTACGCCGTCGATCCCGCCGCGGAGCCGCGCGTGCGCGAGGCCGCCGAGCGCGGAGCGGTCTGCCGGCTGCTTTTCGAGAGCCGCGACGTCGACACCGCGCACCGCAAGGAGCTGCGTTCCTTCGTCAAGGCCGGCGCCGAGGTTCGCACCGCCGAGGAGCTGCCGATGAAACTCGCACTCTTCGACGCCCGTTTCGGCATGATCGCCCTGGTCGACCCCGTGCTGACCCGCCCGCAGATGACCGCCCTGATCTTCGAGCACGAAGCCCTCGGCGGGGCCTTGCGACGCCTCTTCCAGGATCAGTGGGAGCGCTCGCAGCCGCTCTGACCGCATGTACCGTCACCCTTTGAAAGGAGTTCGTTCGATGAAAAGCACTGTCCTTCTCTTCTTCGCCGCAGCCGCACTCGCCCAAGCGCCCGCCGGCTTCGAGTATTTCCCGGCCGCCAAGCTCAACGGCTACTCCGCGAGTCTCAAGGCCAAGGAACCGACGGTTCAGGCCAAGTCCAACATCAAGATGATGATGGCCACCGAGACCTTCGGCGACCAGGCCAACTTCAATTTCGTTATCGCCCGCCGCGACGAGAACGGCGAGCCGGAACTGCACGCCGATTGGAACGACATCTTCATCGCCAAGGAAGGCGAAGGCACGCTCATCATTGGAGGCAAGCTGGAAGGCGGCCGTACGACCGGACCGGGCGAGACCCGGGGCGGGAAGATCGTCGGCGGCCGGATGCAAAGGCTGGCCCCTGGCGACATGGCCGTCATCCCGGCCGGCATGCCCCACCAAACCAACGTCGAGAAGGGCAAGTCGGTTTTCTATATGGTGATCAAAGTCAAGAAGTAGCGCGTCTAGCGTCCGTTGGGACTGCGCTTGAGCAGGGCGGCGATGAGTTTATTGAGCTGCTCCTCTGTGCGGTCCTGCCGGGCGTCTGCCCGGTCCTGGCGAGCGTCGGCCCGCTGCTGGGCGTTGATCAGCACCCGAATCGCGTGGCGATTTTCTTCCTGCGCCGTGCGATTCTCTTCCTGGAATTTCACGAGCATCTTCATGCCGTGCCGGATGAGCTTGGTAGTGGCATCCAACCGCCGCTCTATTCGGTCCATACGTTTCTCAATCTCCATACGCTAGCCGTACTATTATATTCCCTTCTCAAAAGCTATACCGCAGCACCAGCATCCCGTGCGAGTTGCGCCGGTATTGCCCCAGAAAATCCGCCAGGTCTCCCCGGATCACCGCAAACGAGGCGGTCGCTCTCCAATGCTGTCCGAACGCCTGCGAGTACTCGGCCTTCAGCCACAGCCCGTTGCCGTTCTGCCGGACGGCGGTCTCCACCGCCACGCTGCGGTTGGCATCGATCGTGTAGCCCGCCCGGCCCAGGAAGGCGCGCGCCAGGCCCCGGTCGGGCGCGAAGTCCAAGGGGGTTCGTTTAGTAATGATCGTCTCACCCCCGTAGCCTCCCACGAAGAACCACTCCCCGACGTTCCGCTCCAGTTGCACGACGTATTGCACGTAGTCGTCCGCCAGCGGATCGCTGCTGGTGAAATAACCCGTCTCGGCCTTGACGGTGAACCACGGCAATGGCACTGCCCCGTCGCCGCCATACATACGCAGCTTCGCGTACCGCCGCGTGATCTCCACCCGCAATGGAACGAGCGAAGTCAATTCCGCATCGAGAACCGGCAGGTGATTGAAGCCCTCGTAGAAGCACAGCGCGCCTTCCACCTGGCGCCCCACGTGGTTCCACCGCACGCCGAGCTGCGGACCGCCCGGCAGCCGCGCACCGCCTTCGACCAGCGCGAGGTCCGGCGGCAGGTTCTCCGGCAGCACCACCCAGCGCTGGTTCAGCAGCGGCGCGCGGCTCGGCGTGAAGCGCGGCACGTAGACGGCGTCCCAGGTGTTGGCGCCGCGCTCGTAGGTCACGCGCGCCGCCGTCACGGCGAGGAAATCGTTGTCCACCACGCGCAGGAAGTCGCGCGGCGCGAAGCGGTCGGTCGGTGTGAGCAGGTCGGTCTTGCCCCAGCGCAGGAACTGCTTGCCCATCTCGACAGTCCAGCCGGAGTGCGTATAGGCGGCGCTTAGCCGGCGCACCGAGAAGGCCGGTTCCTGGATGCTGCGGTCCTGCCAGTCGAGACGCCAGACACGCTCCGCCTGGCGGTGCGTGTCGGTGCGGAGGTCGAGCGAGCCCGCGAACCGCAGGTGTGGCGAGACCTTGTAGGTCGCCTCGTAGACGAGCCGCGCCTCGCCGACGTCTTGTCCGCTGTCCCCGGGGGCGGTCTCGGGGTAGCCGATCCAGCGGGTCTCGAGGTAGCCGCGCTGCGTGAAGTCCTGTGCGAGGGCGCACGGCAGCGTGAGCGCAAAGAGGGCTGCCGCCAGCTTCATGACAAGCGCCGCAGGGCTTGCAGCGTGAAGGCCTCCTCGTCGAGCGGCAGGTTATAGGTGAGCTTCTCGAGGCGCAGGATCGTTCGGCTCTGGCGGCGCAGGTCGGTCATCTCGAGGCGCCGCGCCGACCAGATGCCTTGAGCGTTTTCGATCTGGCTGTAGTTGAGCCGCCTCACGACCTGATCTGCTATGTAGCTCTCCAGGCGCGCAAAGACGTAGTGGTCCTGGCGCACCCAGACTACCGAGCGGGTGTACTGCGACGTCTTCGACTGCTTGGGCCGCGACTCGATCCGCCAGCAGGCGGCGCCGTCGATCGCCTCTTCGCCGAGCAGTTTGAATTCGAACTGGTCGACGTCGCGCTCCTCGAGGTCCTCGAAACTGAAGTCGGTGCCGAAGAAGCGGGTCGAGCGGTCCTGGAGAGCGATGCGGCGATCGCGCGCGAGGGCCGGGGTCCACATCCACTGGTCGGAGGAGCGGTCCGGATGGTTCACCACCAGCAGCGCCACGCCCTTCACCTCGGCGGGGGCAGTGAACCGCAGCACTGCTTTGCTGCGTCCGGCAGAACCGAGCCGGTCGTATTCCCAGCGCTTTTCCGTCGTGCGGCCGTTGCGGTCGATCACCTGGAGCGTCCCCTCGTAGCGCTGCGATTTCGCCTGCGCCCGCTCCTGAACCTCTTCCATGATTTGTCGCGGATCCTGGGCCGCGGCGAGTCCCGCGCCGAGCAAAGCCACTACTTGAAGTAACCAGGCTATCTTATTCATACTCCAGGGCCTCGACGAGCGAACCGCGTACCGCTGACTCTGCCGGCCAGAGCGCCGAGATCATCGCCGCCCCCAGGATCGCGGGCAGCATCAGCGCGGCCACGATCCCGGGAAACTCGTAGCCGAACCGCATGCCGCTGACGTCGCGCCGTGTCATCTCGAGCATGTAATAGAGGTTGGCCGCACCGAGCAGCAAGCCCAGCGTCACCCCGATTAGCCCGATGCTTAGCGCCTCCATCCAGATCGTATGCCGAATCTGGTTCCGCATGGCACCCACCGCCCGCAGCACACCCAGTTCCCGCCGCCGGTCGGTGATCGACACCGTCAGGGTGTTCACGATGCCGAGGATCGCCACCAGCACGGCGATTGCGATCTGCACGTAGGTAATCCCGAACCACTGGTCGGTCAGCCGCAGGATGTAGCTCTTGACCTCCTGATTGAGCAGCACGAACAGCCGCCGCTCCCCACTGAACCGCTCGAGGATGCGCTGCTTCACCACTTCGCTCGATACACCCGGCTGGAGGTAGACCCGGAATACATTCACCGAGTCGTCGTTCCAGTAACGCTGGAAAACGGAACGGTCCATCAGCAGCGAGCCCTGCTGATCGGAGAAGTCCCGCGTGATGCCCACCACCGGCAGCCGGAGCGGCCCGCCCGGTGTGGCAATCTCGATGGTCTCGCCGAGCGAGAGCCGATGCAGCTCGGCCATGTTCTCCGACAGGATGACGCCCTGGCCCGCGGCGGTCAGCGCGTACATGCGCTCACGATCTCCGGCGATCACGCGGGGCCGTACCGTCTGAGCGACCCGCGCCGCCTCGATCGCCACGATCATCACCGGACTGCCGCGGAACACGATACGTCCGCTGCGCACGGCCTGGACTTGCGCAATCCCGTCGATCTTCTCCAGCTCCGGCCCCATCGTGGCCGGGAAGCGGTAGGTACGGTCGGCCAGCGTTTCCGAGCTGGTCACGAAGAGGTCGGGGTTGAGCGCCGTATTCACCCAGTCGGCAATCGGCTGGTAGCTGGCGCGCGCGAGGCCGCCGAGGCCCACCACCATGGCGAGTGAAAGCATGAGAGCCGCCACCGTCGCCGAGGTCCGCCGCGGCGATTGGATCAGGCTGTCGGCGGCCAAGGCCCCTTCGACGGGACGCAGCCACTTCAGCGCCGGACGCAACAACCGCGCGAGCCACAGCGCGAGCGTGGGTGCGAGCAACAGGGCTGAGAAGATGGTCAGCAGATAGCCCGCGTAGAGGAGCCAGGACGCGCGCCCGAAGACCAGCGCCAACGCCGCGAGCGCCAGGAACACCGCCGCCGTGGTCCGGCGAACCCGGTTCTCACCGGCCGAGAGCACCTGGTACTTGCCCTTCTGCAACGCCTGCACCGGGTCCACGCGAGCAGCGTTGCGCGCCGGGATCCAGGCCGCGAGCATGCTCGTCACAACCCCGATTGCGATCGAGCCCGCGAGCAGTCGGGGATCGAGAGCCACCGCCTCGGCGCGTTGGGTGATGCCGTAGATGCCCTCCAGCATCCCGCTCACCTGGGCGACCGCGGCCCGCGCCAGCAGCAGGCCGGAGAACACACCAATCGTCGAGCCGAGCAGCCCGGCCACGGCGCTCTCGCCCAGAAAGAGAGCCCGGATCTGTCCCTGGCTCGCGCCGAGCGCCCGCAGGATGCCGATCTCGCTCCGCCGCTGCGCCACCGCAATCGAGAACGAGTTGTAGATGATGAACATCCCGATGAAGAGCGCCAGCAGGCTGCAGATGTTCAGGGTGAGCGAGTACACCCGCAGCACGGAATCAAACTGCTGCACCCGCCCTTCGGGTGGTTCTACCTGAAACCCCTCGCCCACTGCCGCTTCGATCGCCTTCTGCACCTGCTGGACCGGCACGCCTTCCCGCACCGCGACGTCGATGCGGTCGAAGTGCCGCCCCCGGCCGAACACCTGCTGCGCGGCGTAGATGTCCATCACCGCCAGGTTGCCTCCGAAGGCGCTGCTGAGGCCCCCCGAGCGCATGAGGCCGCGCACGGTGAACTGCTTCTCCCCTTCCATCGTGCTCAGGGGCACGCGGCTATTGATCGCGAGGCCGTTGCGCGCGGCGAACTCGCGGGTCACGATGAGCGAATCCGGCTGGGCCAGGAACAACAGCGGGTCCTCGATCACGTCCTCTTGTTCACCCTGGACTTGATAGTCCCGCAGGCTCTGGTCGCCAGTCATATCCACACCGAGCACGAGCAGGCTGCCCTGCCCCGCGAGCCTGGTGCTCACGATAGCTTCGATCACCGGGGCCGCCACCCGGACGTCGGGCACACTCTGGACTTTTTCCAGCACCTCCTCCGGAAAGCCCGCCTCACCCGCCCAGACCTGCAATTGCGTGGCGCCGGCGATGCGGTCCACGGTCTGGCGGAAGGCATAGAGCGCCGATTGATTCGCGGTGTGCATGCCGAGGAATACCGTCACGCCGAGTGCGATTCCGGCAATGGTCAAGGCCGAACGCAGGAGGTGCTTGCGCACGTAAGGCCACGAGATGAGCCGCAGCAGGATCATCGGCGCTCGTCTCCCACTATCCGCCCGTCGCAGAGCGAAAGCTTGCGCTCACAGCTTTCGGCCACGCTCAGGTCGTGCGTCACAATCAGGATCGTCGCGCCCAGCCGGTCGTGCAGGTCGTGGAGCAGCCGGAGGATCTCGGCGCCGGTGTGGGTGTCCAGGTTGCCGGTCGGTTCATCGGCCAGCAGAATCGGCGGATAGATGGAGAGCGCGCGGGCGATCGCTACGCGCTGGCGCTCGCCGCCGGAGAGTTCTTCGGGAAGGTGGTCGAGCCGCTGGCCGAGCCCGACCAGATTCAGCAGCTCACGCGCCCGCTCGTCGATCTTCTTGCGGCTCCAGCCGCGCAGGTGCAGCGGCAGCGAGACGTTCTCAAGACAGCTCAGGGTCGGCAGCAGGTTGAAGAACTGAAAGATGAACCCAATCTTGTCCCGCCGGACGCGGGTGAGAGCGTCGTCGGGGAGGCCGCTCAGATCTTCCTCGTCGATGAAGACGTTACCCGTCGAGGGGCGGTCGAGTCCCCCTATCAGGTTGAGCAACGTGGACTTGCCTGACCCGGACGGACCGACGATCGAAACCATCTCGCCACGAGCGACGTGCAACTCGACGCCGTCGAGCGCCGTGACCTTCCGCTTACCGTCAAATTGCTTGGAGACCTGCCGAAGCCGGATCATCCGCCATCCCTATCTTAGTGGATGCTCCGCGAACCCCGCCGGATGCGCTTACGGGCCAACGTAAGGAATGAACTCGAAACTGTCAATGACGATTTCGACTTCCTGCTTGTTGGTGGGCGCCCGCCCCTGGTAGAGCCACAGGTTGAGGCGGGCGTTCTCGTCGCCCGGCGGCGGCACGCCGCTCGTGAAGAGCCGCGCCTGGAAAGGCTGCGTGGTGTCCGGGGTGTTGCCGGCGTAGCTTTGGAACAGAGCAGAGCCGGGCGTCCACTTCAGGCTGTGGGTGCTGAGGGGCAAGCCGGCCGGCTCGTTGAAGCGGAAGATATTTGCAGGAATAGTGTAAGGCTGCACGACGTACTGGGCATTCAAGTTGTTCTTGCTGCCCCAGCGCGAGAACTCGATGTCCAGCTCGCGGTTGTTGTAATCCGGCGTATCGCTCCAGGTGAAGATGCCCAGCACGACTTGCGGGTCGAGAGCGTCCACCGGGCTCGACAGGTAGAAGCGGTAGGTCCCGTAGCCCAAGCTTTCGCCCAGCACCACTTCCGAGCAGTACCACCTGGCGCCCACCTTGCGGATCTTCAGGTGGAGCTTGCCGGACTGGTCCACCCAAACGCTTTGCGAACTGTCCGAGAAAAGGTTGGGCCCGGGTCCGACCTTTCCGGAGCTGGTCTTGACGTGCCAGGTGCGGCCTGAGAACTGGATCGTGGTGGGGTAGGCGGCCCGCGCGACCCCGGACGCCAACCCCAGCAAAACGAACCCCAGTAAAATCCGCGCACGCGCCGCTCTGTTATCGGTCATTGACCCTCACTACCAAACGTATCCAGTTTATCCAATTCGCTCTTCGAGAGTCGCGCGCTGTGAAGGGCCGTGCGGTTTCGTCCCTGGCGCAAAAACAAGTCTTGACCTGTCGCCTTTTTGGGCGTATCTAAAAAGAGAGAGGCTGACCATGGACTATACGCCATGCGTCGCGCTGTTGTGCTCGCCCTGCAGTGAGGACCGGGCGGCTCTCGCTGCGCTGTTTCATTCCCTGGGCGTGACGCTGGTGCCGGCGCACAACGTCGCCACGGCCAGCGACCTGCTCCGCAGGCGGCACTTCTCCCTGGCCCTGCTCGATCTCGACTGCGACCCCGCGTGGACGGAGACCATCGAGCGCCTCCTCGCGGTCGATCCCCAACTCACCGTGATCGTTTACTCGCGCCTGCCCGACGAGCACCGCTGGATCGACGCTCTCGAAGCGGGCGCCGCCGACTTCATCTCCAAGCCTTTTTCGAAACCGGAGCTGGACTGGGTGCTGGAAACGGCCCGGCACCTGGAAGCGGCCATCTGACCGGCTCAAACCCGCCGGCCCCAATCGGTTTCCAGGCAGTGCTCCACGACCTTCCGGAAACAGGCTTCGGCGGAAGGAAACTGGAGGCCGCTCGCGGCCAAGGCGTCCCGGGTGTGCTGGTTTTCGAAGGCCTGGAACAGCGCCAGATGGGGCAGGAAGAAACCCAGCACGCGGAGCAGCTCGTTCAATAGCCGATCGCCCCCGTTCCGGCTTTGCGTTACAAACTCCTCATATTCCGCGAGGCTCACCAGCCGCGGCACCTGTATCGGGAGCCACGGCTTTCCGGCGGGATGACCGGCGAAGGTTTCGAGCGTCACGTCCAGCATTCGCTGGACGGTCAGGCTGCGGCCGGGGCCGGCGGTGACGTGATAGACCCACCCCGCTTCGAAGCGGCGGTCGAACAGATAGGCGAGCGCCGCGGCCGCCCAATCGCTCGAGAGCAAGTCCAGGGGCGCCGCCGGATCGGCTGGCGCCACAGGCAGGACATTCCGCGGCAACAGCTTGAGGAGCTGGTGTACGTAGTTGAATTTCCGCACCTGCCCGGTGCGCGAATCGCCAATGATCGAGCTGAGACGGAAGATCGCGACCGGCAACTCGCGACTGGCGGCGAGCACTATCTGCTCGGCTTCGTGCTTGGACTGCTGATAGGTGTTGAAGTACACCGGCGGCCGGGGGAGCGGCGCCTCCGGAATGCTTCCCGTCGTGCTGCCCGCGACGTACGCCGTGCTCAGATGCGCGAACTTCTCGAGACGAGGGCAGCGGCGCGCGAAGTCCAGCACGTGTCCGACGCCGAGCGTGTTCACGGCGCGGGCCGCTTCGAGGGGCAGGCCGAACAGCGTATCCGCCGCGCAGTGGACGATCTCAGTGACGCTGTGGTGCAGGTCCCGCGCCGTGGCGGAGTCGAGCCCGAGGCCGGACTTCGTAATATCGGCCTCGGGTCGTCTTAGGGCAAGGATGCGGCGCTCCGGACGGGCCGCTGCGAGCCGCGGCAGCAACTCGCTGCCCACCAGGCCAGTGGCTCCCGTCAGCAGCAGCGCCGGCGCGCCGGACGGCATCAAGCCGCGATGGGCTCCACCGGCCGGAAGGTATAGCCGCCCCTCAGCCGTACTTCGTGCGTGCGGCCGCCGAATACTTCCGGCAGAGTGATCGAAAGACGCTTTTCAGAGGGGGTAAATTGCCACGAGACGGCCTCGCCGTTCTCGAGATCCTGGCGGATCTGGGCTCCCGACCGGGAGCCGGCGTCGGGGCGTCAATGACCTGGCAGTACGGCCGCCCCGGCACTCTCCCCGGAGAACAACTGGTGGGGCTCGAGGGCGCAACGCCCGCTCAGCGCGAAGCTGTGATCCGGGAGGATCTCTCCGGTGGACCGCAACACGGCCCGCACCGGTTGGGTGAGCGCCCGGTCCACACCCAGTTCTTCGAGCGTCCCGGCCAACTCGGGAAACGCCAGCCGCACGTGAAACGTCGCCTCGGCGCGCCGCCGCTCATAATCGAGCACGCCGTGGCTCTCGGGCGCGGCGCCCTCTTCGAGCTCCATCGTCAAAGGACCGGACCACAGCTCCCGGCCCTGCCACTCGACCGGCACGCCGTCCGGAACACTGGCGGCCAGTCCGGTCACACGAAAGTCAATACGGTCGCGTGTCATCACCCCTCCTGGGGAAATTTCTACAGGCGATTATGCCGACGAGGCGCTGCTAAGTCAACCGGGAGGCTGGCTCTTTGCCGGACTGGCCCGCGTACCGCGGCGGGCAGAAAGTTCCCGCGGGCACGAACCGGAACCCGCGCTCATAGAGGCGCGGCAGGAAATGCTGGAGGGCCTTGACGGTGCGGCGCCGGTCCACTTTCTCCTTCACCCGATCGCCGTCGTGCAGACAGAGGATGGCTCCGTTGGCAGCCTTATCTAGCACCAGTTCGGCAATCTCGTCCGCCTCCCACTCCCAGTCGTAGCAGATGGTGGTCCACATCACGCCGGTCAGTCCGAACTCCTCGAGCGCCGGACGCAGCCCGAACCACTTCAGCCCGTAAGGCGCGCGGAACAACCGCGGACTTTTGCCGGTGGCGTCCTCCAGGGCCTTCTGGGTATCAGCAATTTCCTGACGGATGCGCTCGGCCGAGCAGGTGATCAGGCGCGGGTGGGAGTAGGTGTGGTTGCCGATCTCGTGCCCGGCCTGCACGACCTGCCGGCTGATTTGCGGCAGCCGCGCGACGTTCGAGCCGCACTCAAAAAAGGTGGCATGCACATTCAGCGGGTCCAGGATCTCGAGGATGTGCGGGGTCCATTCGCTCGGGCCGTCATCAAAGGTGAGCGCAACCAGTTTCTGGTCGCGCGGCCCGTGCCAGACGTTGGGGCCGAACAACCGCGAAGATCTCCCGCGCACGCCGTAGCCCACTACCAGGGCGGCGGCCGCGGGAACGCCGATGCCAATCTCCAGCAGCATTCCTGTTACCATTATCATCGGTCAGGACTCGTGGAAAATCGGGAAATCTCCGGCCTGCTTTACGAAACCGCAGACCTGATGGAAATTGCCGGCGAAGATCCGTTTCGTATCCGCAGCTATCGCAACGCCGCCACGGTTATCGAGTCCTTCCCAGAGCGCGTCGCGGATATAGTAGCCGATCCCGCTCGCGATGTCACTACCATTCGAGGCATCGGCAAGGGGCTGGCGGCGGTTTTGCGGGAAATCCAGGAACGGGGCAGCTTCGAGCGCCGCGACGAGATGCTCGAAAAGTACCCCCCTACCGCTTTGGAATTGCTGAAGATCCAGGGCCTCGGCCCCAAAAGTATAGCCCTTTTGTACCAGCACTACCGGGTCTCAACGATAGACGACCTGGAACGGATCTGCCGGGAGGGCAAGCTGCGGCTGCTGCCCCGGATGGGCGAAAAACTCGAGCAGAAAGTCCTGCGGTCGATCGAGCTTTACAAGCGCAGCGCCTCGCGGTTCCTGATCGATTTTGCCGACCGCGCGGCCGCCGAGCTTACCGCCTACCTGGCCGAGCTGCCCGGTGTCGACCGGATCACCCCGGCGGGCAGCCTGCGCCGCGGCAAGGAAACGATCGGCGACGTCGACCTGCTCGTAACCGGCCCGGATGCCGACCCCGCCCTCGAGCATTTCCTGAAGTTTCCCAAGGTCCGCGAGGTCCTGGCGCGAGGCGAGAACAAGGCTAGCGCCAAAATCGGCCACGAAGGCCTGCAGGTGGACGTGAGGGTGCTCGACCGCGCGTCTTACGGGTCCGCCCTGCAATACTTCACCGGGAGCAAGGAGCACAGCGTCGCGCTGCGCACACGGGCCATCAAGAGGGGGCTCAAGCTGAGCGAGTATGGCCTGTTTCGCACCGCCGACGACGCGCGGGTGGCCGGTGAAACGGAGGAGGAGGTCTACGACCATCTGGGCCTGAAGTGGATACCACCAGAGCTGCGTGAGAATACCGGCGAGATCGAGGCCGCCGCGGCAGAGGGCCTGCCGGAATTGGTCGAGCTGGCCCAGATTCGCGGCGACGTCCACATGCACACCACGGCTACCGACGGCCGGAACTCCATTGCCGAGCTGGCCACGGCCGCTGGCGCCGCCGGCTACCAGTACCTGGCTATCACGGATCATTCGAAGGCTCTGGCGATGGCCAACGGACTCGACGAGCGGCGGCTGGTGGAGCAGATCGCCGAGATCCGGCGCGTGGCGGAGGACTTCCCCGGCTTGACGATCTTCGCGGGCTGCGAGTGTGACATCCGGCAGGATGGCTCGCTCGACCTCGCCGACGACGCCCTCGCCGAGCTCGATCTCGTGATCGGCAGCGTCCACAGTTACATGAATCAGGACGCCGCCCAGATGACCGACCGGCTGCTGCGGGCCCTCGAAAATCCGAACCTCGACATCCTCGGCCACCCGACCGGACGCCTGCTGTTGCGCCGCGACCCCTTCCCTTTCGACTTCGACCGCATCGCCTCCGAGGCCGGCCGGCGGGGCGTGCGCTTCGAGATCAACGCCAGCCCCGAACGACTGGACCTCGGGGCCGACCTGCTGCGCGCCGCCAAGGCCAAAGGCGTACGGTTCGTAGTCTCGACCGACACCCATCACCTCCGGCACCTTGAAAACATGAAGTACGGCGTGCTCACCGCCCGGCGCGGGTGGCTCGGGCCCGCCGACGTGCTCAACACCCGGGACGCCGCCGGTTTCCGCGCGGCGCTGCGGAGAAATTCCTCATGAGTGAAGACCTGCGTTACCCGATCGGCGAATTCCACCTCGAAGAACCCGTCGCTCCCTCGCAGCTCGCGGAGTGGATCGGCCAGATTGCCGCCGCCCCCACCCACCTGCGCACGGCGGTGGCCGGGTTGTCCGACGCCCAGCTCGACACCCCGTACCGGCCCGGCGGGTGGACCGTCCGCCAGGTGGTGCACCATGTGCCCGACAGCCACCTCAACAGTTACGTCCGCTGCCGGCTGGCCCTCACCGAGGACGAGCCAACCATCAAGCCCTACGACGAGGGACGCTGGGCGGCACTGCCCGATGCCCGCACCGCCCCGGTGGAGTTGTCGCTGGCGCTGCTCGAAAACCTGCACCGCCGCTGGGTGCTGCTGTTCGAATCGCTGACCTCCGCCGAGTGGGACCGGCGCTTCCGCCACCCCGAGCTGGGCGTCCGCAGCCTGCGCCAGACCGCCGCCCTGTACGCCTGGCACGGGCGCCACCACGTCGCGCACCTCACGGCGCTGCGCCAGCGAAAGGGCTGGACATGAAGATAATCTCTTCGAAGCTGCTGCTCCAGACGCGCGTCTTCGGGGTCTACCACGAGAGGGCCGTCGCGCCCGGCGGCTTCAGCATCGAGCGCGACATCGTCCGCCACGTGGGCTCGGCGGTGATGATGGCACGGGATGCGAAAGGCCGTATCCTGCTAGTGCGACAGTTCCGGCTTCCCGCGAAGGGCCGTTTGTGGGAACTGCCGGCCGGCCGCCTGGACCCGCGCGAATCGCCTTTGGCCGCCGCCCGCCGCGAGCTGGCCGAGGAGACCGGGTACCGCGCCCGGCGCTGGACCCGCCTGGTTTCCTACTACCCGAGTCCCGGCTATTGCGCCGAGAAGATGACCCTCTACCTGGCCGAAGGCCTCACCGCGGGAACGGCGCGCCCAGAGGCCGACGAGTCGATCGAGTCCCGGTGGTTTACGGTGGCGGAGATCGAGCGAATGATCCGGCGGGGCACGATTGCCGATGGGAAGACGCTGGTGGGGGTGCTGTGGCTCGAGGCGCCGCACCGGAGTGGTCAGCGCAGGTTGAGATAGGCGATCAGGTCGGCCATTTCGCGGGCGTCGAAGACCGGCCAGCGAAGGCCGCGTTTTTCCATCAAGGTCAGCATCCGGGGACCGTGGCGCCACAGTGCTGACGCCATCACCGGAGCCGAGAACTCGCCCTGGAGCGGCGGCGCGCCGGCCCAAGCCTGCTCGTGACACACGTTGCAGCGCTTTGCTTGGAACACCCGCCGCCCACGCCCGGCATGGCCGCCGGTTTCAAAGTAGCGCCGCGACCACAGGTACGAGACCAGGTCGTTCATGTCCGTGCCGCGGAAGGTCAGCAGCTCCGACTTGGTGCTGGCCGCGCGGCGCCGCATCTGGGGGCCGTGGTTCCACATGGCGACGGCAAAGCCGGTCATGCTGCGCGGGATATCGGTGGTGCGGAGCAGATCGATGTGGCCCGGCTGGCGCTCTCCGAGGGTGTGGCACTTGGTGCACCCTTGCCCGCTGAAAAGCCTCTCGCCGTTGGCCGGGGTGCCGAAGGTCAGCTCCGGGGGCTGCGCCGGCCGGCCCGGCAGGTTGTGCACAAAGACGATGAGGTCGGCCATCTCCTGTACCGTCAACTGCGGCCAGGGTATGTGGGCCTTTTCCATCTCGCTCAGCATGGTTCCCGCATGGTTCCACATCTGCTGCGCCCACTGGATGGGGTCGGTGGTGGAAGGCCACTGGGTCACCGGTGGACCGGCCTTGCCGGTCTCCGACGCCGAGAGAGCATGGCAGGTCGCACAGCGCCGCTCCGTGAACACGCGCTTGCCGCGCGCGGCGTCGCCGGCCGGGTCGAGGTAGCGCTCCGAATAGAAGTAGGCGAACAGATTGGCGACTTCGGCCGGTCCGAGGGCCGGGATCTCGACGTTTTGCGCCGTCATCGCCCGCCACATCGCGGGACCGTGGTTCCACATCAGCGCCGCGAGGCCGGCGGGGGTCAGGTCGCGGGTGATAGAGCGGGCGAGATCGGGAGCGGCGCCGCCGCCCACCCCGTTGATGGCGTGGCAATGGGTGCAGCCGCGCTGCTGGAACAGTTCGGCGCCGCGGCGAGCGTCTCCGTATTGGGCGGCGAGCGGTAGCGCCCCGAGCGCCAGCACTACTACCACCGTTCGGCAGGCCAGACGCATCTTAGAGCCCCAGCCGCAGTCCGGTGGCAAACGTGTGGGTGTGGAAGTTCTCGAAAGCATAACGCCTCTCGGTAAAGCCGTACCACCTCCAGTCGGCGGTCCAGGTCACCTTCCCCGCGAGCGGCAGGAGCACCTGCGC
>JBGPDC010000138.1:0-15466 GCA_041482115.1 Terriglobia bacterium | reverse complement strand
GCGGCGCCTGGAACCGGGAGGGGCTGATTGTGTTCTGTTGCGGGGGCGGGCGCAGGGGGCTTTACAAGGTCCTTGCGGCAGGTGGAAACCCCGTTCCGATCACAGAGTTGGATGCTTCCCGCCAGGAGACGTCTCATGCTCATCCCATTTTTCTGCCGGATGGCCGCCACTTCTTGTATTTCGCGTTCTCACCCCAGCCGGAAAACAGGGCTGTCTACGTAGCAGCCCTGGATTCCAAAGAACGGAAGCGACTAATTGTATCCAATGCGGGAGCGGCCTATAGCCCCGGTGTCGATCCGATGAAAGGTCATTTGCTGTTTCTGCGGGACGCCACGTTGATGGCGCAATCGTTCGACGCCACCAAGCTGGAGCTTACCGGTGAAGCATTCCCGGTTGCCGAGCAGGTGGGTTCCTTTATCAGCGCGCCGTTCTTTTCCGTTTCAGAGAATGGCGTGCTGGCCTGGCAAGCGGGCGGCGGTCAAAACAGCCGGCTGGTCTGGTTCGATCGGGAGGGCAAGTCCCTCGGTCCCGCAGGCCCGCCGGGCAAGTATCAAGACCTGGCGCTGTCGCCGGATGGAACGCGCGTAGCAGTGAGCCAGGCCGATCAGGGCGGCAACCTGGATGTGTGGGTGCTGGAATTATCGCGCGAGGCTTTGACTCGCTTGACCTTCGCCCCCGGGCAGGAATGGGATGTGGTTTGGTCGCCGGACGGGAGCCGCATCGCCTTTTCCCGCTTGGAAGGCGGGACTAACATTTATGCAAAGGCCTCAAGCGGGGCGGGAGAGGAGGAGCGGATGCTCCCGCCGGAGCCGGGCGTACAAAATCGTCCCAAGGACTGGTCTCGGGATGGACGGTACCTGCTCTACACCCGTGGCGGTGCGGAGCGCCCGGATCTCTGGGTGCTACCGATGACTGGCGACCGCAAGCCATTCCCTTACTTGCAGACACAGTTCTTTGAGAGCCAGGGACAATTTTCGCCGGATGGGAAATGGGTCGCCTACATCTCAGAAGAATCGGGGCGGTACGAGGTGTTCGTGCAGCCTTTCCCGGCCGCAGGGGGCAAGTGGCAGATCTCGACCGGCGGTGGCGGCCAGCCCCGATGGCGCGGCGACGGCAAAGAGTTGTTTTTTGTTTCGCCCGATGGAAAGCTGATGGCTGCCGAAGTAAGCGCCGCTCCGACCTTCAAAGCGGGCGTCCCCAAGGCGCTGTTCCAGGCCCACCTGGCCGGCACGGGTGCAGGGAGCCGCTATGTGTTTCGCTACGCCGTTGCCGCTGACGGGAAGCGGTTTCTGATGAACACCCAGGAGGAACAAACCGACTCACCGCCGATCACGGTGGTGCTGAACTGGTTGCGTTCCGTCACTCGGCCCCGGCAGTGAGCGCTGAGGCCGGGTCCGGGGGAGGGACAATTAAATCAAACGACCGTTTGAATTCTTGGGGCGCCAAAAGGACACTTCAAGGCGCGTTTTTTAGTCATTTTTGACCTCAAAACGCTCTTTCGCGGGGCCCGGATAGTGGGACCGCAGCCTAGCCAGCCTTCTTCTTAGACCTCGGTCTACTCGACCGCTCTTCGTTCAGCGCCCCCGCGAGCAGGGTCTTGATTACGGCTTGCCGGCTGATATTGAGGCGGGCCGCTTGCTCATCGAGTTCCTGCAACATGCCTTGCGTCAGGTCGACGTTGACGCGGTGGATCGGTCTGACCACCGTAAACTTGTTGGTGAAGTAGGCGGAGACATCTTCGCCCCGCGAGGCCCGCTCCACAATTTCGTCGGCGGTGCGTGAGGTCCTAGACATTTTGGGCATAGCTTTGCTGTTGCCGGGGTCGCCGGTTCGATCACACACGGGCGTACAGGTAGACAACGCGGACCAGCCGGCTGCGGTGCACGGGCTTGTGCAACCCCTCCGTCGTCACCAATTCGTCGGCGCCTAATAAGTGTGCGGCGGCCAGGTGGAGAGCGTCGAGGGCGCCCAAGCCGTGCCGGCGCGCCTCAGCCTCCGCCACGGTTTCCATTCGGTCCCAATCGCGGCACCACTCGACGCCGGGGTCGCGGAAGAAAGTCTCGTAAAAATCCAGTTCCTCGGTACGCCTGGTGTAGCGGGCCTTGCGCACCGTCTCCAAGCGTACGAGGGGGCTGGTAAGGTAAGTGCGCTGCGGGTCGTCCAGATAATAGAGGGCAGCCTGAGCGCGCTCCGGCCGGGCGGCACGAGCGGCATCGATCAGAACGCCGCTATCAGGAAAGGATCTCGGCATCCACTAGAGATCAGTAACACCGCCGCGACGCTCGGCTTTCGCGCTCCAACTCGGCATCTGAGAGCAGCGGAATGCCGCTTTGCTCGATGCGGCGGCGAGCTTCAAGAAGCTTCCTTCCCAGTGGCGTGAGGGTTCGCTCTCCCCGGACTACCTGCTCCTCAATCCGGCGGACGACACTGTCGCCGCGCAGAGTGGGCGAAGCAGCACGGCCGGAATCGGAAGACCTGTCAGCCATATGCAGCCTGATTATAGACCACCACACCAGAGATGTTGCTGCTTTGGCTCGCCCCTAGGACGACTGGTGTTGGCTGCCATACCGCGTAAGACCGCTCCCTCTGGTCGCGGCTCGGAAAGAGATCGGCGGTCGGCGCGGCGATATTCGCCGTCGCGCGGCGAGAGTCGCCCGCACCCGCGTCCAACGTGGTGGTGGTATCCTCTTGGCTGGAAGGAGCGTCGTGAAAGCTCGGATGACGACTCGCCGCTGGCTGTTGGCAAGCTTGGTGCTGTTGCTCGTGGCGCCACCCTTGCTCGTGGGCCTGCAACGATACGGCCGGGGCATGCAGTATGAGCATGACGAGAACCCCGACACGCCCAACCCGGAGGAGGAGACCGAGTACTATTTCGCCCGGCTCGCCTACCAGCAGGCCCCCAGCGGCCGCCGGCGGTGGGGCCAGTCCTGGATGACCGACTCGCCCGCCGCCGACCGCTACTTCCTGCAGGGGGTCCGCCGCCTCACGAACATCCACGCCCGCACGAAAGAGGAATACGTGCGGCCGCTCGATGAAAAGCTGTTTAACTTCCCGTGGATCTACGCGGTGGAAGTAGGGCACTGGTTCCTGAGCGACCAGGATGCGGCGCGGCTGCGCGAGTACCTGCTGCGGGGCGGCTTCCTGGTGGTCGACGACTTTCACGGCACCCAGGAGTGGGAGATCTTCCTCGAGAGCATCACCAAGGTGTTTCCGGAACGTCCGATCGTAGAAATCCAGCTCGACGACCCGGTGTTCCACGTCTTATATGATGTGGACCAGAAGGTGCAGATCCCCGGGATTCAGTTCCTGCGCAGCGGGCGCACGTACGAGTTCGACGGGGTCGATCCGCACTGGCGCGGCATTTACGATGACCAGGGCCGCCTGATGGTGGTCATCAACTTCGACATGGACCTGGGCGATGCCTGGGAATGGGCGGACTACCCGGACTATCCGGAGAAGTGGACCGCCCTGGCGTACCGGTTTGGCATTAACTACATTATTTATTCGATGACTCATTAGGGTGGCAGGCGTCTAACTTCCACAGGGACAGGATGTTCGAGTTTTTCTTTAAATATCCGCGGACGGTCTTTCAAAAAGGCGAGTTTGTCTTTCTGAGCGGTTGGCCGGGGTGGCTTCTAATCGTGCTGCTGGTGGCAGCCGTGGCGGGACTCGGCTGGCACCTGCGCCGGCACCTGGTGGGCACCGGTGCTGCCGAGCGGGTGTCGCCACTCCGCCGGGGAATCGCGCTGGCGATCGAAGCCGCGCTGCTGGCGCTGCTGCTGTTCATCGCCTGGCACCCGGCGATGCGGGTCGCGACCCTGCGGCCGCAGCAGAACGTGATCGCCGTAATGGTCGATACCTCGAAGAGCATGGGCCTCAAGGAGAGCGCGGACACGCGCCTCGATAAGGTCCAGGCAGCGCTCGCGGGCGGGATGCTCGACCAGATCCGGGGGAAGTTCCAGGTTCGCCTCTATGGCTTCTCGTCGCAAGCCGACCGCATCGAAGATCCCAAGCAACTGACCTCCACGGGGGCCGCGACGCGGCTGGGCGAGTCGCTCGCGAGCGTCCTGCAACAGACCAGCACGCTGCCGCTCGGGGCGGTGGTCGTATTCACGGACGGCTCGGACAACCTGGGCAGCCTCGACCGGGGGCTGATGGCCGAGCTGCGGCAGAAAAAGATCCCCATCCACACGGTCGGGGTCGGGCGGACGGAGATTCCGAAAGATATCGAGATCGTCGACGTCAGCGTCCCCACGCAGGCGCTGCCCGGCTCGCGGCTGAACGCGCGGGTGAGCCTGCGGCAGACGGGATTGACCGGCCAGAAAGCCCATCTCACCATCCGTGACGCCGGGAAAATCCTGGCGGCCCGGGACATTCCCTTAACGGCGAGCGGGCAGAACGTGCAGACCGAGGAGATCCTGTTTCACTCGGGCGAGGCAGGTACCCGGCGCTTGCAGGTGGCGATCGATCCGCTGCCCGGCGAAGAGGTTATCGGCAACAACGTCCTGACGCGGGTGGTGCAGGTGATTCCCGGGCGCCGGCGCATCCTTTATGTGGAGGGGGAGCCGCGCTGGGAATACAAGTTCATCAAGCGGGCGGCCGACGAGGATCCGACGATTCGCCTGGTCGGGCTGCTGCGCACGACCGCCAACAAGTTCTACCGGCAGGGCATCGACAACGAGCAGCAACTGGCCGATGGGTTCCCGACCAAGGCGGTGGAGCTGTTCGAGTATCAGGCGCTCATCATCGGCACGGTGGAGGCGACTTTCTTTACGCCCGCGCAGCAGGACCTGATCAAGGAGTTCGTCAACCGCCGGGGGGGCGCGGCGCTGTTCCTGGGCGGACGGCACTCCTTTAGTGAGGGGGGCTGGGGCGCCTCGGCGGTGGCGGAGATCCTGCCGGTGAAGCTGGCGGCGGGCACGGGGACGTTTCACCGGAGTCCGGTCAAGGTGGAGCTGACCGCGCAGGGCCGCGAGTCGCTGATCTGCCGGCTCGACGAGGAGGCCGCGAAGAACCTGGAGCGCTGGGGCAAGATGCCGGATCTCGCCGATTACCAGACCACCGGGGAGCCGAAGCCGGGCGCGGTGGTGCTGATGAACGCGCTGCTGCCGGGCAACCGCAACACCCCCATGCTGGTGATGCAGAACTATGGCCGGGGACGCACGCTGGCCATGGCGACGGGCGGAAGCTGGCGGTGGCGCATGCGCCTGGATCACAAGGACGTCTCGCACGCCACCTTCTGGCAGCAATTGCTGCGCAGCATGGTGTCGTCCACGCCGGACGCCATCACGGTCACCTCCGACCGCCCGATTTACTCCGATGAGCAGCGGGTGACGCTGCGCGCCGAGGTCCGGACCAAGACGTTCGAGCCGGCCAACAACGCCACGGTGGCGGCGACGATCACGAGCGATCAGGGTCCCACGACCGTCGAGATGCACCCCTCGCCGGACCAGGAAGGCGTCTACCAGGTGGAGTGGACGGCCGAGAAGACCGGGTCCTACCGAGTGGAAGTGGCCGCGCATCGCAACGAGGAAGACCTGGGGCGCGGGACGCTGGCCTTCTACCGCGAGGACGGGGTGGCCGAGAATTTCCATCCGGAGCAAAACCGCCAGTTGCTGGAACGGATCTCCGAGCAGACCGGCGGACGCTACTGGCCCCTGGAAGACTCGAAGAAGCTGCCGAGCGAGCTGAGCTTCTCGGAGGCCGGCATCACGACGCGCGAGTCGCTCGACCTGTGGGACATGCCCATTCTTTACTTCCTGGCGCTCTTGCTGCTCTCGACCGGCTGGCTGCTGCGTCGTACTTGGGGGGCCATATGAGACGGTTGCTGGCGTTGGGAGTGCTGGCCGCGGCGCTGCTGGCGGCCCAGACGGGCAACACCTACTTCGTGATTGTGGGGGGTCTCGGCGGCGAGCCGGATTACGAGCAGCGCTTCAACTCCTACGTCAGCGACCTCGATAAACTGTGCCGCACGCTGGCCGGGGATGCCAGCCGCGTCACGGCGCTTTCTGGCAAGAGCGCGACCAGGGAAGCGGTGCAGGCGGCGCTCGGGAAACTCGCGAGCACCACGACCAGCGCCGATGCGGTCGCGGTCTTCCTGATCGGGCACGGCACCTATGACGGCGCGGTTTACAAGTTCAACGTCGCCGGTCCCGACGTTACCCAAGAGGACCTGAAGAACTGGCTCGACCGCCTCAAGGCGGGCCGGCAGCTTCTGGTGGTAGCCACGAGCTCGAGCGGGGTGCTGGCCGAACAGTTGCAGCGCGACAACCGCGTGGTGGTGACCGCCACCCGCAGCGGGACGGAGCGCAACGCCGTGATCTTCTCGCGCTACTGGGTGGAGGCCTTGCGGGATCCGGCGGCGGACACCGACAAGAACGAGTCGATTTCGGCGCTCGAGGCTTTCCGCTACGCCGACGAAAAGGTCAAGCGGTTCTTCACGGAGCAGAAGCGCCTGGCGACGGAACATGCGCGCCTGGAAGGCAAGATCGCCGGGAGCTTCGTCCTCGCCCGCATGGGGCAGGCCGCGCAGGCCGCTCTCGATCCCGCGAAACGCAAACTGCTGACGGAGCGCGAGAGTCTCGAGCAACAGATCGACGCGCTGAAGCTGCGCAAGTCGGCGCTGCCGACCGATCAATACCGCAAGGAGCTGGAGCGCCTGCTGCTGGAGCTGGCGAAGATACAGGATACGATCGAGGGAGGAGGCGCTGCCCAGCCATGACGAAAGGCGTTTTCCTGTTCGCAGCCCTGGCTCTGCTAGCAACGGATCCAGTCGAAGCGCAGCCGGCCAAGTCACTCGAGGCCTGCCGCGATCACCGGGAACATGGCCGTAACGCCGAGGCACGCCGTTGCTACAGCGACGCGCTACGCACCCTGGCCGATCCCCGGTCCCGCGCGGAAGCCGCCTGGCGGCTGTCAGACAGGAAGCAGGCCAACGATCTGTTTCGAGCGGCCGTGGCCCAGCGTCCCAAGGATGCCGAGGCACGCGTCGCCTGGGGCCGACTGTTCCTCGAGACCCACAACCGGCCGGAGGCCTCCAAGCTCTTCAAGGAAGCCCTTGCCATCGATAAGGACAGCGCCGAAGCGCACCTGGGCCTGGCGATGGTCTCTTCGGGAAACTTCGAGGGGGCGGCCGCGGAAGAGGCCAACCAGGCTTTGAAGCTCCAGCCGGAACTCACCGAGGCCTATATCCTGCTGGCCTCCCTCGCGCTCGAAGAGGAGGATCCCGCCAAGGCGAATGAGCACCTCGACCGGGCGCTCGCGACCAAAGGCTCTCCCCTGGAGGCCTACGCGCTCAAGGCCGCCATCGATTTTCTCGCCGGCAAGAAGGAGAGCGACTGGGAAAAGAAGGCGCTCGCGTACAACCCGCGCTACGGGGACGTCTATGCGACCGCCGCCCACTTCTTCGTCATCACCCGCCGCTATCGCGAGGCGGTGGAACTCTACCAGCGCGCCGTGGCCCTGGATCCGCAGCTCTGGGACGCGCAATCCGAGCTCGGCGTGAATCTCTGGCGCCTCGGCGATGAGGCCGGCGCCCGCACCCATCTGGAGGCCGCTTACAAGGGCGACTCCTTCAACTCGGTGACGGTCAATTCGCTGCGGCTGATGGACAGCATGACGCATTTCCGGACCTTCGAGGGTCCGCATACCATGCTCAAGCTGCAAGAGAAGGAAGCCGAGCTGTTGCGTCCGTATTTTGACGAGCTGTTGCGCAAGGGGATCGCGATCTACGAAAAAAAATACAACTTCCAACTGGCCCACCCGGTGCAGGTGGAGGTTTATCCCGACCATGAGGATTTTGCCGTGCGTACCATGGGCATGCCGGGACTCGGCGCGCTCGGGGTGACCTTCGGCTACCTGATCGCGATGGACAGCCCCTCGGGACGTCCGCCGGGGAGCTTCCACTGGGGCAGCACGTTGTGGCACGAGCTGAACCACGTGTTCGTCCTGGAGCTGACCCACCACAAGTCGCCGCGCTGGATCAGTGAAGGCCTCGCCGTGTATGAGGAAACCGTGGCCGGCGACGGCTGGGGCGACCGGCTGACCCCCGATGTGATCAGGGCCATCAAAGAGAAGCGCCTGCTGCCGATCATTGAGATGGATCGCGGTTTCCTGCATCCTAAATACCTTTCGCAAGTACCGGTGTCGTATTTCCAGGCGGGGGCGATCTGCGAGCTGATCGCGAGCAAGTGGGGCTTTCCGAAACTGCTGGACATGCTGAAAGGCTACACGGCGGGGCAAACCACCGAGCAGGTCGTCAAGCAGGTGCTGGGCATCGAGCCGGCGGAGTTCGACAAGCAGTTCAACGAGTTCCTCAAGGGGCGGACGGAAAAGATAGTAAACTCGTTTGATCCGGAATGGCGGAAGCTGATGGAGACGAGCGTCACCCTGGCGAAGGAAAAGAAGTTCGAGGAAGCCCTGGAGCCCGCCCGGCGCGCGCGGGACCTCTATCCGGAATACACCGAGGCCGGCAATCCCTACGAGATCATCGCCGAAGCGCTGCTGGCCAAAGGCGATAAAGCGGGAGCGGCCAAGGAACTCGAGCAATACCGGCTGAATGCGGGCAAGCACCCGCGGCCCTTGAAGCAGCTTGCTTCGCTTTACGTTGATCTCGGCCAGCCCGACAAGGCACGCCACGTACTGGAGCAGTTGCTGTGGATCCGGCCGGGGGATGAAGAGCTGCACACGCGCCTCGGCGACCTGCTGCTGGCGGCCAAGCAGTCGCAGGGGGCGATCCGGGAGTTTCAGTCCCTGCTCGCCGTGAAGCCGCTCGACCCGGCCGCGGCCCATTTCAAGATGGCGCAGGCCTATTACCAACTGAACGACCGCGAGAAAACGCGGGAGCATCTGCTGGCGGCGCTCGAGGCGGCGCCTACTTATCGCCCGGCCCAAAGACTTTTGCTGGAGATCAATCGCTGAACCATAGCCCTAGTCCCATGTCCACTACTTCCGTATCGCAGCTTGAAACCACCGATTATCGGGAACTGGTCAACCGGTTCCGAGACACCCAGGAGCGCATCCGCGAGCAGGTGCGGAAGGTCATCGTGGGGCAGGAGGAGGTCGTCGAGCATTTGCTGCTGACCTTGTGGGTCGGCGGGCACTGCCTGATCACCGGCATGCCGGGCACGGCCAAGACCTTGCTGGTGCGTACGCTCGCCTCGGCCCTGGGCCTGACCTTCAAGCGCATCCAGTTCACGCCCGACCTGATGCCCACCGACGTCACCGGCACGGACATCATCGAGGAGGACGTGACCACCGGCCACCGCAAGTGGACGTTTGTCCCGGGGCCGCTTTTCACCAACGTGATGCTGGCCGACGAGATCAACCGCACGCCCCCCAAGACGCAAGCCGCGCTGCTCGAAGCCATGCAGGAGCTGAGTTGCACGGTGCGCGGCACGACGTATCGCATCGAGCCTCCCTTCTTCGTGCTGGCCACCCAGAACCCGATCGAGCTGGAGGGCACCTACCCGTTGCCCGAAGCCCAGCTCGACCGCTTCCTCTTCAACGTGGTGCTCGATTACCTGAGCACGAGCGACGAAATCAAGGTAGTAGGACGCAACACAGGAGGCGCGCTCGAGCCGGTCGAGTCCTGCACGCGCGTCGAGGAGATCCTGGACTTCCAGAGGCTGGTGCGGATGGTGCCGATTTCAGAGGACGCGGCGCGCTACGCGGTGGAGTTGCTGCGCGCCACCCGGCCGGGCGATACTAACGCTCCCGAAGCGGTAAAGAAGTACGTCAACTACGGGGCCAGCGTCCGCGCCACCCAGTTCCTGGTGCTGGCGGCCAAGGCCCGCGCTCTCACCCGCGGCAACTATCACGTGGGCTACGACGACCTGCGCGCCCTGGTGCTGCCCGTGTTACGCCACCGCGTGCTGACCAATTTCCACGCCGAGTCGGACGGGATGTCGGTCGACGAGATCCTCAATAAGCTGCTGGACGCTATGCCCGCGCCCCGGGCTTAAGAACCGGCCCCTCCATGCCGGCCCAAAACCTGCTCGATCCGAAAGTCCTGTCGCGCCTCTCGACCATCGAGCTGGTGGCCAAGACCGTGGTGGAAGGCTTTGTCGCCGGGATGCACCGCTCTCCCTACTTCGGCTTCGGCCAGGAATTCTCCGAGTACCGCGCCTACGTGCCGGGCGACGACCCGCGCTTTGTGGACTGGAATGTTTACGCGCGCACCGAGCGCATCTACCTCAAGCGCTTCAAGGGAGAAACTAACACCGCCCTGGTGCTCATCTTCGACTCGAGCGCTTCCATGGGATACGGATCGCAGGGCATAACCAAGATTCAATACGCGCGGTATCTCGCCGCCTCGCTGGCCTACCTCGCGCTGCACCAGCACGACGCGGTGAGCATCATCGTTTTCGACGAGGTCGTGCGGCGCTACATCGCGCCCTCCACGCGGCCGGGCCAGTTGCATGGCGTGCTGCACGCGCTCGAGCATGCCGAGCCCCACACGCGCACTAATATCGACCAGCCGTTCGAGCACTTCCGGCAGTTCCACACCAAGCGGGGATTGGTGGCGGTGATCTCCGACTTCTACTTTGCTCCTGACAAAATCCTCAAGGCCGTCCGGCCGCTCTGCTATCACGGCAACGACATCATGCTGTTCCACGTGCTGGACCCGGCGGAAATCTCACCCCGGCTGGGCGATTCTACCCTGCTGGAGGATATGGAAACCGGCGAGCGCATGGAGGTCGCCCCCGAGTACGCCGCCGGGGAGTACAAGAAGAAGATCCGGGAGCACACCGAGGAGTTGAAGCGGGAGGCGCGGGGCAGCGGCTCGGACTATTTGCTGCTGGATACCTCCAAGCCCTTGGACGGCGCGCTCAAGGAATACTTCTCGTTCCGCCAGAGACGGATGTAGGACTCAGGACAGATCTTCGGTTCCCGCGAAGATCGCCTCCACGGCCAAGTGAAATCCCGGCAGCAGACCCGGCTCTTCGATGGCCTGGCCACACGACAGCCGTAACGCTTCCCCCGCCCGGCGGTAGATCATGACGTGGCGGGTCTCCGGATAAACCAGCCAGACGCTCTCCCCGCCGGCGGCCAGATATTGATCGATCTTACGGTCAATGTCGGTGGCCGAATCGCCCGGCGAAACTACCTCGACGGACAGCTCCGGCGCGCCCTGGTACCACCCCCGGATTTTCTTCATGGCGGCAAATGTGGCACGGCGGACCAAGCATACATCGGGGACACGGGCAACCTTGGGCGCCAAACGGAATCCGGCCGCCACCGATACGAGCAAGTCCGAGCCAACTCCGTCCGCGTAACTTTTTAGCACCGAAAATACGGTTCCCTGCACGGTGCCGTGTTTGAACGCCCCAGGCGGCATCTCGATTACCACCCCCTCGTCGAACTCCACGCGCAAGTCTTCGCGTTCCGAAAGTTCGAGAAACTGCTCGAAACTCACCAGCGTCTGGGTTGCCACCACTCTTCTCCCGCGTCTATCGTAGCACGGCGTATACCAAGAGCTGACGATGTCGTTCGCGAGCCCTTGGTCTCGGTTACCACAGCCGTTTTCTCGCGTCTATGAGTATCAGAGCGTATACTAAACTCTAGCGATGTCATTCCTGAGCCCCTGGTTTCTGGCCGGCCTGGCGGCGCTGACGCTGCCGCTGTGGCTCCACCTGCTCGAGCGTCAGAACCCGGTGCGAGTGCCCTTCAGCTCGCTAATGTTTTTCCAGCGCCGGACGGAGCGTTCCATTCGCCACCGCCGCCTCCGCTACCTGCTGCTGCTTATCTCGCGCCTGGCGCTGCTGGCGTTCCTGGCCCTGCTATTCGCGCGGCCGGTGATCAAGAGTACGGTCGGGGCCTCGTTCCAGCCTTCGAGAAACCACATCATCGCCCTGGATACTTCGTTCAGCATGGGTTACGGCGACCGCTGGAGCCGGGCGCAAGCCGGGGCGCTCGCGGCCGTCGGCCAGATCCGCTCCGGCGACCGCGGCCAGGTGATCGCTTTCGGACCCGGCGTCCAGATGCTGGGAGACCCCACGCAGGACCCCGCCACGCTGCGCTCGGCGATCCAGGCGCTGAAGCCGACCGCCTCGCGCGGCTCCTATGGCGAGCTGGGCCAGTCGCTCCGAACGCTGGCCGAGAACAGTTCCCTGCCCTCGGTGGTCCACGTGATTTCAGATTTCCAGCGCTCGGCGATGCCGGGCCGCTTCGCCGACCTGAGCCTGCCGGCCACGGCCAAGCTCGAGCCGGTCAACGTGTCCAAAGAAGACGACCGCAACTGGTGCGTCGAGAGCATCAAGGGCGACGCGCACCTTTACCAGAACGCGCGCCCGCGCCTCGAAGTGACGGTCGCGGGCTTCTCGACGCTCGCCGCCACGCGGCGCGTCACGTTACAGGTGAATGGCAAACAGGTGGGGTCGCAGAGCGCGGCGGTGCCGGAATCCGGCCGCGCTACGGTGGTGTTCACCGATTTCGACGTCCCCCACGGCCAGAGCCGCGCGGAGGTACGCATCGACTCCGCCGACGCGCTGCCTGGTGACGACACGCGCCTCTTTTCTTTCAGCAAGACGGACCCTTCGCCCATTCTGTTCGTACACCCGGGCCGCCCGCGCGAGGTGCTCTACTACCGTACGGCGCTCGACGCGGCGGGCGCTTCGATATTCAGCCTGCAGCCGGCGAGCCCGGTCGAGGCCAGCACGCTGCCGCTCGAGCGGTTTGCGTTCGTCGTCCTTTCCGACGTCGCGCGCCTGCCGGGGACCTTCGAGCAACGCTTGAAGGCGTACGTTGAGGCCGGGGGCGCGGTGTTGCTGGTGCTGGGTCCAGCGGTGGCTCTGGAGGGCAGCGCTCCGCTCCTGACGGGCCGCATCTCAGACGCCCGCTACACGGGCCGCGAGGGGGCCCGCTTCCAACAGGTCGGCGAGATCGATCTGGGGCATCCCGCGCTGCGCGACAGCCGCCGCTTTTCCGGCGTCAAGTTTTTCCGGTGGGTGCGGTGGGAGTCGCCGAACGCGCGGGTCCTGGCGCGGCTCTCCGACGGCTCGCCGCTGCTGGTGGAGGAATCCCGTGGCGCGGGACGGCTGATCGTGCTTGCCTCGGCGCTCGACAATCTCTGGAACGATCTCCCCGTCCACCCGCTGTTCGTGCCGTTTGTAACCGAGTCGGCCCGTTATCTCTCGGGAGTTGAGGAGCTGGTCACCCAAGCGACGGTGGATTCCGTGTTGCAGTTGCAGCGCCGCCGCGACCCGCGGGCGACGGTAGAGGTGATCGACCCGGCGGGCCGCCGGGCGCTCGACCTCAAGGCCGCGGTCTCGAACCCCGAGGTCATCCTGGCGAGCCGGGGTTTCTATGACGTGCGCCGGGCGGGCAACAGCGAGCTGGTCGCCGTGAACCCCGACCCGCGGGAAAGCGATCTGCGTCCGATGGACGCCGACACGCTGGCGCTGTGGAAGTCCACTGGAGAGGCGGAGGCAGGTAAAGGCGCCGCTGCGGCGGGCGCGACGAAAGTCGCCCCCCGGGACCTGTGGCGTATCGTATTGATCGTAGTGCTCTTGGCAGCGGTGCTAGAATCAGTATTAGGAAATTTGCACTTGGGCGTACAAAGAGAGGTGGGATCGGAATGAATCCGTTCACGGCTCTGGAGCAGTACCTGCAAGAAGTCAAGCGCAGGGTGCAAGTCACAGTGGCCACCCGAGGTTTGGGCGTGGCCGGGGCCGCGGCCCTGTTGCTGACCTTGGCGTGCGTGGTGTTCGCCAACCGGTACGCTTTCGCCAACTGGACGGTCATTTCCGGACGCACCGTGCTGTTCGGCTCGCTGGCGGCCGTGCTGCTGATCCTGGTGGTTCGTCCGCTGCTGGCTATCCGGCGCGGCAACAAGCCCTGGGTCAGCCGCCTCGAAGAGCGCTTCCCCGCTTTCGAGGGACGCATCCAGACCTTCGTCGATCAGAAAGCCACCGAAAAGCAGAATCCGATTCTGGGCTTGCTGGCCGAAGACACGCTGCGCCTCGCGGAGCAGGCGCCTCCCACGCACATCGCTTCCTCAGGACCGATCTGGACGTTTTCCGGCGTCGGCGTGCTGGCCGTGGCGGTCTTGATTTGGCTCGGCGTGGCCGGGCCGGGGTACCTCGGCTATGGCACGGCGCGGCTGTGGGCCGGCTGGCTCAAGTCGGAAACCTCCAGCCTCTACCAGATGGTGGTGCAGCCGGGCTCGGCCACGGTGCGAAAACGCGCCGACGTGCTGATCAGCGCCAAGACCATCGGCTTCTACGCGCCGAATGCGTTCATCAGCGTGAAGTACGCCTCGGGCGCCAAGTGGGAAGAGGCGCCCATGCAGCGCCGCCTCGATGACACCGGCTTTGAGTTCATCCTGGCGGGCGTTTCCGAGCAGCTCCGCTACTTCGTCACGGCCGGGGCCATGAAGAGCCCGGAGTACGAGCTGAAGGTAGTCGAGATGCCGAACGTCAAGAAGGTGCGGCTCAACTACCAATTCCCCTCCTGGACCGGCCTCCCGAAGGCCACCGAAGAGGCGGGCGGCGACATTCGCGCCGTCGCGGGGACGATTGTCGAGGTGGAAGTCGAGACGGACCGTCCCCTCGCGGGCGGCCTGCTGCGCCTGGACGAGGAGAAGAACATTTCTCTGTCGGCCAGTGGTAACTGGAGCCGCGGCAAGCTGACCGTCGAGAAGGACGGGCGTTACTTCGTGGCGGCCCTTTACAACGGCGAAGTCGTCCGCCTGAGCGACGATTTCCTCGTTGAAGCGGTTCCCGACCACGAGCCGGTCATCAAGATCACCAAGCCGGGACGCGACTACAAGGCCACCTCCATCGAGGAAGTGACCGCGCAGTTCCAGGCCACCGATGACTTCGGGCTGCGCGACTTTGAACTGCGCTACTCGGTGAATGGCGGCGGGGAGAAGAGCGTGAATCTCGGGGCCGGGGGGGGACGCGAGAAGAACGGCTCTTACACCTTCATGCTGGAGAGCCTGGGCCTGGTGCCTGGCGACGTGGTGAGCTACTACGCGCTCGCCCGCGATGCTAAGACCGAAAGCAAGACCGACATTTTCTTCGTCGAGATACAGCCCTTCGAGCGCGAGTTCTTCCAGTCGCAGCAGGGCGGCGGCGGAGGCGGGGGCGGCGGTGGAGAAGACGATAGCTCCGAGATCTCCCGGCGGCAGAAAGAAATTGTCGCGGCCACCTGGAACCTGGCCCGCGACCGGGCGCTCGACAAGCAGAAGGCGGCCGAGCACGCCAAGACGCTGTCCGGAATCCAGGACAAGCTGAAAGACCAGTCGCAGACGCTCGCGGAGCGCATGAAGCGGCGGCAACTGGCGGGCGCGAGCAACGACTTCAAGATTTTCGTCGAGAACATGGAGAAGGCGGCCGCGGCCATGGGTCCGGCGGCGGAAAAGCTGGGACGGCAGAAGTGGCAAGAGGCCCTGCCCGACGAGCAAAAGGCCTTGCAGCACCTGCTGCGCGCGGAGTCCATCTTCCGGCAGATCCAGGTGGCCTTC
>JBGPDC010000137.1:0-15548 GCA_041482115.1 Terriglobia bacterium | reverse complement strand
CTCGTCAGTCAATATGGAGCGACCAGCCGATTCGCAGTAGCGCGGGTTACGCTGCGAAGAGGTAAATCCAGCGGCGCAGAGCCGCATACGAAAGGAACTGATCGCTCATGTCTAAAGTACTGTTTGTCGGGCTGGATGTCCACGCCGAAACGATTGCTGTCGCAGTGGCCGAAATGGGAGGGGAAGTCCGCTCGATCGGCGTCATCCCGAACCGCTTGGAATCGGTCCGCAAGCTGGTTCACAAACTCGGACCGGTACAGCATCTGAGGGCGTGCTACGAGGCCGGTCCGACCGGATACGTGCTTTTCTGGCAGCTCACGCAACTGGGGGTGGCGTGCGAGGTGATCGCGCCGAGCCTAGTGCCAACCAAGGCCGGAGACCGGGTCAAGACGGACCGGCGAGATGCGGAGAAACTGGCGCGGTGCCACCGCGCCGGCGAACTTACGGCTGTGTGGGTCCCGGATGCCTCGCACGAGGCGCTGCGCGATCTGGTGCGGGCCCGGGAAGCGGCGAAAAAAGATCAGCTCCAGGCGCGGCACCGGCTGGGGAAGTTTCTCTTGCGGCACGGGCGCCGGCCGGAGGGAATCAAAGCCTGGACCCCAAAACATCGAGAGTGGATCAAGAGCCACGTTCATTTTGATCAACCCGCGCTGGAGGCCACCCTGGCCGATTACCTGGAGGAAGTGGACCACGTTGCCGCGCGCATTGTGAAACTGGAGAAAGCCCTCGACGAAGCGGTGCAACAGGCGCCGCCAGAGATCCGGGCCGTGATCGAAGCCTTGCAGGCTCTCCGCGGAGTGGCACAAACCACGGCTGCCAGCATTGTCAGCGAACTGGGTTCTCTATCCCGCTTCCCCAGTCCGAGGCAACGGATGGGCTACAGCGGCTTGGTGGCCAGGGAACATTCCAGCGGCAACCGCATCCAGCGGGGCGGGATCGCTAAGACGGGCAATAGTCACCTCAGACGGGTGCTGGTGGAAGCAGCTTGGGCGTATCAGCACCGGCCGAACGTGATCGGTTTCCTGCTCCGCAGACAAAAAAGCCTGGCGAGCAGCCCGGAAGCCAAGGACCTTGCCTGGAAGGCCCCACAACGACTGCACCAACGCTACAAGGCTATGGCAGCGCGCGGCAAGAATAAGAACCAAATCGTGACGGCAATCGGACGCGAAATGCGGGGCTTCATCGGGGCGATTGCGGTCGAAACGGAAAAGCAACACCAGCTCGCCAGAGTCGCCTGAGAGAAGCTCTTTTGACCAACCGGACAGCAGCGCCGATGACAGCGCAGGGACCACGAAAAGGAGAACCCTCCTCATGTTCTGTGCGGAACGGTTTCCGAACCCCACCCGCGTACTCAGTCCGAGGCAGCTCCCGACCGATCATGACCCTGCGGTTCCGACCCGCGAATAGCAGAGTGATCAATCGTCGCGTTTGCTCCTGGACTGTCAGCGGCCCTGCTGTCCAAACCCAAACGCTCCAAACTCACCAGCGGGAACGTGTTCCCGCTACGCCGCCCGTCGAAGGTGTCCGGAGTGCCAGAACGGTGCTCGCAGTCAAGGGTTCGCTTCGCCGCGCCAAACCACGGCGCGCCCTGGACTGCTGCGCGCCGTTCCGGCCAGATGGTAATCGCGACGGGCGGCTCCGGCGGGAACACTTCACGGCTTGCTGCACCAAAACAAAAGGCCGGCTTTCCTCCTGCGGAGGCAAGCCGGCCTAAAAACCAAACCCCTCAAATTACGTGGGGCTTGACAGGTCGCTCCATATCAGAACGACAACTTCAAACCGAACTGCACGATCCGCTGTGAATCGCCCAGCACCGCCGTGATCTGGCCAAACTGCCCCGAGGCGTTGTTCCCGTTCGGCAGGCGGAAGTTCACGTTGTTGAAGATATTGAAAAACTCCGTCCGAAACTGCAGGTTCACTCGCTCCGTGAGCTTTGTCCCCTTCAGAATGCCCAGATCCGTATTGAAGAAGCGCGGGCCCCGCAGGGTGTTCCGGGCCACGTTGCCGAAAGTTCCGATGGCGTTGGCCGTAAACAGCGAGGTGTCAAACCACTGCAGGATCTCGTCTCCGTGGGACCGGCCAAAGCTCAACTGACCTATGCTCGTAACACCCGGCTTGTAGTCCGCGCGGTCCGAGCCGATGCCGGTGAACGAATTGTCCCGGCCGCTGGTGATCGTAAAGGGGAACCCGCTCTGCCAGGTAATGATGGGGTTCACTTCCCAGCCGTTGAGCAGCTTGCTGAAGCCGGCCCGCTTCACGCCGGGCAACTGGTAGACACCAGAAAGCTTGAAGTTGTTCCGGACGTCGTCGCCTGACAGCCCGCGCTCGAAGCGCCGCGTGATCGGGTTGACGGCGCTGATGTTGTCGGTAGTCTTCGACCACGTGTAGTTGGAAAGCAGCGTAAACCCGCGCGAGAAGCGTTTTTCTACGTTGAGCTGCAAAGCGTGGTAGTTGCTGTTGCCGCCCGGATCCTGCCGCGCAATCGGGCCGTTAGTCGGATAGACGCGGCGCTGCTGGGTGTTGCCGGTCGTCGAAAGCTGATTGCCGCTGGCGTCCACCCCGGGGATGTAAACCGCCGGGTTTTCCTGCATTCCAACGCGCTGGAACGAGGCCTTGTTCCCCAGGTAGGCGGCGCTCGCCACCCAGTCGGTCAGGAACTGCCGCTCCAGGCGCAGGGTCCAGTTGATGAGCTGCGGAATGTGGTAGTCGATCGGGTAATAGTTCACGATGCCGTTATTCGGCGCAAAAACGAAATCCGGCCCCGGCACGCGCGGTCCGAAGTTGTTGGGGAACGGATTCGCCAGCGCCTTGCTGCCGTAAGGATCCGTGAAGTCGGCGTCGTTCAGAGTGAAGGTGCCGGCGAAGGGCGCCGTGTCGGCGTAGCCGTTGAAGCCGCCGCCCGACTGGATGGGCGTGTAGTAGATGCCGGTCCCGCCTCGCAAGCTGGTTTTGCCGTCCTGAGTGACCCGGTAGGCAAAGCCGATACGGGGTCCGAGATTGCCCCAGTTGGCATTCGATCCGGCGGTCGGGCACCCCGTGTCGCCGCCATAGTAGAACCCCAGCGGCGCGTTCGGATAGCGCTGGGACTTCGCCGTCGAGGTGGGCAGATAACAGATCACGCGGCCCTGGCGGTCATAGTAAGGAATGTAGGGATCCCACCGCAGGCCCAGGTTCACCGTCAGCCGCTGGCTCACCCGCCAGTCATCCTGCACGAAGAATCCCCACTTGGTGCCCTTGAGGTCTTTGAACTCGCCGCCTCCCTGCCGGAATTGCGAGGTCCGGCCGAACATGAAATCGGCCAGACCGAGACCGGAGAGCTGGCCGCTGAAGGTAAAGTTGCCCGCCATCTGGAAGGTGTTGACCAGAAAATTGGAAACGCGCACGGCTTCGCCGCCGAACTTGATCTGGTGGGCGCCGCGAATCTTGGTCACGACTTCCCGGATCGTGTAGTCGCCCCGGTCGAACTGCCCCAGGTGATTGCTATTGATGCTGGGGCCGCCCGTGACCGACAGCGCTAACTCGGGCGGCGCCTTGACGTCGGAGTCCTCCGGGCCCAGAATCTTGACGCCGGCTTTCTGGAAGCTGAACGGCGCGCCGGAGAGTGACCCGCCGCGCTGGCGGTTATACCCAAAGGTGGTGTTGATCAGCAGCGTGGGCGACACGGTGAAGGTGTGGTTCAGCGCGACGTTCTGCACCCGCACCCGATTGCCGGAGCTGGGGGCCGCCAGCACGTTCGCCGCCGGGATGACCGGGGGCGCATCAAAATCCGTGAAGAAATAGCGCCCGCTGATCTGCTGCTTGCCGGCCACGTAATCCGCCTTCCCCATGGCCTGGTTTTCGGTCTGGATAATGCCGGTGCTCGAGAACGTCAACCGCCCGCCGGGACCGTTCGGCAGCGGGATCTGGTCCAGGAAATACTTCGTCACGGGGCTGATACGGTTGGCCGGAATCTGATTATTCACCAACGCCGCCTTCGTGACCGGATCGATCAGCTTCGTCGAAACCGAGGAGAAGTCGCCGGTGCGCTGCTCCGCCGTGGGGACGAACTGCACGATGCCGTTGTTGATGTTGCGGACACGGGTGCCCTGGAAGGTGCCGAAGTAGAACAGCTTGTCCTTCACGAGGGGGCCACCGGCGCTGCCGCCGAACTGGTTCCGCTTCAACTGATCCTGGGCCGGCGCGAAGAACTGCCGCGCGTTCAGGTCGCCGTTGCGGAGAAACTCGAAAGCCGTGCCGTGGATCTGGTTCGTCCCCGAGCGCGTGACGATGTTGACGATTCCGCCCGCGGCATTGCCGTACTCGGCCGAAAAATTGGTCGATACCAGGCTGAATTCCTGCACGGAATCCGGATTGGGGAAGGGCAGACTGCTGTTGAGATAGGTGTCGTTGTGGTCGGCGCCGTCCATCTGGAAATTGACCTGGCCGAGCCCGGCCCCGTTCACGCCCGGCGTCTCCTCGCCCGGATACACGCCGCCGTTGCCGCAGATGCGGCAGTTGTCGCGGCCCAGGTCGACCGTGCCCGCGGCCAGATACATCAGCCGCTCCGGCCGCCGGCCGTTGAGCGGCAGCTCGATAATGGGCAACTGGTTGACCACCTGGCCAGCCGCGGCGGTGCGCGTGGTCACGAGCTCGGTCTCGCCCGTGACGGTCACCTGGTTCGCCACCTGGCCGACCTGTAAGGTCACCGAGACGTTGGCCGCCTGGTCGACCGCCAGCCGGAGGCCGGATTGCACGTTGGTCGCGAACCCTTCCTTCTCGGCCCGTAGCTCATAACTCCCGATGGGAAGCCGGGGGAACAGGAAGGCCCCCACGCCGCTCGCATTGACCGACTGGGTAAATCCTGTTTCCGTGTTTCGGACGGTGACTTTCGCGTCCGGAATGGCCGCGCCGCTGGCATCCATCACCGTGCCGCCCAGGCTGGCTGTGGTGTACTGTGCGCCGGCCGGCAGCGCCATAATGGCGGCGATGGCCACGCACAAGAGCATCCTGTTCCTAAGGGATAGCCGGATCATTGGTTCCTCCCGTTCGAATTAGGTTCCAAAGGGTTGACGGTTGCAGCAGCGCTTCCCACCTGCCACCTCACGATCTCACAAGAAGACCCTAAAATTGATACCCCTGGTATAGCACTGGACCAGACGGGCGTCAACCCAATAGCCGAACCGCCGGACAAAGTAACGGATGTAATCGTTTCTTCCGGCGGACGACCCAGTCCTCCGGCACTCAAAGAGGGTAAGAAGGACGGACCGGAGCAGGGTCCCGATCGTCGGGGATCATCTCAAAACTAGGCGAGGTCCACCTGGAAGTCAAATCAAATTTTCTTATGAGAGTCACAGCCGCGCGGCTCAGGCGGCGGCACGATCGGAAGGGAGCGTCGAGGCGGGGAGGGCCTCCGGCGAGGAGGGTGACCGGCCCGGGTCGAAACCCGGGCCGGTGTGTCCTGTTCCCGACTACGCCGAGGCGGCGTTGGTCAGAACCGAAGCCATCTTGCTGAAGATGGTGCTGATGCTGGTAGAAATGCCCGGCAGCAGAGCGCCGGCTGCGACCGCGATGAAGCCGGCCAGCAGAGCGTACTCCACCAGGTCCTGGCCTTCTTTGTCGCGAAGCAAGCGGGTCAGTGTGAGGTAAAACTTGGTCATGTGTTTCTCCTTAGTTTTTTTGTTGCCGATCGGCCTCTCCAAGAGGACAAAGCCAAAGTAAACCACCCGGCTGGATGGCTACAACCTATCTTTAGATGGTTAGGGCCGGGTTATAGGCCCTAACGGCTTAGGCGTATTCCTTAGCCTCATCTCAGGAGGGTGTGCGGCCCAGACTCAGAGGCTCGGGCTTGGTCGTCGGGGCGGCGTTCCTAAGTATTTCACCTGTTCCTCACTAGGCAGAAAATCCACCTCAGACACGGCCTTCCGGAGTACATCCCCGGGCTCTGCCGGCAGATATACTTGGGCGGCTGCAAATAGTGCGAGCGCTCTGACGGTGGAAATCCATACTAAAGATGAAAACGCGAGCTCCTGGAGGCGGCGAGCCGCTTCCGGCGTCAGCATCGCGATCCTCACGGCCCTCGTACTCGGGTGTTATGCCCTGAGTTTGTGGGGATCTCCGGCCTTCGGACGCCTGGCAGATCAGCCCGTTTATCTCGCGCTGCAGGAAGACTATCTGCGAGCGCTGCAGGACGGGGAATGGATCCCGCGCTGGGCCGCCAGTGCGAATGGCGGGCGGGGCAGTCCGACGTTCGTTTTGTATCCGCCGCTATCGTTTGCGGTCCTGAGTTTGCTCTCGACGGTCTGCCGCTTGAGCGCCGTCGAAGGCCTGCGCTGGGGCATTCTGGTCTGGGCCTTCGTCACGGGCGCCAGCGTGTATTTTCTGGCGCGAAGCTGGCTGAGCCCTCCGCGCAGCGCCGTCGCCGCCGCTGCGGTCCTGCTGCTTCCCGGGACGACGTTTGTGTGCCTGGCACGCGGAATGTATCCGCAGTTTTTCGCTCTGGCCTGGACCGCCCTCCTGATCGGCGCCGGGCTGCGGATTCTGGACGGGCGCCGGACCTGGTGGAATGCCGCTCTGCTGGTACTGGCGGGAGCTGGCCTGATCCTCACCCATACCATTAGCGCCTACTTGCTCGGCTTGCTGCTCTTGCTGGCCGCGCCTTGGCTCTGGCCTATCTTGGGTCCCCGGCGATTCCTGGCGGCGGCGCTGTTGGGCCTGACCGCCGTCGCTCTCACGTCCTGGTTCTGGATTCCACAACTCCACGGGTTGTCGTATACGCGCGCGCAATTCCTGCAGCAGCGCCACCCGTATATGGACAGCGTCTTCTTTGCCCCTGGCGCCGCTGAGACGTCCTACGACAAGGACTGGAGCTTCATCAATCAAGTCGGAAGGATGATCGCTGTGGGCCAGTTGATCCTGGGGCTCAGCTTGGCCCTCGTTCGGCCTAGTATGATCCAGGCCCCGCTCGAGAAGGCCTCGGCGAAGTGGTTTCTGAAGGTTCTCCCCTGGTTCGCCGCCTTTACCATCGCGGCGTTGCTGCCTCCCATTGCGACGCTGCTGCTGCATTTGCCGGGGTACGGCATGGTGCAGTTTGGATGGCGCTGGCAAATGCTGCTCTCCCTGTGGGTGGGGGTCTCGCTGGCGGCGGTTCCCAAGCGGGTGGATGCCGCGCTCCCCATCGCCGTCGCCGTGGGGGTGGTCCTCTTCTTTTCGGCGCTGCTGCTGCCCGCGAGAGCGCCGCTGGCGCGAGACGAGGCCTCGCTGCGGCCGGCCGTGGACGAGGAAACGATGCAGCGTCTGCCGCCGCAGAGGCGCGCCCTCTACCTCAATGGTCTGGCCGAGCACCGGCCCCTCGGCGCGGACAGCCTCTACTACCTGGCCGCCGCATCCGGCCAGGCGGAGATGGTATCGGGAGACTCCGTGATCGCGAGGAAGCGCATCCGGACCTCCGAGCGCGAGTACTGGATCGAGAGCCGGACAGCCAGCCAGATGCGTATTCTCACCTACGATTGTCCCGGCTGGACTGCGGAGTTAGATGGACGCGAGGCCGTCATTGAGAAAGAGTGCGGCAGCGGCCTGCAACTCCTCGGACTCGAGCCCGGGGTTCACCACGTCAGTCTGAAGTTTCGTACCCCGTGGCCTTCTCTTTCCGGCCCGCTCCCGCTCCGCACCGCCGGAACGGGATGCACCGGCACTCCACCGGTTCCGGACACTCCGGCGAGAGCCGAGGCGCGGCTCTTACACCCGTAAAATTCCAGCCGAAATTAGTGCATCGCTAACCTCCTGTCACCCGCACTCCCCTGGGACGTCTATAATCTAGGTAAGGAGAATTTGTGAACCGTCACCTTCTGATTGCCGCGGCCCTGCTGGCCGGCCTCGCCGCTTGTTCTTCGTCTCGCGCCGCGAAGGACGCCAGCAAGGCAAGCGACACCAGCGCCGAAGCGAAGGGCCTCCAGGCCGCCCCCGACTTCTCGCTGCCCGACCCGAACGGCAAAGTCGTACGGCTTTCGGATTTCAAGGGCAAGGTCGTCCTGCTCGACTTCTGGGCGACCTGGTGCGGCCCCTGCAAGATCGAAGTCCCCTGGTTCATCGAGTTCCAGCGCAAGTACAAGGACCAGGGCTTCACCGTCCTCGGCGTCTCGATGGACGAGGGTGGCTGGTCGGAAGTCCGCCCCTTCCTGGACCAGATGAAAATGAACTACCCGGTGCTGCTCGGCAACGATGACATGACCGCCCCCTTCGGCGGCATCGAGGTGCTGCCTACGACCCTGATCATCGACAAGCAGGGGCGGATCTTCGTTATGCACAAGGGCCTCACCAGCAAGGACGAGTTCGAGAATGCGATCAAAGGCCTGCTTTAGCGGTGTGTTGCTACTCGCGCTGGTAGCCCCGGGCCGGGCGCAGGCGCCGCATGTCGTCTCGATCGAACCGGCCGCCCCCTTCAAGGCTCGCCGCGGCGGCGAGGTCGAGGTTCCCTTGCGCCTGATGATCCGCGGTGGGTACCACATCAACTCCAGTAAGCCGGCCGAAGATTACCTCATCCCGACCCTCCTTACCTGGGCGGAGGCGCCTCTGCCGGCTCGCGGCATCACCTATCCGAAAGCCGAGTCCGTCAAGTACGATTTCTCCGCGAAACCCCTGCTGGTCTACTCGGGGACGGTGGCGGTCGTGAGCCGTTTCCAGGTTCCCCCCGGAACCGCACCGGGAGAGGTCCATCTGGCCGGCAAGCTTCGCTACCAGGCCTGCAACGATAAAGCCTGTCTGCCGCCCCGCACGCTGGACGTTTCGGTAAGCGTCAACGTCGAGTGACCCTGCTGCGCCGGTTCCTGCTGGCGCTGCTGCCGGCCGTCGCGCTGGCGCAGTCCCCGGCGCCCCGGATCGTCATTGACGGCGGCTTTGGCGACTGGAGCCGCGTCCGCGTCTCGCCAGCTTCCCAAACCGGAGGCCTGCGCGACGTCCGGATCACGGACGACTCCCGGGCCGTCTACTTTCTCCTCGACTTCGGACGGCAGTGGAGCCTCCAGGAATCGAGCGATTCCACCTGTCTGCTCCTGCTGGACACCGACGCCAACCCCGCTACGGGCGGCGCCGAGCACGGACTTCCGGGTGTCGACCTGGTCGTGGAGCTTTCGCCTGCCTCCGGTCCGCAAGGCGTCGCCGCCCGGGTGCCCGGGCCCGCGCCTTCCCGGCTCACGGCCTATCAGCTCGGCTTTCTTTCCGCTCCCACTTACGCTGCCGAGCGCTTCGAGTTGCGTCTCGCCCGCACCCCGGCGCGGTTCCCGGCCCCCTCTTTGCGTGCGAAGGTGGTGTGGCTGGGGGCCTCGGGCGAGGTACTGGCCGAGAGCGGGATTCTGCGCCACCGCCTCGCGCCCCGCCGCCGGCCGCGCCGGCCCCCGGCTGCCGCCGACCCGCTAGCCCGCCCTCCGGCTACCGACTTCCGCGTGCTCAATTGGAACGTCTCCGGCCAGCGGCTCCTGACCAGCCCAGCACCGTACCTCAATATTCTCGGAGCTCTCCAGCCCGACCTCATCCTCCTCGACGAGGTAAGCCCGCAAGTCCCCGTCGCGGCCGTGGAGGAATTTCTCGCGCAACTACCGGCCTCCCCGGAAGCTCCGCCCTGGCGCGTCCTGCTGGGCTCGAGTGGATACCGCGAGCGCAGCCTGATCGCTACTCGTTCCCCCCTGACCGCGGCCGCGGCGTTCCGCTCTATCGAGTTCCCGCCCGCGGTGCGCGACGAAGTTCTCGCTTCCCGGCCCGCCCCCTTTCCAATGCTGCCCGCGGTGCTCGCCGGTGGCGTCCCGGCCACTGGCGCCTGGGTCGAGCTTTCGGGACGCCGCCTGCTCACTGTGGCTCTGGACCTGGTCTGTTGCGCCACCCACCCCGGCGGCGTAGAGGACCGCATCCGCCTCACCCAAGCCGCCGCCCTCCGTGCCGCGATCAACCAGGCGCAGCGCGACCAGCCCTCCCAGGCCGTGCTGGTGGCCGGGGATTTCAACCTGGTCGGACTTCGCGCCCCCCTCGACACCCTCGCCCAAGGACTCGATCCGGCCGGCTCCGACCTCCTGACCGTGGAGGCGCTGGACCTCGCCGGCCTCTCCAACGTCACCTGGGCCGATTCGTCCTCCCGTTACCCGCCCGGCCGTCTGGACTTTCAGCTCTATAGCGCCTCGTCCCTGCGTGTGATCCACGCCTTCGTGTTCGACTCGCGCGCGCTGCCTTCCACCTGGCTGGCCGCCCACCACCTGCAGCCCTCCGACTCGGCCATGGCCTCCGACCACAACCCGGTAGTGGCTGATTTCCAATGGCGCTCCTCCCCGCCTCCGGGCTCCAAGCATAAGTAAAATCATACGTTTTTGTCGCGCCAGGGTGTTGACCGTCACCCCGCCGGGTGATAGACTACCCTCAAATCGTTCGCTTTCGGGGAATTCACAACGGGGAATTTTGATTACTGTCGCCTCCTGCCCAGGCGGTAGGTAGAGCTTGGCCGTAGGTGTCTCTTTGCGGCGGGCCGAGAGACTCCACGGGAAGATGTGCCTCGCGGCACAAATTTTGGTGGGAGGTTACATGAGGGTCCAACGAATTGTCGTAGGTCTAGCGCTGTGGGGCTTGTTCACCCTGGCAGCATTTGGTCAAGAGGGCGGTCAGATCGTGGGTACCGTGACCGATCAGAGCGGCGCCGTCGTTCCCGCCGCCAAAGTCACCGCTACCGAGGCCGGCACCGGTTTCGCGCAAAGCGCCACCACCGGCAGCGGCGGCGAATATCGTCTGCCCAACCTGCGGCCCACGACTTACATCCTGTCGGCGGAAGCCGCCGGCTTCCGGGCTTTCCGCCGGGCGGACATCGTGTTACTCGCCAACCAGAGCCTGACCATCGGCATCCAGATGGAGGTCGGGGCCGTCACCGAGACCGTCAACGTCGCCGGGCAAGTAGTGCAGGTGGACACCGCCACCTCCACGCTCGCCGAAGTCGTGGACCGGGCGCGCATCGTCGAGCTACCCTTGAACGGGCGCGATGCCGCCAAGCTCGCCACCCTGGTCGCCGGTACCGTGATGATCTCGACCAGCACGGAGACCGGCAAGGGCATCCCCGGTAATTTCTATCTCTCGGCCAACGGTTCCGGAACCGGTCAGGTCAGCTACCGGCTGGATGGCAACGCCAACACCGACTTCTACTTCCAGTTGAACCAGGAATTTCCCTTCCCCGACGCTTTGCAGGAGTTCAGCATCCAGACCAGCAACTTCAGCTCCCAATACGGGAACAACGCTGGCGCCGTGGTGAACGCGGTGACCAAATCGGGCACCAACGAGCTGCACGGCGGGGCGTTCGAGTTCGTCCGCAACCGCGAGTTCAACGCCCGCGACTTCTTCGCGCCGGTCCCCGACTTCCTGAAGCGCAATCAGTTCGGGGCTTACGGCGGCGGGCCGGTTTACATCCCCAAGCTTTACAACGGGAAGAATAAGACGTTCTTCTTCGTCGGCTGGCAGGGGACCCGCCTGCGCAACATCAACGCCGCCAAGAACGCGCTGGGGCCCACCGTCGATGAGCTGAATGGCAATTTCACCACCTGCGGCAGCCCCTGCAACACGGTGCTGAAGGACCCACTCGGTGGCAGCTTTACAAACAATCAGATTCCCACGAGCCGGTTCGATCCGGTGTCTGTCGCCTTCGCCAACCGGCTGCTGCCCGCGGGTTTGGGCGGCACGGGGTTCTTCATTTATCAGACCGGCATCCGGCAGAACCTGGATCAGGGTGTGATGAGAATCGACCACCAGATCGGCCAGAACGACCGGCTGACGGGACGGTACTTCATCGACCACTTCCAGAACGCGGCGAACTTCGACCCCCACAACTATACGAGCTACTCCAATGGGTCGGGGACTCGCGTGCAGAACGCGAACATCGGCGAAATCCACACTTTCGGTCCGACGCTGCTGAACGATTTCCATTTCGGCTACGTGCGGCAATTCTCCAAGCGCGGTCCGCCCCCGGGAGTGCCGGACTGGCAGACTTTGGGCATGACCATAAACCAGCAGCAGGATAAGAACTGTTCCATGATTCAGCAGAACAGCGTAAGCGGATTCTTCAGCTCGGGCGACAACCTGTGCGGGGCGTTCATCCGGAACGGCTTCGAGTGGGCGGACCGGCTGAGCTGGATCAAGGGCAAGCACAGCTTCTCGTTCGGCACCTCGATTGACCGGCAGCGGGCTGAGATCCGCAACTTCTTCCTGCAGGGCGGCACCGTGACGTTCAGCCCCAACGTCACCGGTATGGCGATGTCCGATTACCTGCTGGGGACGGTTGGGACTTGGACCCAGGGAGCCGGGGAGTATAAGTACTTCCGGGCGACCTATCCAGCGATTTTCATCCAGGATGACGTGAAGGTCACCCGCCGCCTGACGGTCAACGCCGGCATTCGCTGGGAGCCGACCGGGCCGTGGATCGACATCCGCGACCGCTACGAGAAGTTCCGGGTTACCGACTTCCTGGCCGGAGTGCACTCCCAACGGTTTCCCCTGGCGCCTCCTGGGGTAACGTTCTTTGGAGACCCCGGTGTGCCTTATGGCGGGGCGAACGCCAGTTGGAATAACCTGGCGCCCCGGGTAGGCTTCGCTTTGGACGTGTTTGGCGATGGCAAGACCAGCCTGCGCGGCGGAATAGGCGCGTTCTACGACCAGCACGCCCGCGGCGACACCAACAACGGCGGCGTGGATGCGGCCCCGTGGAGCCCGCAAGTCACTATCAACAATCTCAGCTTGCTGCGCGCTCCGTACGTGACTTCAGGTTTTCCCGATCCTTTCCCAGCCGCTCCCCCGAGCGCGGCCTCGACCTTCCCCAGGCCGGGCGTGTATACGACCTACGTGGCGGACGGGCTCGACACGCCGCTCATTTACAACTGGAATCTGACCGCCGAGCGGCAGGTCACTTCCGACTGGCTGGTCCGGGTCGCCTACGTCGGCTCCCACGGCATCCACCTGCGCCGGACCTGGGAGAATAATCCGGCCGTATTTTCGCCCGGTGTGACGAACTCCACGACCGACGCTCGCCGGTTGTTTGCTCCTTTCTACGGCACCATGACCGGATACAACGACAATGGCGTCTCCGGTTACAATTCCCTGCAGGGGTCGTTGACCAAGCGCTTTTCGCGGGGCTTCACCTTCCAGGCCAACTACACCTTCTCCAAGAGCATCGATGATGTCGGCAGCGGCCTGCAGGGCAACGGCGGCGGCGGAGACCAGGTTATGCCCTGGACCAACCCTTACTTTGACAAGATGATCAAAGGGCCGTCCGATTTCGACCATACCCACCGCATCGTCACGTCGTATGTTTGGGAGATCCCGTTCGGCAATCACATGAAGGGTGTCGGAGGCAAGGTGATTGGCGGCTGGCAGTTGACCGGAGTGCAGCAGTTCCAGACCGGCTCGCCGATGACCGTGGTGACCGGGAAGGACAACTCGCTGACCGGCTTGGGGCGCGACCGCGCGGTCCCGACCGGCCAGGATCCGGCCCAGCCCGGCGGCGACCCCCTCCTGCAGTGGTTCAACAAAGCGGCGTTCGCGACCAACCCGACCGGAACCTTTGGTCTGTTGGGCAAGGGGACGCTGCGCGGTCCCCGCATGTTTAGCTGGGACATGGGCGCGTTCAAGAAAATCCCTCTGAAGGGTGAGAGGGTGAGCATGCAGTTCCGTGCCGAGTTCTTCAACGTCTTCAACCACCCCATGTTCAACAACCCGGCCACCAATCTGTCCGATGGGAACTACGGCAAGATCACCCAGACGCTGGCCAATGCCGGCTCGACCCAGGGCGACATCACCTCGGGCGGGCCGCGCATTATTCAGTTGGCTCTAAAGCTGACGTTCTAGCAGCCAGCGCTTCTCGGGCCGGCGGGGAGATTTCCTCCCCGCCGGCCTTTTTCTGCTCCTAGGCACAGGCTGCTATGCTAACGGTGTGGAGCAGAAGGTCAATCGCACGCCGGGAGAGCAAGTCGACCTCTCGTTCGAGGAACTGGCCGCCTGTCAGGGTATTCAACCCATAACGGACTTCGAATCATTGCTCGGCCACCCCTCGCCGGGAAATGAGTCTCCAGAACAGTTCGGCGCGATGCTGCGCGCCTGGCGCCGGGAGGGCGCCGTTCAGCCCCAGCAGCGATGAACGCAGCCATCGTCGATACGGACGTCGTATCGATGCTGTTCAAAGGCGATTCACGGGCCGCACATTATCGGCCCTATGTCGTGGGGAAGCTTCTCGGCATCTCCTTCATGACCCTTGCCGCATTGGAACGCTGGTCACTCGAGCGCAGTTGGGGAGCGTCCCGGAGGGCCGAACTCACAGCTTACTTGAGGCAGTATGCCGTCCTGCCCGCCAGCCGCGAGTTGTGTGTGCGATGGGCCCAGGTCTCTTTTGAGGCGCGGCGAAAGGGCCGGCCGATTCAGACGGCAGACGCCTGGATTGCGGCCAATGCCCTTCACTATCAGGTACCTCTCATCACAAACAACGCTTCCGACTATACGGCCATCGACAATCTTCAGATACTCACGACCCCCGAATAACCCCGCAGAAACCCTTTCAACGGAGCCTGACCTGAATCAACCCGCGCCTGCCTCCGGCTGGCATAATACAGGCGAGGTGCCCCGATGCATCGCTCCCTCGCCTTCCTGCTTTCGCTCGCGTTTTGCGGCCACGCCGCCGCCCAACAATACGACCTGTTGCTGCGCCGCGGCCATGTCGTCGACGCCAAGAACCAGATCAGCGCGGTCCGCGACGTTGCCATCAAGGACGGCAAGATCGCCGCGGTCGCGCCCTCCATCGACCCCACCACGGCCGTAAAGACCATCGACGCCGCGGGGCTCTACGTCACCCCCGGCCTCGTCGACATTCACGTCCACGTCTTTGCCGGCACCGGCGAGCGAGGCTCCTACGCCGGGGACAACAGCCTGTACCCCGACGGCTACACCTTCCGCGTCGGCGTCACCACGGTGGCCGACGCCGGCTGCGCCGGCTGGCGCAACTTCGACGAGTTCAAGGCGCGCATTATCGACCGCTCGCGGACCCGCGTCCTGGCGTTCATCAACATCGTCGGCAACGGCATGCGCGGCGGCAACTACGAGCAGGACCTCGCCGACATGCAGGCCAAGCCCACCGCCGACATGGCGCTCCAGCACAAGGGACTCATCATCGGCGTCAAGAGCGCCCACTACGCCGGACCCGAGTGGCATCCCTACGAGCAGGCCGTTGAGGCCGGGAACACCGCGAGCATCCCTGTCATGGTGGATTTCGGCCGGGCCTATCCCCAGAAGTCCCTGGCCGAGCTGGTGACGAAAAAACTGCGTCCCGGCGACATCTACACGCATTGCTTCTCGGGTCTGCGCGGCGAGCTCGATCCCTCGGGCCACGTCAACCCCGGCATGATCGAGGGCCGCAAGCGCGGCGTGATCTTTGACGCGGGTCACGGCGGCGGCAGCTTTGCCTGGCGCATCGCAGTGCCCGCCCTGAAGCAAGGTTTCCCGCCGGACTCTATCTCGACCGATCTCCACATCGGCAGCATGAACGCCGGCATGAAGGACATGCTCAACGT
>JBGPDC010000136.1:0-15563 GCA_041482115.1 Terriglobia bacterium | reverse complement strand
TCGTCGAAGTGCAGGCCAGTGGTGGGCTCATCCAGTATGTAGAGCGTGCGGCCGGTCTGCCGCCGGCTCAGCTCGCGGGCCAGCTTGATCCGCTGCGCCTCGCCGCCCGAGAGCGTCGTCGCCGACTGCCCCAGGTGGACGTAGTCGAGTCCGACCTCGCACAGCGTCACGAGCTTGGCCTTCACCTGCGGGATGTTCTCCAGCACGCCTCGCGCCTCCTCGACGGTGGCGTTCAAGAGGTCGGCGATCGAGTATCCTTTGAACTTTACCTGGAGCGTCTCCTGGTTGTAGCGCTTTCCTCTACAAATGTCGCATGTCACGTAGACGTCAGGTAAGAAGTTCATTTCAATGCGCTTCTGGCCGTCGCCCTGGCAGGCCTCGCAGCGGCCTCCCTTGACGTTGAAGCTGAAACGGCCGGCTTTGTAGCCTCGCTCCCGAGACTCGGGGAGCATGGAGAAAAGATCGCGAATGGGAGTAAAAACGCCTGTATAAGTGGCTGGATTCGACCTGGGCGTGCGCCCGATGGGCGACTGATCGATGCGAATCACCTTGTCGATATTGTCAATTCCTACAATTGTCTTGTGCTTGCCAGGCTCTTCGATCGAGCGGTAGATCCGCTGGGCCATGGCGCGGTAGAGGATTTCGTTCACCAGGGTCGATTTGCCGCTTCCCGAGACCCCAGTTACTACAATTAGCAAACCAAGAGGAAAGGAGACCTCCAGGTTCTTAAGGTTATGTTCCTGAGCGCCTTGGACTACCAAGGCTTTTCCGTCAGTCGCTCTCCGGTGCTTGGGGACGGCGATATCTTCCAAGCCTGCCAGGTACCTGCCAGTCAGGGAAGCGGGGTTGGCAGCGATGCTCGCCGGGGTCCCAAACGCCACCAGCTCGCCGCCCAGCCGCCCGGCACCAGGACCAAGATCTACCACAAAATCGGCGCGTTCGATGGTCTCGCGGTCGTGTTCTACTACAACTATAGTGTTTCCTAGGCTCTTAAGGTGCGTGAGAGTCTCGAGCAGGCGGTCGTTGTCCCTCGGATGTAGTCCGATGGAGGGCTCATCGAGCACATAGAGCACCCCACGGAGCCTGCTGCCGATCTGGGTGGCCAGGCGGATGCGCTGGGCTTCGCCGCCCGAGAGGGTCGCGGCCGAGCGGTCGAGGCTGAGGTAGCCCAAGCCGACGCGGAAGAGGAATTCCAGCCGCTCGACGATCTCTTCCATGATGCGGCCGGCGATCTGGTGCTCGCGTCCGGTGAGCTTTAGTTCCTGGGCGGCCCCGAGGGCACGCTCGATGGGCAGGCCGGTAAACTCGGCGATGGACTGGCCGTTTACTTGGACACTCAAACTCTCTGGTTTCAGTCGCTTACCGTGACAGGCGGGGCAGGTGACGGGCGACATATACTGCTCCAGCCACTCGCGATAAGTCTCGCTCGACGTCTCATTGTATGACTGTTGTAGTATTTCAACGATTCCAGGTTCCCCGGGACCGGCCCCATGGAGCAGCAGCGCTTGGGCTTTCTTGGGGAGTTCCTCGAAGGGGCGGTCGATTTTGAGGCGGTGGGCGCTGGCTAGCTCTCGGAGAGCGTCCTGCACGTAGGCGGAGGAAGCTCCGGGGCCGAGGCCGCCGTCCAGCAGGGGCTTGGTGGGGTCCGCGACGACCTTGGAAGGATCGAAGGACCACTTGCTGCCGAGGCCGGCGCACGTGGGACAGGCGCCGTAGGGGCTGTTGAAGGAGAACGACCGGGGCTCGAGCTGCGGGACGCTCGTACCGCACTCCGTGCAGGCCAGCTTCTCGGAGACGAGGCGCTCCTCGCCGCCCACGACCGCCACCAGTACGATCCCCCCGGTGAGCCGGAGAGCGGTCTGGATCGAGGCCTCCAGGCGCTTTTCGATGCCCGGCTTGATGAGCAGGCGGTCGATGACGATTTCGACGGTGTGGTTGCGGCGCTTGTCGAGCTGGATATCCTCGTCGAGGGCGCGCAACTGGCCGTCGATGCGGGCCCGTACGAACCCCTGGCGGGCGAGCTTTTCGAGGTCCTTCTTGAATTCCCCCTTGCGCCCGCGCACGATCGGAGCGAGGATCATTATTCGCTCGTCGCCGCGCAGGGCCAGGATCTGCTCGACGATCTGGTCGACCGACTGGCGGCTGATCTGGCGACCGCAGTTGGGGCAGTGGGGCACGCCGATCTGGGCGTAGAGCAGCCGGAGATAGTCGTAGATCTCGGTGATGGTGCCGACGGTCGAGCGCGGGCTGCGGCTGGTGGTGCGCTGCTCGATCGAGATGGCGGGACTCAAGCCCTCGATGAGGTCGACGTCGGGCCGCTCCATCTGGTCGAGGAACTGGCGCGCGTAAGGCGAGAGGGTCTCGACGTAACGCCGCTGGCCCTCGGCGTAAATGGTATCGAAGGCGAGCGAGGATTTGCCCGAACCGCTCAGTCCGGTAATGACGGTGAGGGCGTCACGGGGGATTTCAACGTCGATGTTTTTCAGATTATGCTGCCGGGCGCCCCGGACAGTAATGCGATCGATCATCGCGGCGAGAGGCCTAGTTTTCATCTTAGCATTGGCGCTCGGGGCTGGGGCGGGGACGCCCGCGTGGGGCCTGAACTACGACGCCATGGCCGGCCGGATCGTCGGGGCCCTGCGCTTGCAGCCGGGCGAACGGGTGCTGATCCGGTTCGACCGCGGCCATTTTGAAGAGCTGGTGGCGCCCCTCGAGCAGCGCATCAAGCTGGCTGGGGCGGTGCCGCTGCCGCCGCTGGCGTATGGGCCGGTCCCGGACTTCGAGAAGATCCTGGCGGGCGCGGACGTCTACCTGTGGCTGCCGGTGCGCGGCGACGTGCCCGGCGACCAGCGCGAGGCCCTGGCGCGGTGGCTCGACCAGGGGGGCGTCCACCGGGAGATCCATTTTCACTGGGAAGGCGGCAGCGTCTGGGCCGACGGCCTGTTCGGCGAGCACTCGGCGGCGCTTGATGTCCTTTACGAGGCCGCGCTTGAGATCGACTACCGGGAGCTGGCCGTGGCCCAGCAGCGGGCCATCCGCGCGCTGCGCTCGGGGGTGGTGCGCGTGACGACGCGGGCCGGCACCGACCTGAGCTTCCGGATTGGCGACCGTCCCTTCAACCGGCAGGACGGGAACGCCTCGGCCGAGCGGGCGAAGGCGGCGCGGGTGCGGGTGGACCGCGAGATCGAGCTGCCGGCGGGCGCGCTGCGCGTGGCGCCGCTCGAAGAGACCGCCACCGGACGTATCGTGGTTCCGGAGGCTCGCTTCGGCGACGCCACCGCTCGCGGCATCCGCTTCGAGATCGAGAACGGCCGCGTGATGCGCGTTACGGCGACGCAGAACCAGGCGGTGGTGGAAGCGGCGCTCCAAGCGGGCGGGGAAGCGGCGTACCGGTTCCGCGAGTTCGGCTTGGGGCTGAACCCCAAGCTGGTGCGTCCCCGGGGCGGCCGCGTGCTGCCCTACTACGCCTACGGCGCCGGGATGGTCCGGCTCAGCCTGGGGGACAACCAGGAACTGGGCGGCGCGGTGCGCGGCGGGTTTGTACGGTGGTTCTTCTTCCCGGACACGACCGTCGAGGTGAATGGCAGGACGCTGGTGCAGGGCGGGAGGTTGCAGCCGCTGCAGTAGCAGATCACGCGATGGCGGTGATGTCCTTGCTTTCCAGAACCGGCTTCGAAGCACCGTGCTGGGCTACGGCTAGCATGGCGCGGCCGATCTGTTCGGTAGTCGTGATGTAGTCCGGCAAGGCCCGCCGGAGCCAGGGCAGCAGGGGTCCAGTCAGTGCATAGAGGACCCGGTAGGATGCCGTCTTCGACCGCACCCCATGCAAAGGCTGGATGACGCCAGGGCGGAACATGTACGCCGCCTTGAACGGCAGACGCAGGAGCGCGTTCTCAGTCTTACCCTTGACCCGTGCCCACATGGTTCGCCCGCGTTCCGAGCTGTCGGTGCCGGCACCGGACACATAGATGAACGTCATCTGCGGATTGAGCCGGCACAGGGTCTCGGCGGCGGCCACGGTGATCCCGTAGGTCACGCGCTCATAGTCGGCTTCGCTCATCCCCGCCAACGACACTCCGAGGCAGAAGAAGCAGGCGTCGAAGCCGGACAGCTCGGCTTCGAGGGACGAGTAGTGCCACAAGTCCTGATGCACCACTTCCCGAAGGTTGGGGTGCTGCACGCCGCTTGCGGTGCGTCCGACCGTCTGCACCAGCTCTACACCGGGGTCCAGGAGGCATTCACGCAGCACGCCTCGGCCCACCATGCCGGTGGCCCCGAAGAGAAGAACGTTCAGATTAGGACCGCTCCCTCACGGTCGCGGCTCTGTAACGTGATCCACGATTTCCTCGCGCTGCGCGTCCCAATAGAGCTTCTTGCCGCTCCAGTAGGATTGCGCCGCCATGATGCAGCAGATGGCGTGGGAGAAGCCGTGGTCGATCGTGGCGCCGGGCTCTTTGCGGTCCCGCATGGCCTCGAGCCAGATCCCCAGGTGGTGGGCATCATCGTCGTCGGGACCGTGGGAGTCGCCCTTGACGCCCGGGACCTTCACGATCTCGCCGCCATCCTCGGGCTGTCCCATGCTGGGCGGGGCGAAGTATTCCGGCTTGTGGGGCCAGCCCTCGGGATCGGGCTGGTGCGGCCCGCCTTCGCGCGTGACCATGAATAGCGATGCCCCCTCACCGCCGTAGTTCTCGATCGTCTCCTTCGACCCTTGGATCCGGCTGAAGCTGCGATAGCTGTTGGCGAAGGTGGACGTGTAACTGTACATGAAACCCTTCGGATAGGTGAAGACGGCGGTGGCGGTGTCGGGGTTCTCGCGGCCGTCCTTCCAATAGAAGATGCCGCCGTTGGCCACCACGCTGACGGGATGCGTGGAGTCGGTCCACAGGTGCACCAGGTCGGCGCCGTGGCTCATCCACTGGTCGAAGACGCCGCCTGAGAAGTTCTTATAGAGGCGGAACTCGAGGTACACCTGCGGGTCGAAGGGCTGAAAGGGCTTGCCGAGCAGCCAGCGTTTCCAGTCGGTGTCGGCCTCCTTCAATTCCTTCACCGCCGGACGGCCGCGCCAGCGCTGCATGTTGACGTTCCACTCCTGCTCGATCTTGACGATCGTGCCGAGGCGTCCGGTGCGGACGAGGTCGCGCACCGCCACCTGGTAGGGCTGCGTGCGGTGCTGGCTGCCCATCTGCACCACTTGCTTCGAAGCCTTCACGACGGCGCGGGCTTCCTTCGCGTCGGCCAGGACGTTGGCGAAGGGTTTCTCGACGTAGCAGTCCTTGCCCGCGCGCACGACCTCGGCGCAGAGCTTGGCGTGCTGGAAGTCGCCGGTGGCGATCATGACACCGTCGATGTCTTTACGCGAAAGCATGTCTTCGTAATACTTGTATTCCTGGGGCGCGTGGCCGGTTACTTCCTTCACCTGGGCGGCGCGGCGCTGGCGGGCGTGGGTCCACAGATCGCAGACCGCCACGTGCTCGACCGGAATTTTCTTCGCCGCCATCTGCGCCATGTGGACGTGCCCGTGGCTGCGGTCCCCGCAACCGAGCTGGCCCAGGCGAATGCGGTCGTTGGCCCCCAGCACGCGGTTGTAGGAGCCCGCCGTGAGCGAGAGGGCCGAGGTGACCAGGGCGGCCTGGCTGGTTTCCTTCAGGAACGTCCGGCGATCCATATTCCCTCCTGGCTAGATCTTACTACTGGCCCGGCTGGACGCGGATCGACCACGCGCCCGTGCTCTTGCCCATGAACCACCCGCCACTTACCACGCTCTTCATGGCGAGTTCGATCATTGTGGCGATGCCGGCGTCCGCCGCGAGCGGTGGCTGGGCGGTCCAGGAGCCGCCTATCTGGCCGCCGTCCTTGCCCCCGCTGCCCGGGCCTTTGGCGACCAGCGCGCGCCAGAATCCCTGCCAGCTTTCGCCAGATTTGCTGGCCGACCAGGTGCCGCCAGAGACCACGCGGTTACCGTTATCGCGGAGCGCCCAAGTGCCGGCGAGAAGCTGCGGACCGTCGCCGGGGGCGGCGGTCCAGGTGCCGTGCATCACCCCCCGGCTGCCGGAGGCGCTCCAACTGCCCTGCCACTTGGGGGTCTGGCCCACCAGGGGAAACCCGGCCGCTGCCATCAAGAATAGTCGCCGCTCGATTTTGCGCATCTTCCTCAACCTCCACTCGCAGGTCACCTCAGTCCGGCGGACCGGATAGCAGCCGGCAGGCGCGGGGTCTTGCCGAGGGCCGCCTGGATCATCAGGAACTCCCCGACGTTGTCCGACGTCAGCAGGCCGGCCAGCTCACCCCGCTGCACTACGGGGATTGTACTGCATCCGCTGCTTTGCAGGCGGCGAAACGCGGTTTCCAGCATTTCCGAGGCGTCCACCATCTGGAAATCGCGCCGCATCACCTCGCCTACCGTAGCCGGCTGCTGCCGGGCTAGCGCGGCGATCAAGTCGGCGCGCGTGAGCACGCCCACGACGCTGCCGTTCTCCAGCACCGGGAAATCGTGCTGCGAGCCGGCCAGGATCAGCTCCACGGCTCGGCTCAAGGCGTCGTCCGGCGCGAGGGTCCGGAAGTCCGTGAGCATCGCCCGGCGTACCGGGATGCCGCCGAGCGCGGACTTCATCTGTACCATGCTGGACTCCTGCTCGGCGCCGATCCAGACGAACAACGCGATGAACAGCAGGGCAGGGTTGGAGAACAGCCCCACGAACCCGAAGAGAAACGCCATCCCCTGGCCGAGCGAGGCGGCGATATGGGTCGCGCGGGTATACTCCAACCGCGTGGCCAGCAGAGCGCGGAGCACGCGGCCGCCGTCCATGGGGAAGGCCGGCAGCATATTGAACAGCACCAGGAACAAGTTCACGAACATGATCCGCGCGAAGAAATTGCCCTCGGCCATACTGAACACCAGCGGGGAGCGCAACTGGCCGGAGATCGTGAGGCCGATAAAGAGGCCGGTGGCGATAACCACATTGACCGCCGGGCCGGCCAGCGCCACCCAGAACTCCTGCCAGGGGTCCTCGGGCATGCGCTCCAGGCGCGCCACCCCGCCGATGGGAAGCAAGGTGATGTCGCGGGTCTTGATGCCGTACTTGCGGGCCGTGAGGGCGTGTCCCAATTCGTGCAGCACGACGCAGGCGAACAGCACCAGGACGAAGACGACGCCGCCGAGGGTTTCGGCGAGGCCCTGTCCCTGGGTCCAGTGGATCAGCACGATCCAGCCGATGATCAGGAGAAACGTAGCATGGACGTAGACGCCGATGCCGGCGATCTCCCCGAGCTTCCAGGACCACTTCATAGAGAGGGACTCCTCTTACCTCTATGGTACGCCCGGCTGTGAGCCGATAGACAGTTCGTACGATGGCGCCGCCGCAGGAGTCGAAGCCGGAAGGCCGGAAAGAGCAGATGGCCTGCGCGGACCAGGCACTCGCGGAGAGCCTGTTGGCCGCCCGGCGGCGCCTCGGCGCCCTCGAGCAGCTTGACGAACGGTTGAGAAAACCGCCATCATCGCTCGGGTGGGCCGTCAAAACCTGATTGCGCTGCTGCTGGGCGTTTGGCTCGGCGGGACTTTGTTCATGTGGTCGGTGGCCACACAGAACTTCCGGATCGTGGACCGGCTGCTGGGCACGCCCGATCCCGCCTTCGCGCAACGCCTCCAGCCCCTGCCTCCCGGCGAGGCGCGCCTGCTGCTGCGCTACCAGGCCTCGGAGGTTAACCGTCTCTTCTTCAATCGCTGGGGCTTGACGCAATTGATTCTGGGGGGAATGCTCACCTGGGTCGCCTTCTTGCCGCCGGTCGATCCCCGGCTGCGTCTCATTGTCATGTTGATGTTCTGGCTGGCGGTGGCCGAGCAGTTCGCCGTGGTCCCGGATACGATCCGGCTGGGCCGCTTGCTCGATTTCGCCCCGCGCGATCCCGCCCCGCCCGAAGCCGCTCGTTTCTGGCAGTTGCACACCGCCTACACGGTGCTCGACATGGGGAAATTTCTGCTGGGAATTTACGGCGCGGTGCGTTTGCTGCGAGCCAGGCCGGTACGATAGGAACTATGGAGCGTCCCGAGACCTCACCAGCGGTGGTCGATCCGCCGTGGGCAGCGCTGAAGGACGAAGAACTCCTGGCGCTACGCATCTGCGATCTCGGGGTGTGTGTGGAAGGCAGCGAGGTGGAGCCGCGCGTGGCTCAACTCTCCGAGGAACTGGGCGCGCGCGGGGTGGTGTTCCGGCCGCGCTGCTATCTGGGTGACGAGTGGTTTTCGCCGGAAGGAGTCCCGGTCATCGCGATTCCCTTCTACCTCGCGCATCCGCGCCTGAAGACGCTCGAGCTGCACCAGATGCTCGAAGTGGAAGGGGGCACGCCGGAGTGGTGCCAGAAACTGCTGCGGCACGAGTGCGGCCACGCGATCGATCACGCCTATCGCTTTTCCGCGCGGAGCAACTGGCGGGAGGTCTTCGGCAGTCCCGATACCCGGTATGCGCCGGAAAGCTACCGGCCACGGCCCTACAGCAAGAGCTTTGTCCGGAACCTGGATAACTGGTATGCGCAGGCGCATCCGGATGAGGATTTCGCGGAAACGTTCGCCATCTGGCTGGGCCTGGCGCCCGAGCAGTGGCGTGAGCAGTACCGCGGCTGGAAGGCGCTCGAAAAGCTCGAGCTCGTGAATGGGTTGATGGCCGAGGCGGCGCACCAACCGCCGCTGGTGACCGGCGGCCGCCGCATCTCACAGGCGAGCAAGCTGAAAACCACACTGGCCCGCTATTACGCGGCGCGCCGGAAGCTCTACGCCGATAACTTTCCGGACTTCTACGACACCGATTTGCGGGCCATCTTCGAAAACGGCGAACCCGAGGAGATACCGGCGGCCCAATTCATGCGCCGCAGCCGGCCGCTGCTGGTGCAGTCGATCGTGCGCTGGACGGGGCAACATAAGTACACGGTCAACGAGCTGGTGCAAAAACTGGCGCAGCGCTGCCGGCAATTGAAGCTGCCCACCCCGCGCGACCAGGTGCGCCTGACGTTTGACCTGACCGCCTATGTCGCCACGCTGCTGACCAATCACCTGCATACCGGCCGCTTTAAGAGGTTGTAGCCATGAAGGTGCTGGTGCTGTTCGACCTGGCCCGTCCGACCGATCCGGATGAAACCTTCGCCTCCCTGGTGCCCGAAGAGAAGGAAGATAAGCCGACCGAGGCGGACATCATCGGCTGCTTGCAGCGGCTGGGCCACGAGGTGGAGACTCTGGCCGTGTTTGAGAACGTCGCGGCGATTGTCGAGAAGATCAAGACCTACCAGCCGGACGTAGTCTTCAATCTGATCGAGTCGTTCCACCGCGATCGCTCCTACGAGCCGAACATCCCCGCGCTGCTCGAGCTCCTGAAGGTGCCGTATACGGGGGCGACTCCCGAGGCGCTGGTGCTCTGCAAGGACAAGGCGCTGGCCAAAAAAGTGCTCAGCTACCATCACATGCGCATGGCGCGTTTCGTCGTTTCGCACCGCAAGCGGCCGCTGAAGCGCCTGCGGCGTTTTGTTTTCCCGGCCTTCGTGAAGCCCGCCAGCCAGGAATCGTCGGATGGCATCAGCCAGGCGTCGTTTGCGCGCAATGAAGAAGAAACGCTGGAGCGCGCCCGCTTCGTGCACGAAAAACTGGGGTGCGATGCGCTGATCGAGGAGTATATCGAGGGCCGGGAGCTCTACGCGAGCGTGCTGGGAGATCGCCGCCTAACAGTCTTTCCGCCCCGCGAAATTTTCTTCGAGCAGGTGCCGGAGGAGGCTCCGAAGTTCGCCACGTTCAAGGCGAAGTGGGATGAGGCGTACCGCAAGAAGTGGGGCATCCGCAACGGACCGGCCGGCCCGCTCCCGGAAGGCGTGGAGCGGCGGCTCGCTATGATGGCGCGCAAGGTTTATCAGGTGCTCAAGATCCGCGGGCAAGGGCGTCTGGACGTGCGGCTGGCGCCGGATGGGGAGCTGGTGTTCATGGAGGCCAACCCGAACCCGTCCCTCGCGCACGACGAGGATTTCGCCCAGGCGGCGCTCGCGGCCGGGGTGAGCTACGACCAGCTTATCCAGACCATTCTCGAGGCGGCGCGCGCGTGACGATAGCGGGAAACCCTTTCGTTAGGAAGGTGCTAACGAAAGGATGCATCATTTTCCTTTCGTTAGCGAGCTACCTCCCCACACGCTCGATCTTCGGATTGCCTTCCCGCACGAGGTAAAACCTTCCCTCCACGGGCACGTCCGCCGGGATCTGCCGGTAGCCGGGAATCATCAGCCCAACGTTCTCGCGGTCGCCCATCGGAGCGTGCGCGTAGACGAGCCATTCCCGCCGGGGAGTTTTTCCCAGCACCAGGGCGATTGCAAAAACCGGCAGGTGGGTATCGAGACCGTAGGGACGCGGCGGGTCCGCAGTGGTATCGAGCAGGAACCAGCGGTCTTCTTTCGCGTAACGCTCGATTTCGTCCAACTGATACGGATGCCGGTGCGCCCGGTTCGGGACGAGCTCTCCGTGCCGCCAGAAGCGCCGCAGGGTCTCATCGCTATATACCCGGTCCACCGCGGCCACGATCGGTTCGAACCAGTTGCGGCCCTTTTCGAGGGTGTCGGTCCAGCCCCGGAACTCCCGCACGCTGCGCGGGCGCAGCAGCCACATGCCGAACTCCACCATGGCCCCGTAGCGCGCCGGCGTGAACGGCCCAACCTCGGAGAGCTTCTGGCGCTTCTCCTCCTCGCCATCCCAGGTGGAGAGCTCGAACCAGAAATGCGGGTTCAGCCGCAGCGCTTCTTTCTGCATAAACACCCAGTTTTGGGCTTCGCCTTGCGGCGACCACACGTTGTAGTCGGTGCTGGCGTTCCAGTTGTGAAGGTAGAAAGAGGGCGAGCCTCCATCCCACAGGAGCGGCCCGGCGCTGATGTATTTTTCGGTCGTGAGCGCGTACTCCTGCCAGCCGTCCCACCGCGCGTAGTGGGGCGGGCCGAACGCATCGTAGCCGACAAAGATCACGCGCTTCCGCCAGTTCGGATTCTTGAGGCCGGCGCGCAAGGCGTCGAGCATGGCGCGATACCGCTCCCGCCACCCCTGGGCGACCACGGCACGCTGGAAGGCGGCAATGCGGTCCGGGCCGTATTTTTCCAGGTAGCGCTTGGACTGCTCTACCTCGGTCCAGTTTAGCCGCGATTCTTCGTTGTTCGACTGGAAGATCACGAGCGGCGGGTCCGGATACCACTCCTGCAATTTCCCCAAGACGACGCTCGACGCCAGCCAGACTCCGGCCTGCCGCCACTTCTCGACCGGCCCCATAGGATCGAGTTGCTTCCGCACCTTCCCGCTGATCTCGATGACGTTGGGGTTTTCCGCGGGCGGCAGTTGGAGGTAGTCATTGCCGCACAGCACATCCGCGAAGTTCCCACTGAGCAGGGTGAAGGGCAGGCCGAGCCGCGCCGCCCGCTCGAGCGCCGGACGGTAGATACTGACCGTGTTCGGATCAAGAGAACCGGGCGGAACCGGGTAGCCGAACGATATCAGCAAGTGATGCCCGGCCTCGATCTGATCCAGCAGATACCCGGGTGTAAAGCCGGCGCCGGAAGGTCCCCCCGAGTTCCAGCTCGCCGCGAGCGGCAGCGGCCGTCCCACGGTGCTGTGGTTCGGCCGTAGCGCCTCCTCGCGGATTTCTCTCGCGGTGGTGATCCGGGTCTGGGCCGGCAGCGCCGGACCGAGCAGCAGGCCCGCGCCAAGAACGGCCACCAGCCCGGGAATATTCATTTCTTTTTCCGTTTCTTCGTCGCTGCTGCCGCGACGAGCTTCGCCTCTGCCTCCTGGTAATACGCCCCCACCACCAATCCAGCCCCCAGCAACGCGAGCGGTGCGATCTGCGAGAGCACCCGGTCGAGCGACGATCCGATCATCCATTGCAGGTTGACCGGCCCTGTGACGTAAACGAGAGTCACGCCGAACAGTTGCCACACCACCAGCAGCGGCAGCGCCAGGTATTTCCAGTCGAGGCCTGCTTTGCGGTAGAAAAGCAGCGCCGCGATCCACAGCGGAAATACCAGGTTGAGCACCGCGGGCGCGAAGCTATGCTCCACCAAGGCCTGCAGCGTCGGCCAATAACTCGCCGTATTGGTTCGCACGATCTCGCCCGAGAGCTGCCCGGGGGCGCGTACGCCGTAGAGACCCCGAGCGACAGCCCAGGGAATCACGGCGAGGGCCGGCAGTCCCGCGAGCGTCACCCACCACTGCCAGTGCCACCTCCGCCGCCAGAGCAGCCACACGGCAGCGATGCCGCCCAGACCGGCGAGAAACAGCAAGCCTTCGTTCTTGGTCCAGGCCGCGATCGAGCCGAACAGCACGGCCAGGAAGAAATCGCCGAACTCTTCTTCGCGCATCCAGGCGTAGAGGAAACCCGCCCCCAGCACGACGCACGCCGCCACAGCCGTATCGGCATACCCGGCATAGTGAAACGCCACGAAGTCGACGATCTGTACCCCGAGCAGCATAGCGGTGAAAATCGCTGCCGGCGCGCGTCCCGTGAAGCGCCGCAGCAGGTAGTAGAAGCCCGCGCCGAGCGTCGCGAGAAAGCATGGCGAGAGAATCTTGGCCGCCTGATCGGCCACCCCGCCGGTCCAGATGTAAAGGAAGGTTGCGTAGAGCGGTACCAAAACCGGATAGGCCGGATTGCCGAGGAATTCGGGAGCGCGGGCCAAGTAGGGTCCCACGCCGCCGTCGAGGTAGAACGCCTTGCCCTTGAACATCCACAGCATGATGGCGTCCCACTCGTTGAGGGGCATCAAGCGCTCATAGGGGACCCACGCCGCGAGCACGGCGAGCCCGAAGGCCAGCGCCGGCCACTCGAGCCACTGCGGCAGCGACCACTCCGGCGGCGCGAAGTGGGGCCGGTTGCGCCAGAGATACAGCCCCCACACCGCCACCCACGGCGCTATCACGCTTCCGCGGTTCCAGGGGACGTGCGCCAGGTTCAGCAGCAGCAGTTCGAGCGACAGCGCCGCCGCGCCCACGGTGAAGCTCAGGCAAAACGCTACAACCGGTCCGCTCTTGAGCCAGGGACGCACCAGCGGCCATCCCGCGAGACAGGTGAAGAGCAGCGCCGCCCAGATCATGGGCGCCGCCGGTAAGTCTCCACTTGCGGTCCGCTCGCGACCTTCTCGAGGCCGGCCAGCCGCTCGCGCAGTTGCGCCTCGTCCCAGTGTCCGCCGAAGGGTTCCACCTGCAAGTTGCCCGGGACGTCGCGAAACACGGCCACATACTCGCAGTTCTCCGCCGTGGCTCCGGTATTGGCCTCGATCTTCACCCGGCGCGGGTACAGGTGATAGTCAAACCGCGTCTTGTAATAGTTGACGTGCTCGGGACCGGTATACGCGAGGAAGAGGATGCAGGCGGTGGACGGCGTGGCCTGTTTCACCACCTCGGCCACGGAGTAAGCGGGAAAGTCGAGCAGGGCGGCGCGTTCTTCCATCGAGCGCTCCCCGAGGCGACTCTCCCACTGGTCGAGCGCCTCAAACTGCTGCGTGAGAGGACCCCACGCCACCGCCACCCACACCGCGAACAGCGCCAGCAGCAGGACCCGGTGGGCGTACGCCCGCACTTACACCCCCCAGCAGTAATCCTCGACGACTTTTTCGACGGTCTCGTCGTGCTCGGCGAGGCGCCGCAGCTCGAGGCGCACCGAATCCACCAGCGCGTTCCAGCTCGCCTCCAGCACATTCTCCGAGACGCCCACGGTCGCCCAGCCCCGCTTGTGGTCGCTCCACTCGATCAGCACGCGGACCCGCGCCGCCGTGCCGCGCTTCGAGTCGAGCACCCGCACCTTGTAATCCATCAGCCGGATGTCGGCGATCTGCGGATAGAGCTTCGAGAGGCACCGCCGCAGGCACAGGTCCATCGCATGCACGGGGCCGTGCGAGGTAGCGGTCGCCGAGTGCAGCCCGTCCTTGGCGCGGATCGTCATGTTCGCCGTGGAGTTGGTCGCGCCTTCGCCGCGCTTCTCGGTCGTGATTTTGAAGTTCTCGAGCGCGAAGAAAAACTCTTCCGGATGCAGCGTCTCGCGCACCAGTAGCTCGAAGGTTCCCTCGGCGGCCTCTAGCTCGTAACCCTCGTGCTCGAGCTGCTTGATCTTTTCCAGCAGCTCCCGCCGCGCATCGTCGGTGAGGCGGTCGCTCAGTCCTTTTTCTTTCAGCTTGTAGAAGATGTTGCTGCGTCCCGAGAGGTCGCTGATCAGCACGTGCCGCCGGTTGCCGACGATCTCCGGCTGAATGTGCTCGTAGGTGGCCGATTCCTTCAACACCGCGCTCACGTGGATGCCGCCCTTGTGAGCGAAGGCGCTGCGGCCCACGAACGGCGCGTCGTTGCGCAGCGCCAGGTTCGCCAGGTCGGCGACGAACCCCGCCACCTGGGTGAGGTGCGCGAGGCGCTCCGGCCCGATCACCGTGTGCCCCAGCTTCAGCTCCAGAATCGGAATGACCGAGCACAGGTTGGCGTTGCCGCAGCGCTCGCCGTAACCATTAAAGGTGCCCTGCACGTGCGTCGCGCCCAGCTCCACCGCCGCGATGGCGTTGGCCACGCCCAGGTCGCAATCGTTGTGCGTGTGGATCCCCATTACGCCATCGAAGCGCTTGCGTACCTCGGCGAAGATCTCCGCGAGCTTCGTGGTGATGGTGCCGCCGTTGGTGTCGCACAGGGTCAGGGTGTCGGCGCCGGCTTCCTTCGCCGCCTCGATCGCCCGCAGCGCGAAGGCCGCGTTAGCCGTATAGCCGTCGAAGAAGTGCTCGGCGTCGAAGATCACTTCCTTGCCGTGCTCCTTCAGGTAGCGCACGGTCTCGGAGATCAACACCAGGTTCTCTTCCTCGGTGATGCCCAAGGCCCGCCGGGTGTGCAGGTCCCAGGTCTTGCCGAATATCGTCACCACCGGCGTGCCCGCCTCGATCAGCTCCCGGACGTTGGGATCCTGGTCCACCCGGTTCTTCGGATACCGCGTCGAGCCGAAGGCCGCCATCCGCGCGTGCTTCAGCTCCAGCTCGCCGAGGCGCTTGAAAAATTCGCGGTCCTTCGGGTTCGACCCCGGCCAGCCGCCCTCGATGTAGTCGATCCCCAGCTCGTCGAGCCGGCGGGCGATCATGAGCTTATCGTCCACCGAGAAGGAGACCTTCTCTCCCTGGGAACCGTCCCGCAACGTGGTGTCGTACGTCAGTACTCGCATACCTGCTCCTATGGCCGTGCGGCTACCGGCTGATCCTGCGGCACGCCGGCTTCCTTTTTCTTCTTGAGGAAGGGCATCATCGCCCGCAGCCCGGCGCCCACTTTTTCCAGGATCTGGTCCTGCTGCGCCTCGCGCATCGCCAGGAACTTGTGGCGGCCGGCCTTGTTTTCCGCGATCCACTCCTTCGCAAACTGCCCGGACTGAATCTCGGCCAGGATCTTCTTCATCTCGGCCCGCACGGCCGGCGTCACCACCCGCGGCCCGCGCGTGTAATCGCCGTACTCGGCCGTATCGCTCACCGAGTAGCGCATGTAGCTCAAGCCGCCCTCGTACATCAGGTCCACGATCAGCTTCAGCTCGTGCAGGCAT
>JBGPDC010000135.1:0-15593 GCA_041482115.1 Terriglobia bacterium | reverse complement strand
GCCTGGGCCAGGTTCTCGGTATTGCCCTCCGAAACCACCGCCACCCGGACGCGCTCGTCCAGCGCGGCGATGAACTGCGTCATCGTTGCGCCGCCCGATTGACCGCAGCACCCCACCCGCTCCGGGTCCACTTCGGGCCGGGTGAGCAGGTAGTCGATCCCCCGGATGCCGTCCCAGGCGCGAAACCCGCCGAAGTTCGCGCCCAGCAGGATCAGCCGCCGCCCGGCGTGCTCGTGCTCGCTCGTCCCGCCGCCCAGCCGCGACTCGCCCGGCCGCGCCCCCGGGTACTCGATCCTCTCCCCCTGCCCGAAAGGATCGAACGCCAGCACCACGTAGCCCTTGCGCGCCAGGTTCGCAAAGAGCTTCTGGTAGCTGTGCCACGCCTTGCCGGTCGTCGAGTGCCCCAGCGGTCCCAGGATCGCCGGCCGCCGCCCGCCGCCCGCCGGGACATACAGGTTCGCCACGACATAAAGCCGTGGCCGGCTCTCAAACGCGACCTTCTCGATGCGATATCCCTGCCGCTCGACCACCCCCGTGACTTTCGGATTCAACGGCGCCCGCTCGAACGGCCCGCCCAGCATCGACCAGAACTGCTGCACCAGATATTTCTGGCGGTCGAGCAACTGCTGCCGGTTCGCGATGGCGCCTACTACCTGCCGCCGCCGCTCCCGAGCCTCATTCGAGAGCCGCACCAGGTATCTCTCGAGGTCGTGCGAATAGTCGGGAAACGCCCCTCCCTCCCCCAGCAGTTCCACGTCCGGCGCCCCGCGCACCGCCGCTGCCGGCGGAGGTGGCGTCGAGCACCCGATCCACCGCGACGCCCCGGCCGCCGCCACTCCCACGCCCGCCGCTCCCAGAAACTTTCTGCGCGTTTGCGTCATGCCATTCTCTCCTCCACCCGAACCTTCCCCAGCACCGCCAGGCCCACCAGAAACAACACCGCCACCGAGAGGATAGCCGGCCGCTGGCTACCGAAGCGGTGCGAGACTTCGCCAAACAGGACCGGCCCCACGATCGCCGCCGACTTCCCCACCAGCGCGTAGAGGCCGAAATAGCGGTTCTCCTCCCCGACCGGAATGAACCGCGCATAGAGTGCGCGCGAGGCCGCCTGCACGCTCCCTAATCCCAGCCCGGCCACCACTGCCACGGTCCAGAACTGCCCTTTCGACTGCACGAAATACGCCGCCAACACCACCACGCACCACAGCACCAGCGATCCTGCCACCACGAATTTCGGCCCCTTCGTATCGGTCGGCCGCGCCAGCAGCATCGCCCCTACGAGGGCCGCGGCCTGCACCAGTATATAGAGCAGCACCAGTTCCTGGTTCTCGAACCCCAGAGTCTGGGCGGCAAAGACGGACGAAAACACGATCACCGTATTCACCCCGTCCTCGTAAAACAAGTACGCCAGCAGGAACCGCCGCGCGTTCGGACGCCGCCACAATTCTCCCAGCACCCGGCGGGACATCTCGAGCCCCTGCCGCGCCGCCTCCCCCAGCCCCAGCCGCGCCGGCCGGTCGCGGGGCAGCCACAGGAACGCCGGCAGCGAGAACACGGCATACTGCACCACCACCAGCAGCCAGATCGCGTCACCCCGGAACGGATTCGTAAAAGGCAGGACCGCGAGCAGTGCAGCGATCGAGCCGGCGTAGCCCACCGCATAGCCCCATCCCGAAACGCGCCCCTCGGTCCCGGCCGGCGCGATCAGCGGCAGGTAGGAGTTGTAGAACACCATGGCGCCTTCCTGCCCGGTGTTGGCCAGCGTGGCGAGCGCAAACCCCAGCAGGACCATACCCGGCCGCAGTACCGTCAGCGAGCCCACACACAGGATCGTTAGCCAGGTATAACCAATAAATAGACGCCGGCGATATCCACCGGCATCCGCCAGGCCGCCGAGGTACGGCGACGACAGCGCCACAAAAAGCATCGACAGCGATTGCGCCCGCCCCCACCACAGGTCCCCTAAGCCCGTGTCGTTACCGACAATCGCCTGCGTGTAATAGCGGGCGAAGATGGTGGCGGCAATGACGGCCGAGTAAGAGGAATTGGCGAAGTCGTAGAGGCACCACGCGGCGATCTGGCGGCGGTTCATTCGTTTCGGCGCGTCACTGCTTCTTCGCGGGCAGCGCCGCCGAAGTAATCTCCAGGCGCGGCTCGCCGCAATGCTCCAGTATCCCGGCGAAAACCGCGTCCCGCAGCCGCACGATGTCTCTCCACTCCGCGCCCTCCGGCCAGATCGGCGCGCCGACGACGATCTGCACCGGCCCCCGGCGCGGCCACCAGGTCTGCTCCGGCAGCACGTATCGCGGCCCCCGCAGCGCCACCGGCACGACCGGACAGCCCACCCGGGCGGCGGTCATGAAGGCTCCGAGCTTGAACGGCCGCAGCCCCCGCGCGCGGGTGAAGGTCCCCTCCGGAAACACGAACACCGCCTCGCCGCTCCGCAGGATCTCTTCCATCCGCGCCGTATCCACCACGCTCTGGGCCGCATCGCCGCGCTCCACCATGATGTGCTCCAGGCGGCGGAAGCACGTCCCCAGCATAGGCGCCTTGAGCATTTCGCGCTTCGCAACGAACACCGCATCGCGCGAGAGCGCCGCCATCAGAAAGAGCGGGTCCAGGAAACTCGCGTGATTGCCCGCCAGCACCAGCGGCCCCTCCGGCAGGTTCGTCGCGCCTTCGATGGTTATCTTTATCCCGATCACCCGCATCCACCACCGCGTCAGCCGGTCCACCACGGCGCGCCCGCGTCGCCCCGCCGGCAACGTCACCAGGCATGCCCAGCAGATCAGGAAGTACACCGCAAACGTCGGATACACCCAGCCGGCATAGGCCAGCCGCACGGCCTTTCTCCGCGCCGCCCCCAATGCATGCGGCAGCCAGCGTGCCGCGAGGCGCACCCACTGCCACACGAGGCCCCGCTGGCTCGCCCCGAGCTCGCGCCGCTCATACTGCTGCCGGCACGTCGTACGGCGCAGCTTACCGCTCGAGGTCTTCGGCAGTGTTCCGGGCGGCAGGAACACCACGTCGTCGGGCGGCACGCCGATCAAGTCCATCAATCGCTGGTTGACGGCCCCCCGCAGCGCCCCGCATTCTGAGCCGGCCGCCCGGGTCTCCGCCACCACCACGAGCCGCTCGGTCCCCTGCTGCGCATCGGGCGCTCCAAATGCCGCGACACATCCTTTGCGAATTCCTTCCACCTCCGCCACCGCCGCTTCGATCTCGTGCGGATAGAGATTCCGCCCCGCCTTCAGGATGATCTCCTTCGACCGCCCGGTGACGAACAGATCCCCGTCGGCCCAGTAGCCGAGGTCGCCCGAGTCGTACCAGCCCTCGTGCAAAATGGCTGCGGTCGCCTCCGGATTGCGGAAGTAGCCGCTCATCGCCGAAGGCCCGCGAAACTCGATCCGTCCCTGCGTGCGTTCCCCCACCGGCTGCCCGGCCTGGTCGACGATGCGCACCTGGTGGCCGGCGAGCGCCTTCCCCGCCCCCACAAATGCCATCTCCGCGCCCTTACCCGTGTGGGTGCCCGAGTAAGGTTCGGCCACCCCCTCGGCCTCGAACCTCTCCCGCCGGATGCGATCGATGCGCGGACCCCTCCCCACCACCGGCGCCGTCACCGCCAGGCTCGACTCTGCGAGGCCGTAAACCGGCGTCATCGCCTCCGGCCGGAATCCGTAGGGAGCGAAGCGCTTCGCAAAGCGCTCGAGCGTCTCCGGCCGCACCGGCTCCGAGCCGTTCAGCGCCGTCCGCCAGCAGCGCAGGTCCAATCCTTCGAGCGCCGCGTCTGGAATCTTGCGCGCGCACAAGTCATAAGCGAAATTCGGACCCACCGACAGCGTCGCCCGGTGGTAATGAATGGCCCACAGCCACCGCTCCGGCCGGCTCAGAAACGCCAGCGGCGACAGGACGGCCAGCGGCATCCCGAAATAGAGCGACAGCAGCCAGCACCCGATCAACCCCATGTCGTGGTAGAGCGGCAGCCACGTCACGCCGACGTCGCCGGGCTTCACCTCCAGCACCGCTCCGAGCGCGCGAATGTTGGCCAGCAGGTTGGCATGCGTGAGCAGCACGCCCTTGGGATTCCCGGTACTCCCCGAGGTGTATTGGATCAGCGCCGCCGCCTCTCCCCCGCGCGGCAGCGCCGGCCACGCCGCCGAGCCGGCGGTCCCCAGCTTCTCCGCGACCACCACTTCTGCCAGGCTCGGCGCCATCGGCCGCAGCAACTGTCCCAGCGTTTCGCCTCGCCCCACCGTGATGAGCATCGCGACCTCGGCGTTGCGCAGAATTCCGGCCTGCCGGGTCGCGAAGTCCTCGATGCGGTCGGCCCGGAACGGCGGATAGATCGGCACCGGGATCGCCTGGGCGAGCAGTACTCCGAGAAAACTGAAGAAGAAGTCCTCGCCGGTCGGTAGCATGATCGCCACGCGATCCCCTGCCCCGATGCCACGCTCCCGCAGTTCCGCCGCCACCTGGCACGCTCGCCCCGCCACCGCCCCGTAGGTCAGCGCCTGCTCCGAGCCGTCCTTCCGGCGCAGATACAGGTGGACTCGCTCCGGGTCCGCCGCGCAGTGCGCGTAGAGCGCCTCGAGCAGATTCCCCGCCGTCTCCGGCACCGCGGCCGTGCCGAGCGGTCCCGCCGCCGCGGCTCCCGACGGCGCCTCGGCCGGATGCCCCTCGGCCTCCGCCACCGCCCGCACCAGGTCCCCCACCGTGTCCGCCTCGGCGGCAACGGCGTCAGGTAGCCGCACCCCGATTTCCGTTTCCACCCGCGCCAGCAGCTCCACCCGTTCGAGACTGCCCAAACCCAGATCGCGCTCGAGCGAAGACTGCAAAGTGAACTGGCGCGCCGGCCCCAACTCCGCCAGGAACCTCCGCAGCAGCGCGGCCACCGCCTGCTCGACCACCGCCTCCGTGACTCGTACCTCCGGCATGCTGCCGCTATTATCTTATGTCCTACAGGCGGCCGTTTCTGGAGCGGCCAGCCCCAGCAAAAAATCTTCCCTCCGGCCGTGAAACGGCCGCCAACCGGGTGTATACTGCTTGCGAAATTGGGATGCGGAGAGGCGTCCCGGTCCAAACCGCGGTGCAATTGGCACCGCCGTCCGGGCCCGGCGCACGCTGGCCGGTCCCAATGCGGAGAGGACGGCGCTTCCCTGCAAGCCGTCCGAAACACGGTCTCCGAAACCTCTCTCGCGCCAACGGGGCGCGGTACCTCATTTAAGGAGGCTGCCATGCGTCAAAATCTCCGACGGGCCAGCTTTGGCCCCGCATCCTTGTTTCTCGTTTCCGCGCTGATCGCTCCCGCGCTCGCGCAGACTGTAAACCAGCAAATCGAACCCCAGGCCGGTGCTTGGCGAACGTGGGTCATCCCTTCCGGCCGCGAGTTCCGCGTACCTCCTCCACCCGACGCTGGCGCCACCCAGAGGGAGTTACAGTGGCTGCACGGGGTGGTAACAGAAAATGATCCGGCGATCGCCTACCAGGTCAAGTTCTGGGACTCGGGGTCCCCCGCCTACCGTTGGATCGACCTCGTCTCGACTCGATTTCTGTCGGGGCAGCCGATCACGGCCTATCCTCATCGCGTCTATACGTACGTGGCGCTGGCGATCTATGACGCCACCATAGCGACTTGGGATTCCAAATACACGTATAACCGCCCTCGCCCCAGTGAGGCTGACCCCACCCTGCGCACTGCTTTGCCAGTCCCCCGCAGCCCTTCCTATCCGTCCGAGCACGCTGCTGCCGCCTCGGCGGCCGCCGAAGTGCTGGCGTACTTCTTCCCGTCGGAGGCCGCCTCGTTCCGGTCTCTGGCTGAGGAGGCAGCACGTTCGCGACTGTATGCTGGCTTGCAGTATCCGAGCGACTACTTCGCGGGTCTGGATCTGGGGCGACAGGTGGCCGCCCGCGTGATTGAACGCGCGAAAGCAGATGGCTCCGATGCCGTCTGGACCGGAAGCGTGCCTACCGGCCCGTGCATGTGGACCGGAACTAATCCTGGCAATGTCACCGCGACCGGGTGGAGGCCCTTCCTGTTGAGCTCGGCGGGCGAATTCCGGCCACCGGCTCCGCCGGCCTGCACTTCACCTGAAGCCTTGGCGCAGGTCGCCGACGTCCGGAACTTCCCGCGGAGCCCGGCCGCGTTTGGCACGAACTACAAGGCCTTCTACTGGCAAAGCCCGGAAGGCTTACAGACCTGGCCGTATGTTTTTGCGAACAAATGGATCTACGAAGACAAGCTGGACCAGAACCCCCCTCGGGCCGCGCGCGCCTATGCGCTGCTCGCAGCCTCCTTCTTCGACGCGTTCATCGCCAGCCAGGACGGCAAGTTCGCCTACTGGTACCTTCGCCCGCACCAGCTTGACACGGCGATCGTTCCGCTCTTCCCGGTTCCCAATTTTCCGAGCTACCCGTCGAACCACTCCACGTTTTCAGCCACGCGCTCGGAGATTCTCGCTTACTTATTTCCCGGGCGTGCCGATTTGGTTCGAGCCGTAGGGAAGGAGGCGGGCGACTCGCGCATCTGGGCTGGCATCCACTATCAAATGGATAACCAGTCCGGCGTGCAGCTCGGCAGGTCGGTTGCCCAGAAGTTCATTGCTTGGGCCAATAGCGACGGCTCGCAATAGTTCGGAGCGACACAGATCGCACCGCCGCTGCCCAGCGGTGCGATCTGCGGGCAGAAGTGCTGCGGCGTTGTCAAATTGCGGAATCGCAGGGAAGTTGATACAACGTAAACGGTTGCCGCCCACGAGGTACAGCATGCCAGCGCGATGGCTTCTTCTAGCTTTCGGTCTCAGCACGTTCTCCCTAGCCGCTCCGGCCGCCGACTGGCCCCAGTGGCGCGGACCGCAGCGCAACGCCATCTCGCAGGAAACCGGCCTGCTCCAGCAGTGGCCCAAGGAGGGGCCCAAGCTCCTGTGGCAACTCCAGGACCTCGGCGATGGCTACGCCACTCCGGTGGTGGTCGGCCCGCGCCTTTTCTTGCTCAGCAACCGCGGGTTGGACAACGAATTCGTGCAGGCTCTCTCGGTCGCCGACGGCAAGTCCCTCTGGACCACGCGCCTCGGCCCGGTGGGCAATCCCGACATGCAGCCCTCCTACCCCAAGGCCCGCTCCACGCCCACCATCGACGGCGACCGCCTCTACGCCCTCAGCTCGGACGGTGACCTAGCCTGCCTCGAAACCTCCACCGGCAAGGTGATTTGGCGCAAGAGCCTCCGCAAGGATTTCGGCGGCGAGCCCGGCACCTGGGCCTACGCGGAGTCCCCCTTGATCGATGGGGACGTCCTGGTAGTGACGCCCGGCGGGAAGGGAGCGACCATCGTCGCGCTAAACAAGAAAACCGCCGCCGTCATCTGGAAATCGGCTGTCCCCGGCGGCGACCGGGCCGCCTACGCCTCCGCGATAATCGCCGAGGCGGCCGGCCGCAAACAGTACATCCAGTTCCTTGACAAGGGCGTCGTCGGCGTCGACGCTAAAACCGGCCAATTCCTGTGGCGCTACGACGCGACCAGCAAGGGTCCTGCCAACATCGCCACGCCCGTCGCCTACAACGGTTATGTCTACAGCACCAACTCCCGGCGCTTCGGAGTGGGTCTGGTGCAGTTGCACGCCACCAAGGACGGAGTCGGCGCGGAGCAAGTGTATTTCGAGCGCGACTTGCCCAACACTCTGGGCGGACAGGTCCTGATCGGCAAATATATCTACGGCACCAATCTCCAAGGACCGGTGGCGGGCGACTTCCTCACCGGCAAGATCCAGTGGCAGACCGAGGGCATCGGACCCGGCGCGGTGGTCTACGCCGATCAGCGCCTTTACTACCACGGCGAACACGGCGATATGGCGCTGGTCGAGGCGACGCCGGAGGCCTACCGCGAAAAGGGGCGCTTCACCCTGCCCGGCCTGCCCCAGCACGTCAGCGGCGGCGGCTCGCGTGATGAGCACGCCTGGGCGCATCCGGTGGTCGCCAACGGCCGCCTCTACGTCCGCGACCTCGGCGCGCTGTGGTCTTACGACGTCCAGGACCCCAGGGCGGCGGCGAAGTAGACTCAGCGCACCGCCGTGGAAGTATTGAGGCTGCCCGCCTCGGACGGGTAATCCTTGCTATACCAGTCCGTCGCCATGTTCGTAGGGATGCTCAGCACGCGCACGTGCGTGTAGCCCATCTCCTTCAGCGCGCGATACGCGGGGCGCATGTTCGGGCACCGCTCCATCGGGCAGCAACCGCAATAAAGGACGATGTCACTGTCTTTGGCCATGCCGGCGACGGCCTGCTTCAAGGTTTCGATGCCTTCCGGCTTCGAGCCTTGTCCGGCATACACGGCATGCAGGATGTGCTTGGTCTTATAGAGCACCGGAAACGCCACGCACAGGATCACGGGCGGTTTCGCCGTGGATGACCGCAGGGTCTCAGCAAGCGCGCTCGGTTCGAGGAGACTCGCTTTCGGCCAGGGGTCGGCAGTCTGTTGGCTGAAGCAGAGCACGGCCACGAGCAAGGCCGCCGCGAGACGGAACGCCACGGGGATTTTCATGAACCCTAGCATAGCTCAAACCAGAGGGCGCCTTAACTTTATATCACAAAGTACTTGTCACTGTTGGACCATCTGGGCTACAATAACCCCTGTAACCTTTCCGGGTCCCGCTTCGTAAGACAGGGTTAGGCGCACGACATGACTCCAGTCATCGAGACGGAAGGGGTGGCCAAGCATTTCCGGCGCGCGTGGTCCCGCCGCGTGGTGCGTGCGGTGGACGGCGTTTCCCTCCGCGTCGACCCGGGCGTCGCCTACGGCCTTCTGGGGCCGAACGGCTCGGGAAAAACCACCTTCGTCAAGCTGCTGCTCGCGGCCGTGTGGCCCACCGCCGGAAAGACGAGCCTGTTCGGACAGGATTCCCGCCTGCCCGCGGCGCGCCAGGCCGTCGGATATCTGCCCGAAAATCACCGCTTCCCCACTTACAACACCGGTTTCCAGATGCTCGATTTCTACGCCGCGCTCTCGGGTATGGGCGAGACCGAGCGCCGCCGCCGCGCCGGGGAGCTGCTCGAGCTGGTCGGGCTTGCCGACTGGGCCGACGTGCGCATCGGCAAGTATTCGAAAGGCATGCTCCAGCGCCTGGGTCTGGCGCAGGCCATGATGCACCGTCCGCGCCTGCTGATTCTCGACGAACCCACCGACGGCGTGGACCCGGTCGGGCGGCGGCAGATCCGGGACATCCTGGGGGCGCTGCGGCGCGACGGCGTCACCATCTTCCTCAACTCGCACCTGCTGGTCGAAGTCGAGCTATTCTGCGACGAGGTCGCCATCATCAGCCGGGGCCAGGTGGCGCTCAGCGGACGGCTTGCCGAAATGACCGCGGGCAGCGGCTACGTGGTCTCGGCGGCGGGCGCAGGAGAGGGCGTGCGCGACCAGCTCCGCCAGCAAGGGGCCCGCGTAGCGGCCAACAACGGCGTCGTCGATTTTCACTTCGCCGACCGCGCCGGCGTGAACCAGGCGATCGACGCGCTGCGGGAATCGGGCGCCGAGATCGAGCGCGTCGCGCGCCAGCACTCGACGCTCGAAGACGTGTTCGTGCGCGTCGTAAGCCAGGTGGCTGTCACCCCAGCGAAGGAGGCCGACTGATGGGCGCAGTCCAGATGCTGGCCCTGGTGCGCGACACTTTCCGGGAATCGCTCGCCCGCAAAATCTTCTGGGGCTTCCTGGGATGCTCGACCGCGCTGATCCTGTTCTTCTCGCTGGCCCTCAACATCGACCTGGTGGAAGGCGCCATGGCGGCGGTGACGATCTTCGGCCAGGACGTGGCTCACGGCCAACTGGCCGACGTGCAGCTCATCGTGAAACGCATCCTCGGCGCCGTGGCGGCGTTCCTCTTCACCGCCGGCCTGTTTCTCTCAATATTCGCGTCCGCGGGACTGATCCCCACGGTATTCGAGCCTGGCCGTATCGAGCTGCTGCTCTCGAAACCCGTGAGCCGCACGCGGCTGCTGCTAGGCCGCTACCTGGGAACCCTCGCCGTGATCGGCGCCAACATGTTCTACCTGGTGGCGGGCGTGTGGCTGGTCCTGGGCGCAAAGACCCACATCTGGGACCCGAATTTCCTCCTCGCGGCCGCGCTCGCGCTCTTCGCCTTCGCGGTGATCCTGGCGGTGGTCCTGGCGGTGGCGGTAACCTCGGGCAGCGCGGTGCTGGCCACCATGGTCAGCTACTTCTTTGTGCTGATGAGTCCGTTGCTCGCGCAGCACGAGCGCCTGGCGCCGCTGTTCCGCCGCCAGTGGGCGCGGGACGTGATGAAATGGTTGTATTACGCTTTCCCCAAGGTGTTCGACCTGGGGAATATGGCGCGGCTGGCGCTGGAGGGCAAGGCGTTCACGACCTGGATGCCGGTGTGGTCCTCGGCGCTCTTCGCGGGCTTGATGCTGGCAGCGGGACTGTGGGCCTTCGCCCGCAAGGACTACTGAGCAGTTAGTTACCGAGCCGCGACCGTAAGGGAGCGGTCTTCGTTAGGAGGCTTTATGCGGAAGTGGATCGCAGGGGCAGCATTGGCAGCCGTAGCGGTGGCGGGCGTGGCGCTCTACCTCGTGCGCGGCGGACCTCCGGCGCAAGCCCAAGGCGTGGTCCTCGATCGGGCCATGGTAGCGTTGCTGCCGCCCCAAACCACGTCCCTCGTGGGCGTCGATGTGGAGCGCCTCAAAGGCACTCCTCTCTACCGCTACTTCGAGGACCAGGCCCAGGCCGGCAACGGCGTCAACGAGCTCGAGCAGTTCACGGCGCGAACCGGTTTCGATCCCCGGCGCGACGTTCAAAACCTGCTCGTCGCCAGTTGGACCGATCCCGCCGCGCTCGTCCCAACCGCTCCCACGCCGGGACCGGCCGGTCTCAGCGGCGAATTCGTGGCGGTCGCGCGCGGGCAGTTCAACGTGCCCCAACTGAGCCAGCAATTCAAGGACAAGAAGGCGGCGGTCGAGCCCTACCGCGGCTTCGAGGTGTTCGGTCCCGCGGCCGGCCCGGCGCGCGGACGCCGGCGCGCGGAGAGCCAGCAGCAGGATCACGGCCGCTTCGTGTTCCTCGACGACAAGACGGCCGTGGCGGGAACGCGCGCGGCGGTCCTGGCGGCGATCGACCGGAAGCTGGGCGGCGGCCCGAGCCTGCTCGACAAGCCGGCGCTGCTGAGCCGCGCGCAGGCCATCGTGGGCTCGAACCAGGTGTGGGCGGTGTCCGACTCCCCCGGGGCGTTCGTGACGCGGGCGATGCCGAAGCAGTCGCCGGGCGCCACCTCCAACTTCGCGCGGATTTTCAGCTCTCTCAAGGGCAGCACCTTCGCCCTCGACCTGACGAACGGCCTGGACCTGAAGGCGGGCGGCGAGTGCCAGTCTCCCCAGGACGCGAAGACGCTGGGCGATGCCGCGCGCGGCGTGGCGGCGCTGGGACGGTTATCGGTTTCTCAGCAGCAGCCGGAGCTGATGGTGCTCTTTGACGGCATCGACGTGCAGGAACGCAACACGGAACTCTCGATCGCCGTGCACCTCGATGCGCAGAATTTCCAGAAGCTGCTCGAAACCACCAAGACGCGCCACCGGACCCAGAAGGCGAGCCTCGACCTTCACTCCTCGCCGCTCTAAACGGGCCTCGCTACTGGAAGGTCACGTTCCTAGTCTGCACCGCCGCCCAGTTGAAGAAGCCCACGTCGATCCCGGTGGCCTGCACACAAGAGCGCCTTGCTCTGCCAGAGCCGGTCCTGGAAGATGGAACTCCGCATCAGAAGTGTTATTCTTTTGCTGAAGACAGTGACTTGCCATGCCTGCCAGACCTTCCCTGGGTACCGAAGAGGTGACGATTCGAAGAGCTCGCCCGGAGGACGCTGCGGTCTGCGGGCGAATTTGTTATGAAGCCTTCTGCAAGATCAACGCCGATCACGCCTTCCCGCCGGAACTCCCGGAAGTGGGAGCGGCGATCGGTCTGCTATCGATGATGTTCTCCCACCCTGGGTTCTGGTGCGTCGTGGCGGAGCAGGACGGTCGAATCGTGGGCAGCAATTGCTTGGACGAACGTTCGGCTGTGTTCGGTGTGGGGCCGATAACCATCGACCCTGCCGTTCAAAACCAGGGTACCGGACGGCGCTTGATGCAGGCCGTGCTGGATCGCAGCCGGGAACGCGGGGCTCCGTCGGTACGCCTTCTGCAAGCGGCGTTTCACAACCGCTCGCTGTCTCTCTACACCAAGCTCGGCTTCGATCCGCGCGAGCTGATGTCCGTCATGCAGGGCCCGCCCTTGAGGTTTCCTATCGAAGGCTGCGCAGTGCGCGCCGCGACGGTGAGCGACCTGGAAGCCGCGAACCGGGTGTGCGAGCGCGTGCACGGTCATAACCGATCCGGCGAATTGAGCGATGCCATCGGCCAGGGCACCGCTCGTGTCGTGGAGCGGCAGGGCCGGATTACGGGTTATGCCTCGGCTTTCGGTTACCTGGGGCACGCCGTTGGAGAATCGAATCTGGACCTGCAAGCCCTGATCGCCGCAACCGACAGTTTTGGCGGACCCGGAATGATTGTGCCCACTCGGAACGCGGACTTGTTCCGTTGGTGCCTCGAGAAGGGACTTCGCGTGCTTCAGCCGCTGACGCTCATGACCGTTGGACTCTACAACGAGCCGGCCGGAGCCTATTTGCCTTCCATTCTGTACTGATTCAGGCGGCGATGAACGAAACCCTCGGCCGCTACCACATCATGGAAAAACTTGTTTACATCCTTGCTGGAATCGGTCGAGGTATGGAAGAGGCATGGACAGTCCCTGGTTGGTCCAGATTATTGGATGGTTCGCAACAAGCGTTATCGCTGGCTTTGCGCCCGTGATTCCTTGTTTACTCCTCGCCGATATCCTCGTTCCAGACCTCCGGGTGGGCGGCGATGTAGTCCCCCAAGAGGCGAATGCACTCCTCGGAGTGGAGGTCGACGATCTCCACTCCGTCCTCTCGGAGCCACTCGATCCCGCCCGCAAAGTTCACCGCCTCTCCCACCACGACAGTCCGGATTCCGAACTGCTTCACCAACCCACTGCAGTACCAGCAAGGGGCGAGCGTCGTCACCATGATCTTGTCACGGTAGGTGCGCTGGCGTCCGGCCTTGCGGAAGGCATCGGTTTCCGCGTGGACCGAGGGGTCGTTCTCCTGAATGCGCCGGTTGTGCCCGCGCCCGAGAAGCTGACCCTGCCCATCGAACAAGGCCGCGCCGATCGGGATGCCGCCTTCCGCGAGTCCCTGGCGGGCTTCCTCGAGAGCGACCGCGAGCCAGAGATTGTAGTCGAGCTGGGACGTCATGCCTTTCCCCGCCGCAAATTGACCGTTGTCATTCCTCGATCCCGTGTTCAAGCTGGCGCTGGTAGGCAGCCTCGTCAAAGGTGCCCCGCGACTCGGCGATCAGCCCGTCCATACCGATCTCCCATACCTCGAACCCGCTGATCCGAACCCGTTGCCCGGTCCCGCCCGGCCCGGTGTTGGTACCGGCGAGGGTCCAATGGTAAACGGCGCGGTCTCCCTGCACGACAACCTCGTCCATCCTCACCTCCATATCCGGAAAGGCGGTCATAAATCCCTGCGCCACCTCGTGGATCGCAACTCTTCCCACCGCCGGAGCGGCGTCGTTGACGCGGAGCGAGCCCTGCGGCGAGTAGAACGCGGCCACGCGCGCGGGGTCTTGACTACACCACGCCGCGGTATAACGCTTGGCCAGATCACGCAATTGAGCTGGATCCACCTTCATCGGCGACCGCGCTTCGCTACCCGGACACCCTCCACCGGCGCACGCTTCTTCTTCCCCGGCCCGGCATTCTTCTCCAGCCGTAGCTTCCATGCTGTGCGCAGCGCGCCGGCCAACACGTCCTCCGTTGCCTTAGCCAGCCGGATATGGGTCGCGCCCATCCTCCCCCATCCACCCGCGATGGGTACGAACACGTCGGGTAGCTCCTCGACGAACCCCGCCTGCACCTCCGGCGTGAGCATCAAGTTTCCGTATCCTTGCTTTTGTGAGGCGAGCGTAGCAAAGATCCTGCCGCCCACCCGAAAATCGGGCGCGCCCATGTGCGAGCTCTCTTCGGCGCCCTCCAGGCTCAGCGCCAGCCGTCGAAAGTCCGCCGCCCTCATCGCTGCATCGCTCCTGTTCCGCCCCGAGTATCCCACACCGTGCGGGCTGGTTCCCCCGCGGTTGACGGACCTCCGGAAGCTGGCCATCGCTGGGTTGTTCCACTGCCGCCAGGTTCTGAGTGGCCTACAACGGCCTCTGACCGACACGTTGTGCAATGCTGAGCCTTATGTGCCACTATACGAGTTCGACAGAAAGAGCGACGAGGTAGTGTGATCTTCCGAGCTAGGTGCTCTGCCGGTTGCGCCGTGCGGGCTTGCCGCAATTCACGCAGCACGATTTCGGTTACCTCATTAATTTGCCTGCCTACGCTACCAGCAAGGGCCGCGCAACGCGCGCGACAAGCGGGCTATATTAAATGACCTTCACCGTCAACTCGGCGATTGCCACGTTCGGAGCCAAAGCGAAGGAAAAGTTAGCGAACCCGGCGGCAACTGGACAGCCGGAAGACCAGCTCCGCGCACCGTTCGAGCACCTGCTCGCGGAGCTGGCAGAGCTCTCAGGCTTCCCCAAATCAGTGGTTGCTGCCGTGGGCGAATCATCTATCAGCGATTTGAAAACGCGTCCAGACTACGCGATTACGGTTCGCAACGCGCTCGTGGGATTCGTTGAACTGAAAGCCCCTGGCAAGGGGGCCGATCCGCGGAAGTTCAAAGACCCCCATGACAAAATGCAATGGGATAGACTCCGTTCCCTCCCGAATCTAATCTACACGGACGGCAACGCATTCAGCCTTTGGCAGAACGGCGACTTGGTCGATTCGGTGGTCAATCTGATCGGAGACATCGAATCTTCGGGCAACAAACTTCAAGCGCCAGCGGGCTTTTTGAGCCTTTTCGAGAGCTTTCTGCGTTGGGAGCCCGTCCCGCCGCGGAGTGCCCAAGATTTGGCTCACACCACTGCTCGCCTCTGCCGGTTGTTGCGCGACGAAGTGACTGAGCAGCTAGCCTTGGGAAGTGAAGCCCTCACCGGACTGGCTGCGGACTGGCGGAAACTGCTTTTTCCGGATGCGACTGACGAAAGGTTCGCTGACGGATACGCTCAGGCGGTTACGTTCGGGATGCTGATGGCCCGCGCAAAGAGGATCGAGCTTGCAACCGGGCTTCAGCAAGTTGCCAGTGAACTTAGCCAGACGAGCTCTCTAATCGGCGCAGCACTCAGACTACTGACCGATAATGCGGAGAACCAAGCAACGCTCAAAACTTCACTGGGAACTCTGACGCGTGTGTTGGACGCAGTTAACTGGTCCAAAATAAGCAAAGATAGGCCGGACGCTTGGCTTTATTTCTACGAAGAGTTTCTCGAGGTTTACGACAACCAGCTGAGAAAGCAGACAGGTTCCTATTACAGCCTCCCTTCCCAAGAGTGTAACGGACGAAGAAGCGCAGTACCTGCAATAGGTTAGAAGACCAAGAGCACCTTGGATCGGGTACCGTATCGTGGTTCGGCCAAGAACTACGAAAGG
>JBGPDC010000134.1:0-15627 GCA_041482115.1 Terriglobia bacterium | reverse complement strand
CGTTGATCGGCGCGACGGCGGGCACGTTCCGCAGCGTTGCCGGCGTCGCGGCCACTCCGCCTCCGCCGCCACCGCCACCGCCCGCGGCGCCTCCGCCCGGCGTGGGGATGGGGAAGGGGAACGGGAAGGGGAAAACACCGCCACCGGCTCCGCCCCCGCCTGCTCCACCGCCACCGGCGCCGCCACCACCGAACCCACCGGCACCGCCGGCGCCGCCCCCGCCTGGAGGCGTCACTGTGGTCCCGCCGGAGAAGCCGCCGGTGGGGACCAAGGCCGCATTGAGAATGGCGCGGTTCGCGAGAAAATAGCTGCCTCCGGGACCCGCCCCTACCACGCCGTAGTAACTGGTAATGGGCGCCGTCATGACGGTGCGGGAGACCACGTAGTCGTCGGCCAGCGAGTCGTATAAGTAAGCCGTGCCGTTCCCGGCGAGCAGGATGATCGAATCATTCCCCGGCGCCGCGACCATGGTGGCCGGGCCGGGGACGTTGAGCGTGCCGATGGCGCTCGAGAGCGGACGCATGACCGCGAGCCTTTCCGACACGCTCCACAACTGGCCGGTCTGGTTGGCGCCGACCGCCGCCGGGGCGACGAACATCTGCAGGCCGTAAATGCCTTGGGCGATCGCGCGGGGCGTCGCGGGTCCCGTGGTGGCGTTGAAGGGCGCGGGAGGAAAGGCGATGCGATCGTACTGCCGGCCGGCCTCGAGATCCACCAGGCTGACGGACTCGCCTCCGGTGTTGGCGACGTAGAGCGTGCGGCCGTCGGCGGCGAAGGCCAGCGAATGCGGCAACTGGCCGACCTCGATGGACGCCAGAAAAGCCTGCTGCTTCACGTCGAAAACTTCAAGGCGGTTCTTGCCGGAGTTGGCGATGTAGACGCGCTGGCGGCGGCTGTCGAAGACGATGTCCGCCGCACCCTCGGTCACAGTCGGCGAGACCTCGAGAGCGTAGGTGGCCGATTGCGTCTCGGCGTTGCGCCAGTTCTGGTAGACGAGAATCGTGGGAGGAATATTGATCGCTTCCGCCGATTGCAGCGTGACGGCCGTCAGGGTCGAGCCGAGCTGGCGGGTGGTGGCCGGATTCATTGCGAACGTCAGCCGCCCCGGAGCCTGGCCATTGCTGCCCTGCATACTCAGCCCGGCCGTCGCCGCCACCACGGCCGTCGAGTAGCGCAGTGCGCCGCGGCCCGCGTTGGCGATGGCGAGGGAGGCCGTGGCCTGGCTGCGGTCGCACTGGCTGGCGGTGAGCCGCACCACCGTGGTCTCGGGCGCGAGGATCGGGAAGGTGTTGAGCGCTCCGACTGGAAGAACCAGCAGGCCCGATTCTGAAAGAGCGTAGACGCTGCTGCCGTCTGAAGCGGCGACCATCTTGCCCAAGATGCTTTCGGGCAACTGCAGGCCCATCTGGATCCCGAGGTTGCGCGGGTTCGAAACCAGCAGAGTCGCGGAGTTCGACCGGGGCGTCGGGGTGGTGAGGGGAGCGACGTTAAAGGCGCTATAGAGCGTTTGCCCGTCGGGAGTGAAGGCGCTGCCGCCGACGTTTTGGGCGGCGTTGAAGTTGGCCGGCGCGGTGAAGGGCGCATTGGCCGCGCTCGTCTGGGCCAGCACGTTCAGCGTCGCGGTGTCGAACAAATAGAGTCCCGCCATGAAGCGGGTGCCGTCCGGTGAGAGCGACAGGACGGTCGAGAGCCCGGGCACGCTGCGCAGCCGGAGCACCGTCCCGGAGGCCACCTCGTAGACGAATACGACCGTGCTGTTGTTGGTGGGTGTGTTCATGCCGATGATGAAGCGGCGGTCGCGGGTCGGCTCGAGGCGGGCGTGGAAGGAAAGGTAGATCCGTCCGTTGGTGGCCGGCAGCGTGGGCAAAGCGGGCGGCGCCGGGGGCACCGCCACCGAGGAGATCGGCGAGGTGCTGCGGGAGTCCGGATCGAAAATCACGAGCGTGTCGGTGGGGGTGGCCGCGGCGCCCCGGCCGAGGGTGGTGATTACGACGCGTCCGTCGGCTCCGACGGCTACGCCCTCCGGAGGCGCGGGCGTCGCCACGGTGCGGACCACGGCGTTCTGGTCGAGATCCACGACGTTGAGCGCGGAGGCTCCGTAGCTCGTGACGTACAAAAACTTGCCGTCGAGCGAGAGCGCGGCGCCCACCGGCTGCGCGCCGACCGGGATGGGAGCCAGGAGCCGCCGGCCGCCAATCGAGTAGACCTGCACGGCGTTGCTGCCATAGTCGATCAGGTAGAGCTGGTTGCGCCGCTCGTCGAGGACCAGGTCGAGCGGTGTGCCGCGCACGGGGACCGCCGTCCCGAAGGTTGCGGCCGGGAGTGTCGCGAGGCCGCACCAGGTGGCGGCCCACAAACCAAGCAGACGGACCTCTCTGGACATCCAACAAACTGGCCGGGACATCATCGGAGGCTCGTGACCGGCGCCAGAGGGCCGGTGCGGGGGCTTTCGGCGTCTTCCACGCGCACCACGACCGGCAGGTTGTCGCCGGTCACGGCAGTGGGGGAGACGCGCAGGTTGATCTGGTTGAGGCCGATGAAGCCGGGTGTGAACCCGCTCCACAGGACCTGCACTTCGGTTCCAGCCTGGTCGGGATTGCCGAGGAACACCCGCGGCGCAACCGTCGTGACGAGCGGGTCGAGCGGAGCGGGGACGCCGGCCTGGAGCAATCCAGGATTGGCCGGTGGCACGCCGGTGCCGAACAGCACGAGGACCTCGTTCCGCTTGCCGGGATTCGCCGGGGTCACGAGGCTGTAGTCGGTGTGAAAGAGCGTGGCGAGATTCCCGGTGGTCACAAAAACGCTGGGCGCGTTGCGCGAAACGTTGACCAGCACCGGGTCGCTCTGGAGGCCGGTGGACGCCGAGCGCACGATGACGGCGTTCGCGCCCGGCAAGGCTTCCGAGGGCAACTGGGCGTTGATCTGCGTGGGAGAGGCGAGCAGCAGCGGCAGCGTCAGATCGTTGAAGGTCACGCACGAGCCGCCCAGGATCGTGGGCAAGGGTACATCGGAGGCGGAGCCGCCGTCGGCCAGGTTGCGTCCGAAGATCGAGATCAACGACCCGGGCGAGACGCTGCGCGAGAAGCTGGCCGCGCTGACGACGCCGTTGGCATTGATGACCGGCTTATCGGCCGGCAGCGCCTGGCGCAACGAAACGACGCTCAGGCCGCTGACGGTAACGAGGAAGGCGCGCGAGCCCGAGCCATCCACCGCCATCAGGCGCGGGTTCACGTTGAGCCGGGCGGTGCCGAGGACCACCGTGGGCGGTCCCTCCGGCGCGGCGACGGCCAGCAGCCGGGCTCCCGTGTTGACGTCCATTAACTCGACCAGCGGCCGAGCGTCGCCAACCGGCGTCGAGGTGGCGTTCTGCTGGGGCGCGATCGTGAAACGCGCGTAGGTGGTGTCGGTCACGGGCGCGACGGCAGGCTGATGCCGCAAACCCTGATTGACCGCGCCGCCCCCCGCGCCGCTGCCGGTGGTGAGACCTCCGATGGGCGTCAGGGTCGAATTCAGGATTGCCCGGTTGGCGACGAAATACTGCCCGCCGGGCCCGGCCGCGAGCGGACCATAGTAGCTGTCGATCGGGGCGCTCATGACGGTCTGGCTATTGACGTAGCTATCCGTCAGGGAATCGTACTTGTAGGCCACTCCGGCGTTGTTCATCAGGATGAGCGCCTCGCTGCCGGGCGAGGAGACGATCCCAGCCGGGGTGCTCAACGTGGCCGCCCCGGTAGGGTTGATCACCGGGACGGTGGCTCGCAGGATCGCCGCGCCGTTGCGCACCGACCAGACCGTCCCGGCCGAGGTGACAAACTGCGGGCCGAAGATTCCCATGGCGATGGAACGCGGGGTGGCCGGCGCCTGGTTGAAATTGAAAGGCCACGCCGGGAAGTCGATCTTGTTGACCTCGATCTGCTGGTCGAGATCGACGATGCTGATCCACTCGCCGCCGAAGTTGGCGACGTAGAGCAGCGAGCCGTCGGAGGTCATGGCCAGGGAGCGGGGAAACTGGCCGACGTCGATCGGCGGGAGCAGGCGGCGGTTGCGAAAATCGTAGACGTCGATGCGGTTTTTCCCGGCGTTGGCGAGGTACACGCGGCCGCGGCGGTCGTCGACCTGCACGTCGACCAGGCCCTGGGTCGCGTCCAGGCTCGTGTCGATGGGGACCGTCTCACCGACCTGGCCGCTGACCTGGAAGTTCTGGTAGACGAGGAGGCGCGGCGGGATGTTGATGGCCTCGGGCGAGGAGAGGTCGAGGTTCGTGAGGGTGGTCCCGGCGAGGCGGTTGGTGGTACGAGGATCCATCGTGAAGCGGATGCTCGACGGCGCGACCCGCGACGCGGTCTCGACGAGCAGCCCGGCGGTGGAGGCGGGCGGCTGGAAGGTAAAGGTCAGCTTGCCCTTGCCGGCATTGAAAATTTTGACGTCGGCGTGCACCAGGCCCCGGTCGCAGGGGTTCGCCGAGAGCCGCACCACCGTACTTTCCGGCTGGAGGATCGGCTGGTCGAACATTTGTCCGACCGGCACCATCAGAACTCCGGATTCCGAGATCGCATAAACCGTGCCGCCGTCGGAGGAGACGACCATTTTGCCGAGGACGTTTTCGGGAAGACGCAGACCGAGGCGGATGCCCAGGTTCCGGGGGCTCGAAACCAGCAGCAGAGCGGAGTTCGGGCGCGGCTGGGGAAGGGCGAAGGGCGCGACATTGAAAGCGCTGTAGAGCGTGCGGCCATCGGCCGAGAACACGCTGCCGCCCACGTTCTGGGACTGGTTGAAGGTTCCCGGCATCTGAAAGGGGGCGTTCGCGGCGCTGGTGGTGGCGAGCAAGTCGAGCGTGGCGGTCTCGAACAAGTTCAGGCCGGCCATGAAGCGCGCGCCATCGGGCGAGATCGCCATCACGCTGGAGAGTCCCGGCGTGAGCCGCGACCGCAGCACGGTGCCCGAAGCCGCCTCGTAGACGAACACCGCGGTGGAGTTTCCGGTGGGCGTATTCACGCCGATGATAAAGCGGCCGTCGGGCGTGGCCCGCAAGCGGCCACGGAAAGTGAGGAACGGGCTGGCGGCAATGAAGCCTGGCAGGCGCGGGTCCTGGGGCGCGGGCGGGGGGACCGCTACAGCCGTGAGCTGAGCGGGTCCGGTCTGCTGGCGGTCGAAGATGAGCAGGGTGTTCTGCGGCGTGGCGGCCCCCCCCGTGCCGATGGTGGAAATGAGCGCGCGGCCGTCGAAGCCCACGGCTACGCCTTCCGGCGGAGCGGTCAAACCAAAACTACCGGAGACACCACCCAATCCGAGATCGATTACGCTGAGGCTCGAGCTGCCAAAGTTAGTAACATAAAGATACTGCGCGTCCGGCGAGAGGGCAGCCGAGACCGGCTGGGAGCCGACGGGAATAGGGCTCAGGAAGGTGCGGTCGGGTAGGGAATAGATTTCCACCCGGTCGTTGGAGTTATTGACCAGGTAAAGCCGCTGGCGGGTCTCGTCGAGGACGATATCGAGTAAAGTGCCGGGCGCCGGAATACGGGCGCCGAAAGTCGCAGGGGTCTGCGCGCCTGCCATCCAGCAGCAGGCCAGGAAAACGGTAAAAAGGCGCAATCTGGTCATCGGGTAACTCGTCTCCCCGAGGCAAGATTCAACATAAGAGAGATCGAGACGAGATACAACACCTTCTTTTCACCTTTGGTGGGAGGAGAGTTCCACTATTTTTTGGTGCCTCGTAACCGACTATACAGGTTTGCGAGCTTTTGGTTGACACTCGCTGGAGGAGCGGTTATGCTGCTCCCTCCACCGCGAAAAATTTACGAAGCGCGTCACTACGAACAAACGTGCGGGGATAACCCTGTTAGGGCTGGTGCTGCTGCACGGCGGCTGCGTCCGAAGTGTCGTTACGGCGGGCCGGACGCCGGCGGCGGAGAAGGCGGCCGTGGTGGTGATGCGCCGGCAAGTGCTGAACGCCGCCGAGAGCGGCGAATCCGATCCTGTGGCGAGCGGCCTGCGTGCGCAGATGGTGAACGAGCCGGGCAACGTCAAGCCCCGGCTCGAACTCGCCGCTCATTACGGGAAGCGTGCGTTGCAGGAGCTGCAGCTCGAGCACCTGCGTCTCGCCGTCGAGCGCTTTCCGGAATCGCGTGAGGCGCGCTGGCAACTCGTGCAGGCGCTGCGGAAGGCCGGGTTGCGGCGGGAGGCGACGGATACGCTGGCGAGCTTCGTCCAAGCCGCGAAGGGCAGCGCGGATGCAGAGGTGCTGAACCTGCTGGGCATCTGCTACGACGACACCGGGGAATGGAAGGCGGGAGAAGAGGCGTACCGGAAGGCCCTGGCGCGCGATCCGAATTTCGAGCCGCTCTACAACAACCTGGGCTTCAACCTGCTCGAGCAAGGCCGGACCACCGAGGCGATCGCCGCCTTGGAGCAGGCGTTGAAGCGCAATCGCGGCTCGGTGGTGGCGCGGAACAATTTGGGAATGGCGCTGGCCCAGACGGCGGCGGTGGACGATGCGGTGCGCCACTTCGAGAACGTGACCGACGCCTCGACAGCGTATAGCAACGCGGCGGCGGCTTTGATCGAGCAGCGGCGGTACGCCGAGAGCAGGCGGCTGCTGCAAGCGGCCCTGGACTACAACCCCAGGAACGCCGCCGCGCTCGCGAACCTGCAACTGGTGTCGGAGCAGGACGGGCAGCCGGCCGAGATCCGGTGGCACGCGGCGGGGAATCGCTGGCGATCTCCGCTTGCCGTGCTGAGACACGTCCTGGGCCGCACGGAGGCGAAACCAAAGGCGGACTCGCCCACGCCCTAGACATAGTTGGGAATCTTATGAAGGAGTGTTCCATGTTTCTGCTGTTTCAATACGTCAAGGCCTTCCTGCGGGAAGAAGAGGGCCAGGATCTGGTGGAGTACGCCCTGGTGGTCGCCACCGTGGCGCTGGTGTTGATCAGCTCCGTGAATAACCTGTCGCAAGGCATCGTCAGCCTCTACGAGAGCATGACGGCGGATCTGGCCAGCATCGGCCAGACGGGACGGTAGGGGGCCGTGGCGAAAACCGCTCCCTCACGGTCGCGGCTCGGTAAGGTGCTCGTCTGGCTGAGCCGCGCGCACCAGCAAGCGGTCATCTGGCACTTTCGACACGGGCTGCCAGGGGGCGCGCCCCCCTTACGGGGGTAGGAGAGCGATGCCGGCGGTTGCCGATTTGAGCCTGGGAGTGGAGCGCGAGGGGCGGGGTGTGTCTCTCGTCCGGCGGGCGTGGCTCCCCGATGTGGCCTCGGTCGCGGCGCTCGTAACCTTCCTCTACGTTCTGTTTTTCTTCCAGGGCTACACGCGGTTGTTCCACGATTCCGATGCTGGGTGGCATATCCGGAGCGGCGAGGAGATGCTTCGCACGGGACGCTTGCCGGTGCGGGACCCGTACTCATTCTCGCGAGCCGGGGCCCCGTGGATGAACTGGGAGTGGCTGTCCGATATTGCGAGCGGGGCCGTGCACCGCAGCGCGGGGCTGGCCGGGGTGGCCATGCTCTTCGCGGCGGCAGTTGCACTGGTGGTGTGGTGCTGGTTCCAGCTTCACTGGCAGCTTGGAAGCAACTTTCTGGTGGCGTGCGCGCTGGCGGTCCCGCTGCTGGGGACGATGCAGCTCCACTGGCTCGCCCGGCCCCACGTGTTCAGTTGGGCGCTGATGGCGGCGGCGTTGTGGTGGGCGGAGGGGCCGCGCTCGCGGGGGCGGCTCGTGCTTTATGCCGCCGGTGCGGCGGTGTGGGCGAACGTCCACGGGAGCTTCCTGTTTGCGCCGGCGCTGGCGGTGCTTTACGGCGTGTGCCGCGGGGTGCGTCCGTGGATCTGGAAGGTCGATCGCGACCCGGAGTGGGGGGCGGCGCGGTACTACTTCACGGCGGCCGGGCTCGCACTGCTCGCCACTTTCGCCAACCCTTACGGGTGGCGACTGCACCAGCATGTGCTCCGGTACCTGGCCGACGCCGAGCTGCTGTCGTACATCGGCGAGTACCAGAGTTTCAATTTTCATGCGGCGGGTTCCTGGCAGATTCTGGTGGCCCTGGGCCTCGCGGCAGCGGGCACGGCCGCCGCTCTCACCGGACGGCGGCTCGACCATTTTCTGCTTGGTGCCGCCCTGCTGGCTCTCGCGCTGCGCTCGGCGCGCGGGCTGCCGCTGGTCGCCATCCTGTTGCTGCCCCTCGCGGGAGGGCATCTGAGCCGGCTGTGGAAGGAGCTGGGCGCGTCGGAGTCGCTGCGGCCCGGGCTGCGGCGGTTTTTCGAAGCCGCCCGGCGATATGGCGAAGAGCTGCGGCGTTTCGATCGCTCGGCGGCGGGGGCGCTGTGGACGCTGCCGATCGCGCTCGGGCTCTGTGCCACGGCGGCGCCATTTCTCGGGGCGCGGGCGGGGTTTCCGGCGGCCGAGTACCCGGTGGCCGCCGCCGGTGAACTGGAGCGCGTGGCGCCGGAGGTCTTCCTACCTGGGGCCCGGTTGTTCGCGCCGGACAAGTTCGGCGGCTACTTGATTTACCGCTTCGAGGGACGCCTCCAGGTGTTCTTCGATGGCCGCAGCGATTTTTACGGGCGCGAGTTCCTGCGCGAATACCGGCAATTGGTGCAGGTCCGGCCGGGATGGCGGGACATCACGGCGAAGTTCGGGTTCACGCATGCGCTGGTGCCGAACGATTACCCGCTGGCGGGGGCGCTGGAGAAAGCGGGATGGCGCGTCCTTTACCGGGACAGCACGGCCATCCTGTTGAAGGCCAACTAACGTGGATCGCAGACGGGCAGGTCTCATATTCGCGGCGGCGTGGGTGTCGGCGGCGCTGCTGAGCTGGTTCCTTTACCGCACGGTGCGCGCCCCGCAGCGGGAGGCGACCGTGACGGTGCTGGCCTTGAACCGCAACATGATCGCCGGCACCCTGGTCACCGACGCCGACTTGAAGGTGGTCGCGGTGCGCGAGCGGGAGGCGCCGAAGGGCGTGCTGCGGCGGAAGGAAGACGCGGTGAACCGGGCGCTGCTGGTGGAAGGCTCCGTCAACGAGGTGCTGCTCGACCAGAAGCTTGCACGGCAGGGCGGCATCGAGGGCATCGCGGCGACGATCGACGAGGGCATGCGCGCGGTGGCGGTACGCATCGATTCGGTAAGCGGGGCCGGCGACCTGGTGCAGCCCCAGGCGCGGGTGGACGTGCTGTTCACCAAGGCCGGCAAAATGTCCGAGGCGCTCACCAGCACCATCCTGCAGAACGTCAAGGTGCTGTCGGTGGGGACGCGGGTGCGACCCGGGGAGAAGGTCGATCCCAAGGCTCCGAAGGCTGGGGTGGTAACGCTGCTGGTGTCGCCCGAAGAGGCGCAAAAACTGGAACTCGGCAAGAACGAGGGGCGCATAAGTTTAGTGCTGCGGAATCCGGGAGACAGCCGGACTCTCGCCAAGACGGATCCGGTCACCTCGGAGGTGCTCGATCCGCTGGGGGACCGGCCGGCGCCGAAGCGTCCCAAGGTGGCGGCCGCGCCGGCGAAACCGCAGCCTCCGCTCGAATGGAATCCGCCGCCGGATCTGAATGTGAAGAAGAAGCCCGATGCCGTGGTGGACGTCTTCCGCGGCGGCAAGCATACCCAGGAAGTGTTCCGATGAGGCGCGCGGGGACCGCTCCCTTACGGTCGCGGCTCGGCTACAGGGCGGCGCGGGTCAGCAAGAAGTCTGCGGGGTCGGGAATACGTCACTGCATTTGCGAAATCTTAGTGGCGGTGCTCACGCTGGTCGGGGCGGCGGCGGGACAGACCGAGCCGGCGACGGCGCACAGCGTCCGGCTGACGGTGGGGCGGGGGGAATTGCTGCAATTTCCGGCCGACGTGAGCCGGATTTCGATCTCGGAGCCGACCATCGCCGACGCGGTCGTCATTTCACCGCGCAACATCGTGGTGAACGCCAAGGGTGTGGGCAACACCACGCTGCTCGTTTGGGAGCCGGGGGCCGAGCCGCAGCGCTACGAAATCAGCGTCACGCTCGATCTCACCGACGTCGAGCAGGAGTTGCACCTGGCCTTCCCGGAAGGGAACGTGCGCCTCGCGGGCAACCACGATCGGCTGGTGCTGAGCGGCGACGTGAAGAGCGCCGAGGAATCGAAGCGGGCTGCGGCTATCGCTTCGGTCCGCGCTAAGGAAGTGGTCAACCTGCTGACGGTTCCGGCGGCGCGCAAGCCGCGGCAGGTGCTGCTGCAAGTGAAGTTCGCCACCATCGACCGGACGGCGCTTTCCGCCCTGGGATTCAATTTTTTCAGCACCAACGGCACCCAGGTCGGCGGCGTCTCGACCCAGCAGTTCGGCAATCCGCGCTTTACCGACTTGCAGTTTCAGAACGAGCGGCTCACAACGCCCGGCGTGAACCTCACCGACCTGCTCAACCTTTTCGCCTTCCGGCCGGACCTCAACATCGGCGCGACGATCCGGGCTTTGCAGCAGCGCAGCCTGCTGGAGATACTGGCGGAGCCGAACCTCATCGTGATGGAGGGGAAGGAAGCGAGCTTCCTGGCCGGCGGCGAGTTCGCCTTCCCGGTGGTCAGCAGCACGGGGACCGGTGGGGCGGTGGCGCCGGTCGTGACGGTGCGGTTCCGGGAGTTCGGGGTGCGGCTCAACTTCTCGCCCACCATCACCGAAGACGGCTCGATCCAGATGCACGTGGCGCCGGAGGTCAGCGCGCTCGACTTCGCGAATGCGCTGACGATCCAGGGATTCCAGATCCCGGCGCTGAGCACGCGGCGCGCCGAGACCGATGTGATCCTCAACGAGGGCGAGAGTTTCGCGATCGCGGGGCTGATCGACAACCGCGTGATCCAGACGCTGAATCGCCTGCGCGGGCTGGGGGACCTCCCCATCGTTGGCCGGCTGTTCCGCAGCTCCCAGATCAACAAGACGAACAACGAGTTGCTGGTGGTGGTGACTCCGTTCGTGGTGAAGCCGGTGGCCGCGGGCGAGGCCGTGAAGATGCCGAACTTCCCGATAGACCCGGTAATCCCGCCCGACCCCAAGCCGGGCGAGAAGAAGCAGAAGTCCCAATTTGTGGGGCCGCGCGGTCACGAGGAGCCGAAGAAGTGAAGGTCCGGCGAGGCGAAGCGGGGCAGTCGCTGGTGCTGGTGGCGTTGCTGGCCTTCATCCTGTTCGCCTTCGTAGGATTTGCAGTGGACCTGGGGCGTCTCTACCTGATCCGGGGAGAGCTGAACGTTGCGGCGGACGCCATGGCGCTCGCGGCCGCGCAGAATCTGATCGGCACGAGCACGGCCGAGGGACTCGCCCAAACGGCCGCGGCCCGCGTACAGGACGGCACCACCGGCGGCGACAACCGGTTCAACTTCGAGGGCAATACGATCGGCGGCGACAGCAGCCTGGCGAGCCAGGTGGAGGGTATGGACCTCTACGCCACCTACGCTGACGCTATCGCCGGAGATCTGGGCACGACCACCGATGGCTCGACCGCCCGCTACGTACGGGTGCGGGTGCGCGCCGATGCGCCGCTGACGTTCTGGCAGTTTCTTCCGGTGGCGCAGTTGGGCAAGACGTCCATTGGAACCGCGGCGGTGGCGGGCATCAGCCAGCCGCTCTGCACGGCGTGCGGCATCGAGCCGCTGGCAATCGTGCCGGTGGATTTCGCGGACGATACCAACTTCGGTTTTGTGCGGGGCCTGAAGTACACGCTCTATAGCCAGTGCACGGGCGCGGCGCCGCCGCTGCTTGCGGGAACGTCCGGGACGATCCAGTACACGGAGTTGAACCGCAACATCGAAAACTCGACCGATCTCGACCAGCAAGTTTTTCAGTTGCTGGCGGGCGGCATCCCGGCCCCGCTGGTGCCGGTCTCGGATACGAGCAACCTGGCGTGCCCGACGATCGGGGTAGCGGACCTGCGGCTGCCGACGGTGAGCGTCGCCGCCTGCAACGCCGTGCAGCGCGGCTCGATCGTCACCGATACGGTGTGCGGGCTGAACGCCCGGCTGACGGCGACGCCGCATCCGTTCTGCGAGACGATTACCGACGTGGATGGCGTCATTACGTCATATCCGCCGGACACCGACGTTGACAACCAGGACGATTATGCCGATTACGGGGGCAACCGCCGGCGCATCCTGACGGTGGCAATCGTGGACAACCTGCCGTTCAACGTGGCCACGACGATGAACGTGCTGGGCTTCCGGCAGTTTCTTTTGGAGCCGAATCCGAATACGACCGAACTGGATCCGACCGACCCGGTGGGACGTTTCGTGGCCATGTACATTGGCTTTCCGGCGCCCGTGAAACAAGGGACGTTCGGGTCGTGCGGGGTCACGCAGGGGCCGGGCAAGGTGGTGCTGCACCAGTGAGAAGACCGGCCAGCCGCGGGGCCTCGATCGTCGAAACCGCCCTCCTGGTGCCGGTGCTCGTGCTGTTGATGGTAGGGGGCATGGAGTTCGGCAAGATCTTCCTGACCTACTACACGCTGCACAAGGCGCTGCGGGGGGCGGCGGGCATGGCGAGCGTGCTGCGCGGAGCGGATTTCTGCGACGCGGGCGATCCGCAATTGACGGCGATCCGCAACTTTGTGGTGTTCGGTCCGGATGGCAACGGCGCTTCGCCCCTGGTGCGGGACCTGGACGCCGACCGCATCGTGATCACGCCGGAGCGGTTCAACACGGAAGACGGCACGGTCACCGATTGCCCTTGCGGCGGGGGAGGCGGCTGCGGGACGGCCACCGGGACGCGCGCGCCGGATTACCTCCTGGTCACGATCGACGGAGGATATCCGTACGAGCCGCAGATCCCGTTCCGGGTCATGCAGACAATCCTGCTGCGGCCGCATGTGCGGGTGCCGTTCGGAGGGCAGTGAAGAAACGGGGACAGGCTACGGTGGAGTTCGCGCTGATCTACGGATTGGTGCTGCTGCCTTTGAGCTTCATGGTGATCTACGCGTGCGAGCTGCTGTGGGTGTGGCACAGCGCGGCGGAGTGGACCCGGGCGGGGGCGAAATACGCCGCGACGCACTGCTTCCAGCAGGACGGCGGGAACGTGAAGCAGTGGATGCAGAGCAATGTGCCGCTGGTGGTCGACCGGAACCGGTTCGCGAGCGGCGAGGTGGATATCAACGTGTCCTACTTCAGCGTCGATCCGGGGAGCGGGGACCTGCTGCCCTTCACTTGCACGGGAACGGAATGCTCGCCGGAGTGCGTGCCGGAGACGGTGCGGGTGACGGTGGGCAATTACGAGTTCCGCCGGCTGCTCGACGTGCTGGGCCTGCCGCCGGTGCCGCTGCCGGATTTCCGCACCGTCGCGAGCATGGAAGGGGCGGGGTGCAACCCGGAGGAGCAAACCTGCCAGCCCTGAGCCGAAGCCGATGCCGATATCGCTGATCGTCGCCAGTCCCGATGCGCACTTTCGTGAGACGGTGCACGAGCACTTGCTGAACATTCCGGAAGCGGCGGTGGTGGCGGAGTTCCCGGAGATCGCTCTGAACCTGTACATCCGTGTGCTGCACGAGCTCGAGCGGCATCCGACCGCGGCGCTCGTGATCGACCTGGCGTCCGACGCGGCCGAGGCGCTCAAGGCCCTGGAGCGCGTCAAGCAGGCGGCCCCGGGCCTCTACATCGTTGCGTCGCACCACCAGGCCGACCCGGAGATCACGGTGGGCGCGATGCGCGCCGGCGCCCAGGAGTTTCTCGTGCAGCCGCTGAAGCGCACCGAGCTGCGGGACGCCATGGAGCGGCTGGAGCGGGCTTCGCGGCGTTCTACTACGGCCGGCGCGCAACTAGGACGGATCTTCACGTTCCTGGGCGCCAAAGGCGGTGTGGGGACCACTACGCTCGCCGCAAACTTCGCCGCCTCGGCCGCGCAGAGCGGACGGCAGACCGTGCTGCTGGACCTCAACAGATGTGCCGGTGACGCGGCCCTGCACTTCGGCGCTCACCCCCAGTACACGCTGTGGGAGGTGTCCCAGAATCTGAGCCGCCTCGACCAGGCCCTCTTCGAAGGCTTCGTGACGCGCGACTCGACCGGTCTCTACCTGGTGGGTCCGCCGGACAGTTTGGAGCACCGCGACTTTTTCAGCGGGCACCAGTTTAAGGACTTCGCCACGTTCCTCGTGGAAAAGTACGACGTGATCGTGATCGACGGCGGCGCGGCCGCGAACGACGAGTTGGTGATGGCGGCCATGCCGATCTCGGCCTCCATCTTCCTGGTGGTCAATCAGGAGCTGGCGACGATTCGCAACGCGCAGCACTACATCTCGTTCCTGATGCGGCTGGGTATGACGCAGGACCAGATCAAGCTGGTCGTCAATCGCTATGTGAAGCGCTCGAACTCGAACCTGGCGGCGCGCGAGCAGATCCAGGAGACGCTGAACCAGCCGGTCTACCAAATGATCCCCGAGGGCTACGCCACGGTGCTGGCGGCCATCAACAAAGGGCGGCCCGTGGTGGCCGAGCCCGGTTCGGCGGGCAGTGAAGTGGAGACGGCCTTGCGAGCCTTCACGGCCAAGTCCCTCGGCATGGCGGCGGCGCCCGAGGTGACGAGCAAGCCGGGTCGCTTCGCATTGAAGAGGTATGTCTAGCCGACCCCTCGCCCGCCCGCGGTCCGCAGCCGAATCCTGGCTGGACATCAAGAACCTCGTCCACCAGAAGCTGCTGAACGCGCTCGACGCCGACACGCTAAAGGCGATCAACAAGGAGCGGGTGCGGGGCGTGATCGGCCTGACCGTCGAACGGCTGGTCGTCGACGAGGGCATCCCGATGACGCTCGCGGAGCGCGAGCGGATGAGCGAGGAGGTCCTCGACGAGGTGTTCGGTTTGGGGCCGCTCGAGCCCCTGCTGAAGGACCCCACCATCAGCGACATTCTGGTCAACGGCTATGACGCGGTTTACATCGAGCGCGAGGGGCGTCTCATCGAGACCAACGTCCGCTTCCGCAACCAGCAGCACGTGCGGCAGGTGATCGAGAAGATCGTCTCGGCGGTGGGGCGGCGGCTGGACGAGTCGTCGCCGGTGGTGGACGCGCGCCTCAAAGATGGCTCGCGCGTCAACGCCATCATCCCGCCGCTGTCGCTGATCGGGCCGGTGCTGTCGATCCGCCGCTTCGGCGTCAAGCTGCTGTCGGCCGAGGACCTGATCAAGCGCGAGTCCCTGACGCCGGGCATGCTGAAGCTGCTCGCGGCCTGCGTCGAGGCGCGGTTGAGCATCGTGATCGCAGGCGGCGCCGGCAGCGGCAAGACCACACTGCTCAACGTGCTCTCGAAATACATTCCGGAGGACGAGCGCGTCATCACGATCGAGGACGTCGCGGAGCTGCAGCTCCAGCAGTGGCACGTGGTGCGGCTCGAGACCCGGCCGCCGAATATCGAGGGCGCCGGGGCGATCACGCAGCGCGAGCTGGTGATCAACGCGCTGCGTATGCGGCCGGACCGGATTGTGGTCGGGGAATCCCGCGGTCCCGAGGCGCTCGACATGCTGCAGGCCATGAATACCGGCCACGACGGCTCGATGACCACGGTCCACGCCAACGCCGCGCGCGACGCGTTCTCGCGCCTCGAGACCATGGTCATGATGGCCAGCCAGCATGTGCCGGACAAAGTGATTCGCCAGCAGCTCGCCTCCGCCATCAACATCGTAGTTCACATGGCGCGGCTCAGCGAT
>JBGPDC010000133.1:0-15687 GCA_041482115.1 Terriglobia bacterium | reverse complement strand
GATCGCCTTCTCGCGCTGGTTGATGTTGATCCAGTGTTTGATCTTCTGGCGCGCCCGGGAAGTCTTCACCAGGGCCAGCCAGTCGCGGCTGGGCACATGCCCCGCCTGCGTGAGGATCTCGATGATGTCGCCGTTGCGCAGCTTGTATTTCAGCGGCACGAGGCGCCCGTTCACTTTGGCGCCCGTGCAGGTGTTGCCCACTTCCGTGTGGATGGCGAAGGCGAAATCGACCGGCGAGGCGTCGCGCGGCAGAATGATGACCTTGCCCTGCGGCGTAAACGTGTAGACTTCCTCCGGGTAAAGGTCGATCTTCAGGGTCGAAAGGAAGTCGCTCGAATCCGCCATGTCGCGCTGCCACTCGACCAATTGCCGCAGCCACGCCATGCGGTCCTCGTCCATCATGGGGCCCTTGTGCCCCTCTTTGTATTTCCAGTGGGCGGCGATGCCTTCCTCGGCCAGCCGGTGCATCTCTTCGGTGCGAATCTGCACCTCGAAGGGCTGGCCCTGCGGTCCGATGACCGAGGTGTGCAAGGACTGGTAGAGGTTCGGCCGGGGCATGGCGATAAAGTCCTTGATGCGTCCCGGCACCGGCCGCCAGTGATTGTGGATCACGCCCAGCGCGGCGTAGCAGTTCTTCACCGAGTCCGTGATCACCCGCAGGGCGAGCAGGTCATAGACCTCGTCGAGCGTGCAGTGTTGCCGCTTGAGCTTCTGGTGGACGGAGTAGGAGCGCTTGATGCGGGCCTCGATGCGGGCGGGGACCTCGGTCTCTCGCAGCTTCGCGCCGACCTCGCGGGTGATCTCGGCCAGGAACTCCTCGTTCGCGTGGCGCTTCGACTCCATCTGCGCGCGCAGCTCGTCGTAGGCCGCAGGCTCCAGATGGGCGAACGCCAGGTCCTCCAGCTCGCCGCGCACCTTGCCCATGCCGAGGCGCAGCGCGATCGGCGCATAGATCTCGAGCGTCTCCCGCGCGATCCGCTCCCGCTTCTCGGGCGGCAGATGCTGCAGCGTCCGCATGTTGTGCAGCCGGTCGGCCAGCTTCACCAGCATCACCCGGATGTCGGTGACCATCGCCAGCAGCATCTTGCGGAAGCTCTCGGCCTGGCGCGCTTCCGGAGCGTAGAAATCGAGCTTGCTCAGCTTCGTGACGCCGTCCACACAGTGGGCGACCTCTTTGCCGAAGCCCTTCTCCACCTCGGCTACCGTGGCCGCGGTGTCCTCCACCACGTCGTGCAGCAGGCCCGTGGCGATGCAGACCAGGTCCATGCGCATGTCGGCCAGGATGCGGGACACCGAGAGGGGATGGATCAGAAAAGGCTCGCCCGACCGGCGCTTCTGGCCGCCGTGCCGCAACGCGGCGAAGTCGTACGCCCGCCGCAGCAGGGTCAAGTCCTCTTTAGGCCGGTCCTGGCGGACCTCCTTTTCGAGCTCCAGAAACAGCGGGAGAGTGGGATCCGGAGGCGCCGCCGCAGCGGCCGCTGGCGAACCGGCTATGGCGGGCTCGGGAGGCATGTAAACAAAGAAAAATCCTGAGAAGCCGGGTTCTTGCCGCCCGACCCCTCAGGATTCCATTATATCGCCACGGGATGCTGCGATCCCGCGGGCGGCGGCCGTCCCTAGCTGGTCTTCTGGCCAGGCGCCGTTAAGCTGACCTCGGCCTTCTTCTTACGGGTCTCCAGCGCTTTTTGCATCCACTGGTCGGCCTGGGCGCTAAGCTTCCTGTTATCTTCCGACGTCTCGGCGATATAGGCCTTTTGGCGGTACATCAAGTTCAGATAGGCCATCGCGTCGTCGTACGCCGGATCGATCTCGAGGGCCTTCGTCAGCATCTGGATGCCCTCGTCCACCACCGGATCGTTCTTCGACTTCAACTCGTCGCGCGCCTTCTTGTCCTTGATCGGGCCGAGGTCGTCGGGCCTCATGCCGAGCTTCGCCGCGACTTCCATCTGGGGGGCCCAGGCCTTGGTCCAGTCGATCACGCCAATCGTGTAGTAGGCGGTCTTGCGGGTGCCGTCCAGCTTGATGAGCTTCTCGTACCACTGCTTGGCCTCATCGAGCTTCTTCTGGTTGAAGGCGAGCGAGCCCAGACTCTCAAGGGCCAGCAGGTTGTTGGGGTCGCGCTGCAGAACATCCTGGAACCCTTTCTCGGCCGCCTCGGCGTTGCGCTTGTTCTCCTCGGATTCGGCGCCGGGCACAAACTGGCTCATGTAGGCGGTGGCCAGATACAGCCGGGCGTTGAGGAAACTCGGGTCGAGCTCAATCGCCTGCTTGAAGTGTTCTACCGCCTGTGCGTAGGCCGCGGCCTTAAAGGCATTCACTCCCTTGTTCAGGTGATCGCGCGCCCGCAACTGCTGGATCATGCTGCCACAGCCGGAAGCCGCCATCACCACCGCCGCCACGGCGGCGACCAACATCGATTTAACGCGATTCATGTCCCACTCCCTGAAAGTCATCCTGTGGCGCCTGGGCGCTGCCCCTATTGGCCAGCTTCAATCTTCGCGGTGATCAGGCCGACCTTGTCTATGCCGGCTCCTTTGGCAATGTCGATGACATCCGCCACGTCGCCGAAATTGAGCTGCGAATCGCCCTTGACGAAGAGCACGCGCTCGTTACGAGTCTTAAAGATGTCCGTCAGGCGATCGCCCAGGGCCCCTTTGAGGACGACGTCCTGGTTGATCAAGATTTGGCCCCCCGGATTCACCGAGATCACCACGGTGCGAGCGTTGTCCTGTACTTTCTGCTCCTTGTTGGGGTTGGGCTGCGGCACCAGCGCCTCCAGGCCTTTCGGCTTGGCGGGGGCCACAATCATGAAAATGATCAGCAGCACCAACAGCACGTCGATCAGCGGCGTCATGTTCATATTGACCATGATGGCCTTATTTCCCACTGCCATTGACATAAGAATTCTCTCCTTGCCCCCGGCGCGGACCGTAGCGGACCCGCGCGATTGTCCACCGGCCCGCCGCTACTGAGCCGCGGCGGCCGCGCCTTTCTCTTCGAACCTCTCGGTGAGGAGTCCGATCTGATCGACGCCCGCCGTCCGGATATTATCCACCGCCTCGACCACCACGCCATACTTGGCTCGCGAGTCGCTGTTGACGTACACCGTCCGGTCCAGCCGGTTGGCGATCATATCGCGAATCTTGGGGCCGAGTTCCTCCGATTTCATCTGTTCCTTGCCCAAATAGACTTTACCGTCGCGCGTGATGGCCACCACTACGGCGTCGTCCTTGTCGGCCGGGGCCATGGCCGTGGGGTTCTTGGCCTTCACCCGGTCCACGCTCACGCCCTTGGTGAGCATGGGCGTGACGACGATAAAAATGATGAGTAACACGAGCATGACGTCCACCATGGGCGTCACGTTAATGTCGTTCACTACTCCATGACCGCCACTAGTTCCCATCGCCATAAGCAAAGCTCCTTGGGGTGACGGCGCCAGGTCCGCCACCCCCCTTGAAAGAATCGTCTTGCTACTTGCGGCCGGCCCTCGTCTGCGAGCGCTTGATGAAGTAGTCGATCAGCTCGGAGCTGGAGTTGCCCATTTCGACCTGGAACGACTCGACCTTATTCGTGAACGCGTTGAACATCCACACGGCCGGGATAGCGACGAACAGACCGATGGCGGTCGATACCAGCGCTTCCGAAATACCGGCGGAGACGGCGCCCAAACCGGCCGACTTCTCGCTGGCGATACCGCGGAAGGCGTTGATGATGCCGATCACGGTTCCGAACAGTCCGACGAACGGAGCCGTGGAGCCGATGGTGGCGAGACCGCTCAGGCCGCGGCGCAGCTCGGCGCTGACGATCGCCTCGGCGCGCTCGAGGGCCCGCCGCGAAGCTTCAATGTTCTCGCCGGAGATCTCCGTGCTCTGCTCGTGAGCCTGGAACTCCTGGAGGCCGGCCACGACGACCTTCGCCAGGTGGCTCTTCTTGTGCCGCTCAGCGATCTTGATGGCCTCGTCCAGCTTGCCCTCGCGCAGCGCGCCGGCCACGGCCGGAGCGAACGCACGCGACTGTTTGCGGGCCGCCGAGAAGGCCAGCCAGCGGTCAATCATCACGCCAATGGACCACGCCGACATCATGAACATAATGATGACCACGATGCGCGCCGGCCATAGCATCTGGCCCCACATGGAAATGGGGTCCCACCCGAGTTGCGGCGCCTCCTGCAACAGGAGCGCCCATGCTGAAGCTTGCAGAAACATGAAATCAAACCCTCCTACGAGACTGTGAAGTACCGGCCGTCCTGGCGGCACCAAGCCGGACCCGGTTTACTGCCTGGGCAGGTCCTCTACAGGCCTTCCCCTCCCTTAGTTCGTCAACGTGAAGTTGACGTCGATCTGAGTGACTACTTCGACCGGCTCGCCGTTGAGCAAAGTCGGCTTATAGCGCCACTTCTTCACTGCTTCGAGAGCCGACGGGATCAACAGCGGGTGGCCGCTGACGGCGGACAACTGCTCGATGAGACCTTCTTTGTTAATGATAGCGTTCAACCGCACCACCCCTTGAATGCGCGCCTGCTTGGCGAGCGGCGGATAGACGGGCGGGGGCGCGAAGATCTGGTTGGCCCGCTGCACGTTGCCGCCGACTCGAATGCGCTGCGGGGCCGCCTTCGGAGCCTCGACTTTCGGCGGCGGAGGCGGCGGAGGCGCCGACGGCGCGGCCGCGATAATGCCGCCGATCACACCGCCAAACGAGCCGCCCGGCACGCCGCCCGCCACGCCACCCACCACTCCGGCGATATTGGCGGGCGGCAGGTCGTCTTCCTTGATGATCGCCACGTTCTTCGGAATCGCCCGCGGCTGCATCAGCTTGCCGGCGTCGAACTCCTTCGGAATCACCCGCGGCACCACCTTGATCACTTGCGGCGGGGGGGGCGGCGGCGGCGGCGGCGGGGGCGCTACCAGAAACGACATCAACTGCGTCGCCGGCAGCGTATTGGTGTAAATCAGCGGAACCAAAACCATGATCGTGATGATCAGGCACTGCAGCCCGAACGACACGAACACCGTGTACTTCGTCTTCGTCTTGGTCCCCGCTTGCAGGTCCAACAGGCTTTGTTCAAACATATACGACGCTCCCCCTTCCGTAAGGCGTCACCTTCCCGCCACTTTCCGGCGCCCGGAGGCCCGGTCGACCAGCACCGGCCCGCGGGCCGCGCTGCGCTTCTCGGCCACGCCCTTCCACCAGATCAGGATCGGGCTCGCCACAAATATCGAGGAGTAGGTGCCGATGATAATCCCCACGACCATCGCGAAAGAAAAACCGTTGAGCACTTCCCCGCCAAACAAAAACAACGACAGCACCGTCAGAAACGTCAGGCCCGAAGTCAGCACCGTCCGGCTCAGCGTCTGGTTCACGCTGGCGTTGATCAGCGGCTCGAGCTCGGTCCGCCGCATCAGCTTCAGGTTCTCGCGGATGCGGTCGAAAATCACGATGGTATCGTTCATCGAATAGCCCACCAGCGTCAACAGAGCCGCGATGACGGTCAGCGAAATCTCCTTGTTGAACAGGGAGAAGAAGCCGACCGTGATGATCACATCGTGAAACACGGCCACCACAGCCGCCACCCCGTAAATCCACTCAAACCGAAACGCGATGTAAACCAGCATCCCTCCCAGGGCGTAGAGCGTTGCCAGTATCGCCTGCTTCTGCAGGTCCCGCCCGACCTTAGGACCGACAATCTCGGCGCTCCGGATCGTGAACGGACCCAAGTACGTTTCGTTTTTGAGCGCCGTTATAATACCAGGGTTCAAGCCGGGAAGGGAACCCAGTTCGTCAAAATTTTTCAGCAGCCCCGACCGGGGCGGAGAATTACGAAAGTCTGCGATCTGCTGGGCCGCCTTGTCAATGTCGGCGGGGTTCATCTGGCCCACCTGGCCGGAGGACCGCAGCCGCTCGGCCAGCAGCGAGGCGCTGGTGCTGTTCAAATCCAGCTTGCCGCCCCCCCCGCCGCCCAGGGCGGCCTGGAGGGCGCGCTCGATGTTTTGCCGGCCCTGCTGCAACTGGCGCTCGTCGGCCAGTTCCAGCCCGATCAGTACCTGGTTGGTCTCCGGGGCGTCATAGGGTTGTAACGTGGTGCCAGTAAGCCCTTGAGCCTGCAACGCCGCCCGCAACTTGTCGAGCGGCGGCGTGGTCTGGAACTTGACCTGCATCAGGGTACCGCCGCGGAAGTCGATACCGTAGCGCGGCCCGCCCTTCACCAGCAGGCTGATAATACCGGCCACCGACAGGACCAGCGAGAGGCCGATGAAGAAGACTTTCTTCCCCAGAAAGTCGAAGTTCGTGTCTTTGAAAATGTGCATTCCGCTTCGCTACAGGCCGGTCCTGCCTCCGTAGACACCACCCGGCTGAGAAAAGTTCCCGGGCCGTATCAAATGCTTAACTCCGTGACTTGCTGCCGCCTGGAGAGCTCCCAGTCGAAGATCACCCGGCTGACGAACACGGCCGTAAACAAGTTGGCTATCAAACCGATGGACAAGGTCACGGCGAAACCTCGCACCGGTCCGGTTCCGAACAGAAACAGGAAGGCGCAGGACACCACCGTCGTCACGTGGGTGTCAATGATAGTAAGAAACGCCTTGCTGAAGCCGGCTTCCACGGCTGCCACCACCGACTTGCCGCCGCGCAACTCTTCCCGGATGCGCTCGAAAATCAGCACGTTGCTGTCCACCGCCATACCGATGGTCAGGATCACCCCGGCAATCCCGGGCAAGGTCAAGGTGGCGCCAAAGTAGGCCAGAAAAGCCATCAGGACGACCACGTTGAGCACCAGGGCCAGCACCGCATTGATGCCGGCGGCCTTGTAATAGACCAGCATGAAAATCACGACCGCGGCCAGGCCGGCCAGGCCGCTGATAATCCCCTGGCGGATCGAGTCGGCGCCGAGCGAGGGACCCACGGTCCGCTCCTCGAGGGGCACGACCGAAGCCGGCAGGGAGCCCGCCCGCAGCACCAGTGCCAGGTCGCTCGCCTCCTGCTGGCCGCCGATGTTCGTTATGCGCCCCTGGTCTTCGATGCGGCTCTGGATCGTGGCCACGCTGCGGATGCGGCGATCCAGCACCACGGCCAACTTGTTGTTAATGTTGGCCTCCGTAAAGCGGCCAAACTTCTGGCCCGCCTGCACGGAAAGCGAGAACTCCGTCTCCCAACTGTTTCCAGTCGAGCTGCGCGCTTCCCGGGCGTTGCGCAGGTCCCGCCCGGTCACCACCGGCGTCCGCGCCACGATGTACCAGCGCTGCGCCGGCGTCTGACCCGGCGTCCGCTCCACCATGGGAAGAATCTCACTGTTTTCCGGCAGCACGCCGCCGTGCCCCCCCAGCGCCTCCTCGACCGACCCGTACGGACCGTCGCGCACTTCCCGGATCTCGAGCAGCGCCGTGGTTTGCAGCACCTCCCGGACCCTGGCGGGGTCGTCCACGCCCGGCAGTTGCACCAGAATCTCGTACTCCGCGTCGGCCCGGCCGTGCTGCTGGATGGTCGGCTCCGTCAGGCCCAGCCCGTTGACGCGGTTTTCAATCGTCTGAATGGACTGCGTGACCGTATCGCTCTTGATGCGGACCAGGGCTTCCGGCCGCATGTTCAGCCGCCAGGAGGTAGCATCGGTCGCCGCATAAACCCACTCATTCAGGCGGCTGTCGATCAGCCCCCGGAAATCGCTGGCCCGATCGGTCGGAATGCCCTTCACGTTGATCTGGATGCTATCGGCTTCTTCGAGCTTCTGAGGATCGTTGCGGTCGATCGCCGAGTAGGGAATATTCTGGCGCGCGAGCTCGGTGCGCATGAGCTCAATCGCCTGGTCGGCCTGCGCCCGGATGGCGTCCTGCACCTGCACCTGCAGCACCAGGTGGGAGCCACCCCGCAGGTCCAGGCCGAGCTTGATCCGGCTCTGCATGTTGTTGAGCAGTTCCGCCTTGGAGCGCGGCAGGCCCGTGATGCCGTAGACGCAGCCTACGATCACCAGCGCGATAAACAGGGTCTTATACCAGAGGCTACGCGTCAGCACGTTACTTCTTCTCCTCTTCCGCGCCCACCACGCTCGAAACGGCGCTGCGGATCAGGGTCAGCTTAACGTCACTGGGCTTGACCCGCAGCACGATCGTGTTGTCTTCATTCAGGCCCACGATGGTGCCCACCACGCCGCCCGAAGTCACCACTTGATCGCCGTTCTTCAGGCTCGCCAGCAACTGCTTCTGCTTCTTCTGCCGCCGCTGCATGGGCATGAACAGCAGGAAATAGAAGATGACAAAAATGAAGATGAAGGGCAGGAACTGCGCCAGGCCGGGCGCGCCCGGCTGCTGCAAAATCCATATAGCTGGCGGCATCTCTCTCGTTTACCCCTCACCCGGCCCCACACCGCACTTCCCCTCCTCCCCAGCCGACAAATCGGGAAAGAGGCGACGTGACCACTACTGCTCCACGTCGTCCGCTCCCTGGGACTTCAAGGACTTCAGGAGAATTGGCAGGCTGCCAGAGATAATAGACTGCCTGATCCGCCGCATCCTGTCAAGATAGGTCCACAAGTTGTGACAAGTGGCCAAAACTGAGAATAGGATCTCCCCGCTCATGAACAGGTGCCGCAGATACGCCCGGGAGTAGCGGGCGCAGGCCGGGCAGGCGCAGCGGGCGTCGATAGGCCGCGGATCGTCCCGGTACGTCTGGTGCTTAATAATGAGGCGGCCCTGGCTGGTAAACAGGTAGCCATTACGCGCGTTCCGCGTGGGCAGGACGCAATCCATCATGTCCACCCCGCGAGCTACATATTCCCCCAGTTCCTCTAGCGTCCCCACCCCCATGCAATACCTCGGCCGGTCCCGGGGCAGCAGATCCTCTGTCGCTTCAACCATTTCCAGGCTCACCGAGCGCGGCTCCCCGACCGACAGCCCGCCCAGGGCGTACCCCGGAGCCTCCAGTTCCACCAGCCGCCCGGCACACTCCCGCCGCAGGTCCGGAAACATCGACCCTTGGACAATAGGAAATACCGCCCCGGCCGGTTCGCGGGAAGCGGCGTACGTTAAACCACGTTCGGCCCACCGCAGGGTGCGCTCCATCGACCGCCGGGCGTGCTCATGGGTCGCCGGGTACTCGGTACACTCGTCGAGCACCATCCGGATGTCGCTCCCCAGGCTGGCCTGGATGTCCATGACCGACTCGGGTGTAAAGCGGTGCTCGTCCCCATCCAGGTGGGAGCGAAAGATCACACCGTCATCCGTAATGCGGCGCAGGGTGCTGAGGCTGAAGACTTGAAAGCCCCCCGAATCGGTGAGAATGGCGCGCGGCCAGCCCATGAACCCGTGCAGGCCGCCGTGCCGCGCGACCAGTTCCGGCCCGGGCCGCAAGAACAGGTGATAGGTGTTGGCCAGCAGGATCCCCGCGTTCAGTTCCTGCTCGAGCATCTGCTGGGTGAGGCCCTTGACCGAACCAAGCGTCCCCACCGGCATGAACACCGGCGTTTCGATGACCCCATGGGGCGTGTGGAGCAGCCCGGCGCGGGCGCGCGTGTCGGGACACTCCCGGATCACCTCGAAGCGGATCATGCCAGCAGCGCCTTGAAGACCACGATGTAAAGGACCCACGGCGCCACCACCACCGGCAGGACCCGCCAGGCCGGCCGGCCCGCCAGCCGCCCGAGCCCCAGCGCCAGCAGCCCGATGATCCAGAAGGAGAACAGGTCCAGGCTCCCGGCGACCCGGTAGAGCTTCGGTTGCTCGGTCGCCGAGAACAGGAACGCCGGATTCGCGAGCGTGATGACGTTGTCCAGGTCCACCTCGCGCGGCTCCTTGACCAGCAAAATCGGCACGCTGAGCAGGCTGTAGAGCGCGAGCGGCAGCCAGCCATGCGCCACCACGGCGCAAACGGCCCGGAAACTCGGGTGAGCCTTCGACCACACCAGCAGCAGCCCGTAGAAGATGCCGCTCGCGGCCAGCAGTCCGGCGATGGGCCCCCCCACCGCCCCCGCCGCCACCAGGTAAGGTCCGAAGCGCTCCGACTGCTCCAGCATCTCCTGGCGCTGCTCCTCCGAAAGCTGCTCCGCCCGCTCGTCCGAGGCGAGCCGCTGCCGCACCCGCAGCTCGAGAATCCCCCGCTGATACGCAATGCCCACCGGGACCAGTCCCGCGACGATCAGAGCCAGCAGCGCGGGTAGAATCCGGGGCCGGCCGAGCAGGGCCTCCATGGCCGCGCCAGGGGAGAGGAAGGTATTAAGGAGAACAGCGGCGGCGGAGGGCGGCGCGGAGGCTGCTGAAGCGGCGTCCTGCACGGAGGGAAAAGTGTAGCACCTCGCGCCTCACATCGCTGTCACATTTCGGCTTCGGCAACCGTTTCAATAGTGGCGCCGCGATGGAAGACGTCCTAAGGAATCCTGCCCGGGTACGAGACCAGTCCCGGGACCACGCCCCCTTCGAGACGATCTTCTGCGAGCACTACCCCCGGATCGTCGCCGTTCTCGAGCGGGTGCTGGGCGACCGGGCGGAAGCCGAAGAGGCCGCGATGGACGTTTTCTCCAAGCTCTACCAGCAACCGCTAAGCCCCGGCCAGGACCACAACTTCGGCGGCTGGCTCTACCGCACCGCCACCCGCCTGGGACTCGACCGGCTCCGCTCGGCGCGGCGGCGCCGGCAGTATGAGGAGGCGGCCGGACCCGAGCTCGCGGCGGGCTCCCGCTCGCCGAGTCCTCTTGACGGCGTGCTTCGCGCCGAGACCTGCCGCGAGGTGCGCGGGGCCCTCTCCCGGCTCAAGCCCGCGCAGGCCGAGCTCCTGCTCCTGCGCTCGAGCGGCCTCTCTTACAAGGAGCTGGCAGAAGCTCTCGGGGTCAAGGCCACTTCGATCGGCACGCTGCTGGCCCGCGCCGAGGCCGAGTTCGAAAAGCAATACGGACCGCCGAGGTAGGAGGCACTATGTGCATCACCGATGGAATCTTACGCGCCAAACTGGACGGCGAAATCGAGCCCGCACAAGTCTCGCCGCTCGAAACCCACCTGGCCGGCTGCGCCCCTTGCCGCGGCCGCCTGCAACTGCTCCACGCCCGGGCCTCTCGCGTGCAGCACCTGCTCACCACCCTCGAGTCCCCGGCCGCGCTGCCTGACCCGGTCGGGGCACTCACAGCCTTCCGCCTGTGGCAAAGCCCGGCTCTCTTCATCACCTCGAAACCCATCCCCGCCTACACGCGCCAGGCGGCCGTATCGTCGCTTCTAACACACGCTGCGATGGTGGGCTTTCTGATCGCGGTCTTCGGCCATCCCGCGGTGCAAAACCTGGCCCGGCAGACCGCGACCCTCATTCTCCCGGTCGATCTTTCACCGTATGTACCCTCCGCCCCGGCCCCGAAGCCGGCGAGCGGTGGTGGAGGCGGTGGCGACCGGAGCCCGCTGCCGGCCAGCAGGGGCAAGCTCCCGAAGTTCTCTATGGAGCAGTTCACGCCCCCAACCGCGCGGATCATCAATGAGGACCCCCAGCTCGCCATGGATCCGACGGTCATCGTGCCCCCGGACCTCCAGCCGCCCCAGCTCAACACGGTGCAGTTCGGGGACCCGCTCGCGCGGCTCGGCCCCCCTTCGAACGGTCCCGGCTCGGGCGCCGGCATCGGCGCCGGGTCGAACGGCGGTGTCGGCTCCGGCCACGGCCCGGGCGTGGGACCAGGCTCCGGCGGCAACATGGGTGGCGGGATTTTCCGGGTGGGCGGCGGCATCTCAGCCCCGCAGTTGATCCACCGCGTGGACCCCGAGTATTCCGAAGAGGCCCGCAAAGCCAAGCATCAGGGCACCGTCGAGCTCTACGTGGAAATCGAGGCCGACGGCGTCGCCCACCGGATCGAGGTCCGGCGCGGCCTGGGCCTGGGACTCGATGAGAAGGCCATCGAAGCCGTCCGCCAGTGGCGCTTCAAGCCGGCGCTCAAGAACGGCAAACCGGTCACCGTCGGCGCGATGGTCACGGTCCACTTCCGGCTGCTGTAGCCGGGAGGTGACCCAGTGTGCAAGGTTAGTTCGTGGACCATCTTGTCATACTCGGCGTGGGTGCCGATCCAGAACCACAGCACACCGTCTGGCAGCGGCCTGCCGACCGCACGGTGGTGCAGGCCGACCCGCGCGGACCAAAACTCACCAACCTTCTTGAAGTGGAGCGAAGGATGCCGGGAGTTCGCTTTTAGCAGAGCGAACGCGCTGTTGGCGGACTCCCTGACAGGGGGAGGAAGGACTTCCAGGCAGGCCCAGAAATCAGGCGCCGCGTAGTGATTCAAAGTTTCGTAGACCGTCCGTCCAGGTGATCCCGCAGGGCGCGTTCTGCCATCGCGTCGAGTTTCCCCACCTTGACGTCGGCCTCCAACTGACGGTCCCAGGCCTCGGCGTCAAACTTTGCGAACCAGTCCCGCAGTTCTGCCAGCTCTTCGGGGGAAAGCTCCTGGATCCGGCTTTCGATGCTCTCCACTTTGCTCATACGGGGCCCCCTGGCCCTCCATTTTAGCTCAGATGAGAATCCGGCAAACTTACTCGCCCCACCCATTTGACCTCCGCCTCCATCCCCGTCTATACTGAATGTTTCATGCGGCAGACGCTCACCGTCCGGCATCACCACCACTATCCCAGCACCGGTGTGGTCCGGCGGAAGCGGTAATTTCCAGCTACAGATTGGAAAGACCCAGGCCCGCCGGAGTCGCCTCCCGCGGGCTTTTTTGTCGACTTATGGAACTGGATTACTCAAAACTCGACGGCCTCGTCTCGGCCGTGGTGCAGGACGCCGCAAGCGGCCGCGTCCTCATGGTCGGCTACATGAATCGCGAGGCTTTTGAGAAGACCGTGGCGACCGGCCACGTCACCTTCTTCAGCCGCACCCGCCACAAGCTGTGGACCAAGGGCGAGACCTCCGGCCACACCCTCGTGGTCCGCGAAATCTCGACCGACTGCGACCAGGACGCCGTCCTGATTCGCGCCGACGCGCTCGGTCCCGGCGTCTGCCACAACGGGTACCAGAGCTGTTTCTACCGGAGCCTCGCAAACGGCCAGTGGCGCGAGAAGGAAGCGCGGGCGTTCGATCCGGCGGCGGTCTACGGAGGCGGCGCATGAAGCTGAAGCTCGGCATCCCCAAGGGCAGCCTCGAAACCGCCACGCTCGACCTGTTCCGCCGCGCCGGCTACAACATCACCACCAGCAGCCGGTCTTATTTCCCCGCCATCGACGACCCCGAGATCGAGTGCATGCTGATCCGCGCGCAAGAGATGGCGCGCTACGTCGAAGACGGCATCCTCGACGCCGGCCTCACTGGGCGGGATTGGGTCGAGGAAAATGAAGCTTCGGTCGTCGCCGTGGCCGACCTGGTCTACGCGAAACAGAGTTTCGGCAAAGTACGCTGGGTGCTCGCCGTGCCGGAAGACTCCGCGATGAACTCCGTGCGGGACCTCGCAGGCAAGATCATCGCCACCGAGCTGGTCCGGACCACCGAGCGCTACCTCGCGGCCCACGGCGTCAAGGCCAAGGTAGAGTTCAGTTGGGGCGCGACCGAAGTGAAGCCCCCGGTGCTGGCCGACGCGATCGTCGAAGTCACCGAAACCGGCTCGTCCCTGCGCGCCAACAAGCTGCGCATCATCGAGACCGTGCTCGAATCGAACACGCAATTCATCGCGAACCAGGCGTCGTGGAAGGACCCCTGGAAACACCAGAAACTCTCCGACATGAAGATGCTCCTCGAGGGCGCGATGAACGCGCTCGGCAAGGTGGGCTTGATGCTCAATGTGCAGCGGGAGCACCTGGCGGCCGTGCTGGCCGTGCTGCCGGCGCTCAAGCGTCCCACGATTTCGTCGCTGAGCGAGGAAGGCTGGGCGGCTGTAAATACGGTGCTCGATGAATCGACCGTGCGCGAAATCATCCCGCGCCTCAAGGCGGCCGGCGCGGAAGGCATCGTCGAGTATCCGCTGAACAAGATCGTGATGTGAGCATGTTGAAGATCGTTCGCAGCACCGACCGAAAAAGAGTCGAGGCGCTTCTCGCGCGCCGCGGAGCACGCCTGGAGCAGGCCGAGCGCGTCGTCGGGCCCATCCTGGAGGCCGTGCGAAAACGTGGCGACCGTGCCCTGCTCGCATACGCCCGCCGCTTCGACGGCCTGCAAGCGCGGACCGTGGCGGTTGCGCCGAAGACCCTCGCCCAAGCCGCGGCCGCGCTCCCCGACGACTTCCGCCGGGCCGTGGAATTGGCCTCGGGTAACATCTGGGAGTTTGCCGCCAAACAGTTGCCGCGAGGCTGGCGCCGGCGGGTCCGGGCCGGCCTTTCCGTGGGACAGCTCGTGCGCCCCCTCGATTCCGTCGCCGTCTACATTCCCGGCGGCCGCTACCCGCTGCCCTCGACCCTCATGATGACCGTGATCCCCGCGCAAGTGGCCGGCGTGAAGACGGTCTCGGCCGCCTCTCCCGCGCAGAACCCGCTGTTGCTGGGCACGGCCGGTGTGCTCGGGCTGAAGAACTTTTTCCAGATGGGAGGCGCCCAGGCCATCGCAGCTTTTGCTTTCGGGACCGACACCGTCCCGCGCGCGAACCGCATCGTAGGACCTGGCAATATCTACGTCGCCGCCGCCAAGAAACTTCTCGCCGGGCAGGTCGGCATCGACTTCATCGCCGGCCCGACCGAGGTCGTCATCATCGCCCGCGACGGCAACGCCGCCTGGATCGCCGCCGACCTGCTGGCCCAGGCCGAGCACGACCCCGACGCGAGCGCCCTCCTGCTGACCAGTTCCGCCCGCCTTGCCAAGCGCGTGGCCCGCCAAGTGGCGCGCCAGTTGGCGACTCTGCCAACTCGAGCCGTCGCGCGCCAGTCGATCTCACACAACAGCGCCATCGTCGTCACCCGGACACTCGACGAGGCCTTCGAAATCTCGAACCGCCTCGCGCCCGAGCACCTCGTGGTGCCCGAGGCGTCGGATCTCGACAGAGTCACCAATGCGGGCAGCGTCTTCGTAGGGCCGTGGAGCCCCGAAGCGGCTGGCGACTATGCGTCCGGTCCTAATCACGTCCTCCCCACCGGCGGCGCAGCCGCCTTGCGCGGCGGCCTGTCCGCTGCCGACTACGTCAAAGTTATCTCCGTGCAGGAATTGAACCGCCGGGGCCTCCAGTTCCTGGGCCGCGCCATCACTACGCTGGCCCGCGCCGAAGGCCTCGAAGCGCACGCGCGGTCGATCGAGGTGCGCCTCTCATGACGCCCCGCCGCGCCGTCCAGCGCATGGCCCCTTATTCGCCGCCCACCGCCGGCCGGGCGGGCAAGCTGCGCCTGGACTTCAACGAAAACACCGTCGGCTGCTCGCCGCGCGTTCTGCGGGCCTTGAAAAGCGGTGCCTCGCGCGAGACGTTGGCCGTCTACCCCGAATACGGCCAGGTCCGGGAAAAGCTCGCTGCCTTCTTCGGCGTCGCCCCTGGGGAACTGCTCTTCACCAACGGCACGGACGAAGCGATCCAGGTGCTGATCAATACTTATGTGGACGACAACGACGGCGTCCTGGTGCTCGCGCCCTCCTACGCCATGTACCGCTTCTACGCCGAGGTAGCGGGCGCGGAAGTCGCCGACGTTCCGTACCGCCCTGCCGACCTGGCGTTTCCGCTCGAAGAGCTGCTGGCAGCGATTACTCCCGCGACGCGGGCCGTGCTCATCGCCAACCCGAATAACCCAACGGGGACCGCGCTCGACCTCGCGGGCGTCCGGCAGATCCTCG
>JBGPDC010000132.1:0-15821 GCA_041482115.1 Terriglobia bacterium | reverse complement strand
GATCGAGCAGCTCGGTCTCGAGACCGTGCGGCACAGCAAGGCCTACCTGCTTTCGGGTGGGGAGCGGCGCCGCGTGGAAATCGCCCGCTCGCTCGTGATTTCGCCGCAGTTCCTGCTGCTCGACGAGCCTTTCTCCGGCATCGATCCCAAGCAGGTGCTGGAGCTGCAAAGGATCATCTCGGGTCTGAAGAACGCCGGCATCGGCATTCTGATCACCGACCACAACGTCCGCGAGACCCTGTCGGTCACCGACCGCGCCTATATCATCAACAACGGCCGCATCTTCCGCACCGGACCTCCCTTGGAACTGGGCCTCGACCCGGAGGTCAAGCGGGTCTACCTGGGCGAAGCCTTTTCTTTGCGGTAGGTCTCCGCTAGCGCCACTGCTTAGCACCGACCACTGCCGACACCCGGCCGCTGCCGACACCGAGCCGCGACCGTGAGGAAGCGGTCCTGCTTAATCGATAGCTCCCCCCACAATGGGGGGACTGTCACCGCCCCCAGGTTGGTATAATAATTGCACTATGATGGTGCAGCCGAAGCTGACGCTGAAGCTGTCGCAGAAGCAGATCCTGACGCCAGGTCTGGTTCAGATGGTCACGGTTTTGGCCTTGAACCGGCTGGAACTGAAGGACATGATCAACCAGGAGCTGGTTGAGAATCCCGTCCTCGAAGAGACTGCCGAGGAAGAGTCCCTAGCAGCCGAAGACAGCGCTGCCGAAGAATTAGACCTGGAAGTGGAGCGGCAGACCGACCCCGCCGACCAGGAGCTCCGGCAGGCTCTGGACGCGGTGGAGTCTGGCGACTCCCTGGCCCTGGGTGAAATGACCCCGGAGATTCGGGAACTGGAAGCCGATCCGGCAGCGTTAGCAGCGGGCGCCGCGGAAGGGGCCGTGGTCGCAGAGACCGCCGAGCCGGCCGTCGAGGCCAGTAAGGACCCCTTCGATGAGATCGACTTCGACTCCTTCTTCGACGACTACCTGGAGCCGGGCTACAAGTCTCCGGCGGCCGAGGTAATCGAGAAGCCGTCGTTTGAGACCTTCCTCGCCAAACCCACCAGCCTGAGCGACCACCTGAACTGGCAACTGAGCCTGGCCACTGCCCCCGAACCGGTCGCGGAGGCGGCCGACGCCATCATCGGCAACCTCGATGACTTGGGCTACCTGACGGCCACCCTCGAAGAAATCGCCGAGACGGCCGGGGTGACGGTCGAGCAGGCCGAGGAGGGATTGAGGGTGGTGCAGCAGTTCGACCCGCTGGGGGTGGCGGCGCGCGACCTGCGGGAGTGCCTGCTGATCCAGTTGCGGACGATGGGGGCCGAGGGAGGCGTGGCCTGGGAGATCGTCTCGAAGCACCTCCAGTTGCTGCAGAGCCACGATTGGAAGGGTCTGGCGAAGGCGCTGGGCCGGCCGCCCGCGCACATCGATACGGCGGTCGCGGTGATCAAGAGGCTCGATCCCCGGCCGGGCGAGCGTTACTCCTCCGAGAGCGCCAAGGTCATCGAACCCGACGTGGCCTTTGTAAAGGTGGGCGACAGCTACCAGATTGTGATGAACGACGACGATCTGCCGCAGTTGCGGTTGAACCGCCAGTACCGCAGCCTGCTCGAGCGCGACGGCTCGAGCCGCGAGGTCCGCAACTACGTCAAGGAACGTTACAGCTCGGCTTTGCAGCTCATGCGCAATATCGAGCAGCGCAAGCAGACCATTCTGAAGGTCTGCCAGGCCATCCTCGGGCGCCAGACGGGGTTCTTCGACCACGGTCTCGATCACCTGCGGCCGATGATGATCAAGGAAGTGGCCGAGGAGATCGGCGTGCACCCCTCCACCGTCTCGCGGGCGGTGGCCAACAAATACTCGCACACGCCCCAAGGCGTCTTCGAGCTGCGGTTCTTTTTCTCCGAGGCCGTGCAGGGACCGGCGGGTGAAACCACCTCGCTCATGAACCTGAAGCGCAAGGTCAAGAAGCTGATCGAGGAGGAGGACCGCGCCCACCCGTTCACCGACGACCACCTTGCCAAGCTGTTGCAGTCCCAGGGCATCATGGTGACGCGCCGGACGGTCGCCAAGTACCGTGAGGATATGAAAATTCCTTCCACGCACCAGCGGCGCGTGAAGAACTGAAGCCGCTGCTGGCGTATCTCCGCCGCTATCTCTAATAGGGGGCTGAAATCATGAAAATCCACTACACTACACGGCAGATCGAAATCCCCGAAAGCCTCCAGAAGAAGCTGGAGGGGAAGTTCCAGAAGATCCACAAGATTCTGGGCGACCGGCACGAGCCCGAGGCGCACTTGATCCTGTCGCTCGAACGCCGCCTCTATCACGCCGAGGTGACCGTGCATTACCGGCACCACACCCTGGTGGTCGAGTCCGCGGGCGGGGACCTCGCGGGCGTGCTGCTCGAGACGGTCGAGAAGCTCGAGAAGCAGATCGTCCGCAACCGGGACCGCTGGCGCGAGCGCCGGCGCCGGTCGAAGCCGGGCGAGGAGCGGGCTCCCCTCGAAGCGCCGGCCTCCGGTGCCCGGGCCGCCCGCGCCCGTAGTTTCGTGCCCCGCGTCTTTCGCAGCAAGCCCGCCGCCAAGCCCCTGACGGTCGAGGAGGCCGTGCTCGAAATCCAGCAGGACGGACGCGACTGCGTGGTCTACCGCGACGCCGACAAGAACCGCGTCTCGGTGCTTTACCGCCGGCGTGACGGCAACCTGGAACTGGTGGAAGGGTAGAGGCCGTCTCGCGTGGCCAAGGTCTCGGGCGAGCCGGCCGCCGCGCCGGCTCTGATCCTCATCACCGGCCTCAGCGGGTCCGGCAAGGGCTCGGTGTTGAAGGTTCTCGAGGATCTGGGCTACTACGCGGTCGATAACCTCCCCATTGAGCTGCTGCCCAAGTTTGCCGAGCTGGTCCAGCGCTCGCCCGAGATTTCCCGCGCGGCCCTGGTGGTGGATATCCGGGAAGGCCTGGCGCTCGAGCGCCTGCCGAGCATGGTGCGGGCCCTGCGCAAGCAGCTCCGGATTTCCCTTTTATTCCTGGAAGCTTCGAACGAGTCGCTGCAGCGGCGCTTCAGCGAGACCCGCCGGCCGCACCCGCTCGGCACCTCGGATACGGTTCGCGAAAACATCCTGGCCGAGCGGCTGGCGCTCGCGCCCATCCAGCGGCTCGCCGACCTGACCGTCGATACTTCCAAGTTCAACGTCCACGAGCTGCGCCGCTTCATCCAGGACCGCTTCAGCGGCGCCGAAAAGCGCGCCGCCATGCTCGTGGCCATTACCAGTTTTGGCTACCGGCACGGCGTCCCCGCGGATAGCGACCTGGTGTTCGACGTCCGTTTCCTGCCCAACCCCAATTACATTCCGGCGTTCAAGGAGCTGACCGGGCGGGACCCCAAGGTCGCCCGCTACATCCAGTCGTTCCCGCAGACGCGCGAGTTCATCCAGCGCATTTCCGACCTGCTGATTTACCTGATCCCGCATTATGCCCAGGAAGGGAAGAGCTACCTGACGATCAGTTTCGGCTGCACCGGCGGCCATCACCGCTCGGTGATGATCGCCGACTCGATCAAGCGCAAGCTGGCGGAGGCTGGCTACCACGTCAAGCTCTCCCACCGGGACGCCCGCAAGTAAGCGGCGGCCTTATAATAAGAGTATGCAGCGAAGCTGGCTACTGATCGGCTCCCTGGCAGCGTGCCTGTCCCTGGGGCAGGCGCAGAATATCTTTCAGAAGGCCCCGGCCGGCGTCGAAGAGGCCCTCACGGCGCGCATCCACGAATTCTATACGCTATGGCAGCAGGGCAAGTTCCGGCCGGCCGAGGCCCTGGTTGCGGAGGAAAGCCGGGAACTCTACTACGGCATGCAGAAGGTCCCGATCCGCAAGTACCAGTTGCAGAACATTGCCTGGTCCGACGATTTCAAGAGCGCCAAGGTGCTGATGGCGTTTCAGGACATGAACCCCCGGACGGCGGCTGCCGAGATCATGGTGCCGTCGCTCGGCACCTGGAAGGAGATCGGCGGCCAGTGGTTCATGGTGATCGAGGTGCCTACTACCACCCCCTTCGGGCCGATGACCTTCGCCGATTACCGGGTACAGCAGCCGACGAAGCCCACCGAGACCGGCCCCCGGCCGACCGTGGAGACCCTCACGATGGGCGCCCTGCGCATCTCGCCGCAGGAGATCAGCATTCCCATGGACGGGGAGCGCACCGAGCGTACCGTCACGCTGACCAACAACCTGCCGGGCCCCCTGATGATTGAGATTCTCGATCCCCAGCGGCCCGGCCTGGACCTGAAGTTGTCCACGACCCAGCTCGCTGCCAAGGCGCAGGCCACGCTCCAGGTCACCTACGACCCGCAGAAGGGCAAGGTACGTGGCCCGCTGAGCGTGCCGGTCCTGGTACAGCCCCTGGCGCAGCGTTTCGTGGTCGAGTTGCTTTTCCAGTAAGAGGGCGACAGGAGCCTGGGCGAGAGCTATAGACTATCGTAGGCCTCCCGATAGATCGAATCCGTCAACCCGGCGCGCCGAATCTGATCCTAGCAGTGAGCGCGAGACCTCCTTGTGATCGGGGATCGAAAGGGTCACGCCGAAGATATCGGCGCGCGTAAGCACAAAATGGTTCTTCCCCTTACCCCGCAAAGTCCAACGCTTCCTGAAGACCTTTACATGGGTTGCGCCATCGGCTACAGGGAGATCGCGGAAGCTCATCCGCGGAGGGCAGTCTGCGACTGGAGCAAAGTGAGGTAGCACTATGGTCAATGCCTCCTGCCGCTCAATGCCTACCAAGTTCATAGGACGTTGCCGTCTCGCGGCTGCGTCTCTCAGGCAATCCAGCAACATGACCCGCAGGCAGGCGTCGATTGCGTCCTTGATGTTCTCGGCAGCTTCATCTTCGGTTTGGCCCTGGGACATACAGCCCGGGATTTCAAGGCACTCAGCAATGTAAAAACCTTCGTCGTCCTTCCGAAGGGTGACCGTGACAGTCAAGCGCTCGTCATTCATCAGGTTCCCAAGCACGATCCCCGCTCCCGACTCAGTAGATGGCATATTGCCCTCGTTTGGTTGCGCCTGTTTCCAAGAGCGCCGACGCTTTTAGTAAACAAGCGGGGCCAGACCCGAAGGCTTGGCCCTGCGCCGCTGCTACTGTACGGCGATGCGCGAGGACTGGCTCGCTGTCCCCTCCACGATGACGTCGAGTTGCACGGCCGAGCCCACCTGCGCCGTCCCCGACACCTTGACGTTGATCTGATTGAGCCCGATGAAGCCGGGCGTCAGACCGCTGAACAGCACCTCCGTGCCCTGGCCGCCGATGCCTACCGTCGGCGTGAAGAAGGTTCGCGTCAGGCTGGTGGTGGGCGCCGGCTGGCCGGTCGGAAGGTTCGCCGGTAACGTCGCGCCCATGGCGGTCAGGTAAATGGTGAGCACGTCGTTCCGCGCAATCGGCGTATTCGGCCCGACCACTTGACCATCGCTGAACCGGGTGGCCACCGCGTACTTGAGCGAGCTGCCCTGCGGCGTGTACTCGAAGATCCCGGGCTGGGCTTTCAGCACCTGCACGCCGGATGCCGCGAAGACGGATCCGTTGTTGTTCACTTCCACCCGCACCGTGGACGGCACGCCGAGATCGGTCCGCACCTGGAAGTTGATCTGCTCCTGCCCGTTCACGTTGCTGATCGCAAACATCGGCACCGTTACCCCGTCGATCGCGATCGAGACGCCCTTGTAAGACGTGGCCCCGCCCGGGAACTCCGTGCCGGTCAGCTCCGAGAGACCCGTCCCGAACACGGTCCCCAGACCTCCGGGTACCAGGCCCGCCACGAAGCTCGCCGCATTGACGACCGCCGAGGCGGTAAACGACGGCGTGCGTCCGGTCACGGTCACGGTGAAGGTTTGGCTGGCGGACTGGGCCGGGCTGCCCACTTGGGCCGTGGCCGTAATCGTCAGGTTTCCAAGAGCGGTGCCGGTGGCCACGCGCACCCGCACGGAGACCTGGCCGTTCGAGTCGGTATTGAGCGTGAGCGGGTTACCCGCGGCGCCCTGGGCCGGCACGAAGGCCACGGCGGAGGAGCCCGTGAGGGTCACGGCGACGCCCGGCGAGCCGTTCCCATTGTTGTCTTGGATGCCGGCGACCAACGGATTACTCGTGGTTCCACCCGGGCTCACCTGCTGGTTGTCGCCCGACACCTTCACCACCCGGCTGGGCGCCGACGTCGACGTCAGCGAGAAGCTGGCCTGGACGCCGCCCGTCGTAAAGGTCACCGTAAACGGCCCGACGAAGCTGTTGCTGATGGTCACGACCGTGGAAGCTTCCCCAAAGTCATTCTGGATAGGCGTGGACACGGTCGCCGCGCCCGCCGGCGCCACCGTGACGCTGAGCGGGAACTGGCTGCTCGGCAGCGGGAAGGCGCTGCCGCCAAACGAGGTGACCTTAACCCGCAGCGCCAGCGGCAGAGTAGTGCCCGCCCGGCCCTGTTGGTTGTTGCCCTGGACAATCGCAACGTTGTTCGGCGGCCCGCCTTTGGCGAGGAGGTTGAAGTTTACCGCGCAGGCGCTGGTGCAGCCGGCTACGCCCGAGAGGTTGGCCTGGACCACGATCGGGCCGGGAGCCGGGCCCAGCGTTACGGCATTCGTACTCTGCCCGCTGCCATCCGTTACCGTGCTGGTGAAGCTAAGGCTGGCGGAGCCTGAGATCACGACCCAGTTCACGCTTACGAAGCCTATCGGTGGACTGACCACCGTGCGCAGAAAGAGGATATTGCCGATGTCGCTCGATTGGCCGTCGCCCGAGACGATCTGAATCGACGTGGGCAATAGGAAGGAAAGCGTCAGAGTAAATGTCGCCGTGCCCAACTCGGGACTTCCATCCACCGAGGCTACGGCGAAAGCCTGCTCGAACTGGCTCAGGGGGCTCGAGAAATTGCCGGCGAAAACTGTCGCCTGGGCGATGCCGTCGCCGCCCGCAATGTTGACGGTCTGGAAAAGCGGCGCTATCGCGGTGCCGCCTTGGGACCGGAAAGTCACCGGGGTGCCGTCCGGCAGCGGGAAGCCGTCTAGATCGGTCACGCGCACCACGAGGGGCAAGGGGAACTGCTGGCCAATGCCCGGCCGGGCGATCTGACCCGAGCCCGAAATAGCGATCACACCGGTCCCGGAGCCCAGGGTGAAGGTGAAGGTCACGCTGGGCGTTCCAGAGGCCGAAGCGGTCACTGTCAGCGTCTCCAGAAACTGGTTCACGGCCTGGTCGCCGGTCAGCGGGGCCGCCGCCACGCCCTCTTGCGCATCGGCAGAGAGGCTCGACGCCGCCGCTACTGTGAGGCTGGCCTGCGCGATTCCATTCGACCCGGTGAGGGAGGGCTGCGTGGGCGTAAACGTCAGGCGGCTGTCGGTGCTGGCGAAAGTCACGGCGTAGTTGAACACCGGCGAGCCGTCGGAAGTCGTTACCCGCACGGCGAGCGGCACGCGGGCGGGCTGCCCGGAGAGCAGGCTCTGCTTGTCGCCGCCGACCAGCGTCATGCTGACGGCGTTCGTCGTGGGTGGCGCGAAGGCCAGCGCCAGGCCGGCCGGCGGCACGCCCACGCTGGTGGGCGGCGCCTGCACCAAATTGCTCGCCACATCGACGCGGGTCATGTTGCTGCTGATCGAGGAGGCGATGAAGAGCGTCTTGCCGTTGGGCGACACGGCCAGCACCCGCGCATTCTGGCCATAGGTTTGTTCCGTCGAGCTGCCGTCGGAGAGGCTGATCCGGTGGACGCGGTTCGTCCCGCTGACGATGCCGAAGGCCGTCGCGTTGTCGGCGATCACGATCCGGTCGAAGTTCACGGTTCCGATGACCGTCTGGCTGGCCGTGTTGGTGAGATCCACTACCACCGACGAGGTGAGGCCGCCCAGGGGAGGCGTGTTGATCACGACGGCCTTGCTGCTGTCCGGAGTCGCGAGTACCTTCCCGCTAGGCGCGGAAACGGCGGTGCCCCCGCTGATCGTATTGTTCGCCAGATTCAACAGGTCCAGGCGATTCGGCGAGAAGATCAGGAGCCGGGCGTTGTTTCGCAAGAGCGCGATCGACAGGGGGCTGGTCACGGGAACCTGAGTGGTCAACGTATTGTTGGTCAGGTTGATCACGCTAATGAGGCTGGAAGTCGTGGAGAGCACAAAGGCTTTGGTGGAGTCGTTGCTAACCTCGATGTCGGTGGGGCCAGCGCCCACCACCAGACCGCCGGCGGCCACTTCGGTGTCGCTCGAGGTGTTGTAAATTCGCAGCGTCCCGGCGGTGACCAGCAGTCGTTTGCCATCCGGTGTCACGGCGGCGGAGCTGGCCGAGGCCGGCAGCGTGATCGTTCCCACCGGGGCGAGCGAGGCATTCACCACCCGGATCGTGCCGCCATTGGGAGTGTTGTAAACCACATAGTATTTGGAACCGTCCGGCACGCCCACTGCCGCTACTACGCTGCTCGAGGCCGCCACGGCTCCGGCGGCCGACAGGTCCGCGGCGTTCAGCACCGTGACGTTCGTGTTGCCGCCCGAGGGGAACAAAAAGAGGCGGTTGGTCTGCGCGACCAGCGCCTGCGCTCCGGCGAGCAGGGCCACCACCACGTATGAGAACAGCGCCTTATGCTTGAACATAAACCTCACCTTAGATGCTAAGAATGGCCCGATCCGGCGGCCGGACGAACCCCTAACGGCCTACCGGCGGCCCCGGCATGTCGAACCGGCTGCCTCCTGGCCCAAGAGCCGGACCAGTTGCTTACAAGGGACGCGGGAATCTGATGATACCAGCAAACGGCGGGGAAAACAAAGCGGATGACAGGGAGAGTTTTGGTGCCGGCAAAAAAAATGGAGGGGAGAGAACACTCTCCCCTCCAGAGAAACTTCAGGCAGCTTTAGTGACCTAGAGTTTCACCAGCCCTACCGCCGTTGATAGCGCCGCCGATGCGAGATCCGGCTACGCCATCCCACGGTACGATCAAGGCCAGGTAGCCCTCAGCAATCGTCGGCACGCCGCCGAAACCGTTGCTGATGAACGCGAAGCCGTGAGCGAACAGGAACTGGCAGCGGGCGAACAGGTAGCCCTGGAAGCCCGGAGTTCCGGCGATATTGGCCGCCGCGTTGCCGCCCGACAGCGTCCACACCGTGGTCGTGCCAGCCGGAATCGTAGCGGTCGTCTGATTCGCAGGAGCCGCGCCACCGCCGGTAGTGCTGCCGAAGTAGAACAGCGTGCAGTTACCGGACTGCTGGTCGGAACCCTTGTCGTCAGACGAGGTGTTGGAGATCGCGAAACCAGTGTCAAAGCCCGCCTGGTTCGTCACGAACGGGAACAGCAGGTTCGTGATGCAGCGGCTGATGTTCGCAACATTGACACGGGACGCATTATCGACGAAGCGTGGTTCCGGTGCGTCCTTATTCGAAGTGGTTACCGTGCTAAGAGGCGCAAAGTTCACGCTGGCCTGAATCGTGCCGACGCCGGGCAGGTCGTTCCCCGTGTTCGGCCGGAAAGCCAGGTAAACCGGAATGACCACACGCTCCACCGCGAAGGGATTGGAGTCCACGACCTCGAAGACCGCAAACCCAAAACCGCCGCTGATGGTGATTTCCTTGCTCGGAGACAGGTTATTAAAAGCGCCCGCGCCGTTGGCGTCTGTACCGGCAATCCGGAACAAGGTCAGGACGTGGCCGCTGTTAGTTTGATCCGAGGTGATGAGAGTCGGGGTTGCCGCCCGCACGCCCGCCGGAACGTTGTAGAGGCGGAGAATGAAGCGGGTACCCTGGGTGGCGCCGCCACAGATGCCATCCGAGAGGCAATTGGAGTTCGGCGTTGGGTAGCCGCGCTCGTAGATTGCTGCCGCCGGGAAGGTAGTAGTGGTGCCTAGCGTCTTGAAGGCGGAAGCGAAGCCCTCCGATAGTCGTACCGTGAAGGTGGCCGCGGCATCGCCATTGCCGGTCGAACTGTCAGGCACGATGATGTTGTTGTCTCTGTCGAGATTCAACAGCAGGCACTGCAACAACGCCGAGGGGAACCGGACGTCGGCCGGGTCCGCCTGCAGCGGGCCGCGGAAACGCGTCAGCAAGCCGAGCAGCGGAATGCCGATGTTGAGAACGTTGTTCGTTATCGGAATCGCGATGTTCGAGGAGACCGACAGGAACGCCGTCACCTGCGCGCTCGGGAAGATTCCATCGCCCGACGGAATACCTAGCTGCGAAACGTTGCCGCGCAGGTTGGTGATCCGGATACGGGTGATGAACTGGTTGGGCGGGGCGTTGGGGACGGGGAAGATGACCCCCGACCATTGCGCCGAGCCGGGCGCCACGCGCGTCCCATACTGCGGCTTCGGCGTATTGGGATTGCCGCCCGACAGTACGGAGGTCGTGATGGGGGCGATGGTGCCGGCGCCCTCTTCGTTGACCAGCAGCACGGCATCGATGATCGAGCTGCCGGACCCAAAGTCAATGTTGTTCGTGATGTTGACGTTCAATGTCACGGTCACATTGACCAGAATGGACGGCGGCAAACTGGGCGCCTCGTCGCCTGGCGTGGTGCAATCCGCAATGACGTCGCCCAGCAGTTCGGCGATACCTTCGGCACGGGACTGCGCCGGCACCGCAAAGGCGGTACAGCTCATGCCCACGATCGGGTGGAACTGGGCATTCGCTGTGCCGCTAGCACCGGCCAGGGCCAAAGCGGCCACCGCCAGCGCTACCAAAATTTTCCTCAAAGCTGCCATTTCTTTCTCCTTTGTGTCACAAAGAAATTCGATTGGTGAAAGCTTCCTCTTCAACCTGAACTGTCTACCGCAGATCTCATTCAAACCTTAAAGAACTTCCACTTCCCCCCGTGTTCGGGCGGGGGTCTTAAGTTAAAGAACCTTGGCCGGGCACTAATTACACTGCGTCCGGCAACTCCAACTGCAAGTTGAGCCGGCCACCTCCTGGCCAAAAGCTATCACGGTGCTCGCGGGAGACTAGGTTAAGACTGCCACACCGTCCAATGGACGGTAAGTACCTTAATACCACCCGCCTGGCACTGTGTCAATACCAAAATCGGTCCGTCAGTCAATTTTTTGGCGCGACGGTACACGGACCCCATTCAAAAGTCGCACTCCCTGACGGGTAAGCGCGATTTGTAACACGTTTTCCCGGCCCAGGTCAAGTGTTTTTTTGCGAACGGTAGGTCTTCGTAACCGAGACCGGAGGAAGCGGTCTTCCCCGGATGGTACTTATGGAGTCATGATCTTCCGCAGCTCTTTCAGCCGTCCCTTGAGCTCCTCGCTCATGCTCACGACCTCGTTCTCGTCATAGATGACGTGGGGCGTCAGCAGCACGATCAGCTCGGTCTTGGACTTCGAAATCGACGTGCTGCCGAAGGCGGCGCCGAGGTAGGGAATCCGGCCGAGCACCGGCAGCCGGTCGGCGGTATAGAGGTTGCTCTCCAGCATGACGCCGCCGATCGCCACCGTGTTGCCGTCTTCGACCGTCACCTGGGTCTGCACGGACCGCTTCTGAATGCTCGGTGACTGAATCCCGCTCGAGGATAAGGGCAACGCGCTCGAGACTTCCTGGTTGATCACCATGGTCACGATGCCGCTGGCGTTCACGCGGGCCGTGAGGCTGAGAATCACGCCCGTATTCCGGCTCGAAACGGTATTGGTAAAAAGCGACGTGCCGGACGATTGCGCGCCGCCCACCAGGCCCTGCGAGGTCAGCACCGGAATTTCCGCGCCGACGTTGATGCTCGCTTGCAGGTTGTCGGTGGCGATCACCGACGGCGCCGAGATGATGCGGCTGCGGCCGTGGGTGGTCTGCGCGTCGAGTACCGCTATCAGCTCGCGGGTGTTGCCGATCAGTTGGCCAATGCTCAGGTGGAACTGACCGGCGACTGCCGAGCCCACCAGTTTGCGCGTATTCAGCGGGCTCGCGCCCTGTTGCTGCAGGTAAGCCTGCACGCCGCTCGAGAAGGCATCCGTCAGCGTGACCTCGTAGATCTTGGCGTCGATGAGCACCTGGCGCGGCGCGATATCGAGCTGCGCGATCGTCTTGTGAATGACCTCCCATTCCTGCTGGGTCGACTGCACGATGATGACGTTGTTGACCGTGTCCGGCACGATGCGAATGATCGAGCCGCCCAGGCCGGTGGCCTGGTTGGTGGGACCGAACGTCGGAGCGCCGAGGTAGGTCCAGGTGCGGTCCGTAGCCGCCTGGTCGGCCGCTGTACCGGGAGCCGCCGCGCCGGGCGCCGCGCCCGCCGCCGCCGGACCTGGCGCCGGCGCCGCCCCGGGGAGTTGGATGTAGCCGCCGCCGTAGCCCCCCATGCCCATCCCCATGCCTCCCCCCATGCCGCCGCCGCGGCCTCCGAAGCCGCCCCGGCCCCCGCCGATCCCGCCGCCGCCGGGGAACTGGCCCTGCTGGAAGCCGCCGTAAGAGTTCTCATACTGCTGCTGGCCGTAGCCTCCGTAGCCGCCCCCGTAGCCTCCCATGTTTACGCCGTAGAGGCTCAGCATGGTCGCGGCAAGCTGTTCGGCGAGCCCGTACTGCACCTTATAAATAAAGTTCTGGACGCCGCCCACCGTCACCGGCGTGTCCAGCTTCTCGATCCATTTCTGAACCTCGGGGAACGAGTTGGGATTGGGGCTCACCGCCAGGACCGACGAGATGCGGTCGATCGGCAGGAACTTGACCGCTGAGTTCTTCTCCGAGAGCGCGTAGGCGGCGAAGATGCGGTCCAGCTCGCGGACCAGGCTCGAAGCCTGGCTGTTCTTGACCTCGAACAGCCGCACCCGCTGCTGCGCGAAGGTGTCGTTGTCAAACAGCGCCAGCAGCTCCATGGTGCGGCGCATGCTGCGGCTGTTGTCCTGCACCAGCAGCAGGTTGCCGCTGTCGAGCACCGTCATGACGGCGCCTTCGCCGAGGAAAGGCGACAGTACCTTGGCGATTTCCGTCGCCGAGACGTAGCGCAGTGCGATCAGGTTGAGCACCATGCGCTCGTCCTCGGGCAGGTCCTTCTGGTCGGCGCGCGGGGCGATCGGCAGCCGCACGGCCTGCGTGGAGGGCACGATGCGGTAGATGTTGCCCACCTGCACCGCGGTCGCCCCGTTCATCCGCAGGATGGTCTCGAGCAGCGGCATCACGTCGGGCAGCCGCAGCTCCCCGTAAGTATTGATAGTGACAGTGCCCTTCACGGCCTGGTCGAGGATGTAGTTGATCTTGAGCTGCCGTGCCAGGATGTCGACCACCTCGGCCAGCGTGGCGTTGGTCAGGTTCAAAGAAAACCCCGCCCCGGCGGCCGGCGCGGCCGGAGCCGTCCCGCCTGGCGGGGGGGCTGGTGGAGTCTGTTGGGGCGCCGCCGCCGGGGGAACTGGCGGAGTTGGTGGGGCGGGCGGAGCTTGGGGGTTAGCCAGTGTGGCCAGTGCTGTCGCCAGGGCCATTACACGCAGATGTTTCCGCATGGGTCTCATTTCCGTAGCCAGCTACTTCGTGGCCGGCGGCTTGGCCGGGGCGGGGGCGGCCGGCTTGGCCACCGGAGCGCTGGCCGCCGCTTTGCGGGCCGCGATCAGGCTCTGCTCTTCCGGCGTCAGCTCGGCGCGCTTCTTTTTCCAGACCTGGTCGCCGAACGGCGTCTGGCGCCGGAACGTGAAGGTATCGCCCTTCTCCTCCACCCGCACCAGCGGGTCGTCGGCCAATGTGCGCTTGACGTCGGGCTCGGGGTCGGCCGCCCGCACGCTGGTGCCGAAGGGCGTTTTTACGGTCTTCTTCTTCTTGCCGTCCTTATCGACGAAGACGCCGGAGTTGGAGTCTTGCGCCGCCGCCGCGGGACGTGGTTCTTCCGCCGCCAGGCTCCAGCCGGCCAGGAACACGGTTACGAGTGCTGTTCGCGCGAGTCTCATAAGTCTCCTCTACTTGACGTCTTCCCACCACGCCTGCGACCCGAACGGCGTTTGCCGCACGACTTTCTTCTTGCCGTTCAAAATGGCGCCGTCCGGGGCCGTATCGCCCGGCGGCGAGGCGTAGACGGTGCCGTTGGCCCCCTGCATGGGCGCCCCAATCATGTATTCGAGCTGTGGCACCGGGACGCTGGGATTGACCTTCTGGGTGCCGGGGCCCGCGCCCGGCGTCTGGCTGCCGCCGGTGGTCGAGATCGGCGCGCCGCCTCCGCCTCCTCCGGCCGAGGTCTCCCCCCCCCCACGCACCAGCAAATCGGAAACTTGCCTCTCGATCTTCTGGCCGTCCCACTCGAGCGTAATGTGGTCGCCCGAAGCCGCCAGCAATTTGAACTCGCCGATCGTCTCGCCCGCCCGCACCGGCTTGTGCGGGTCGCTCGGCTTGATCGTCATCAGCGCGATCGGACCGTCGCCCAGGTTCATCACCCCGTAGAGCTGCGGCAGCGCCGGACGCGGCTTCACCTTGGGCTGCTCGACCACGACCGTCGGGTTGCGGTCGGGACTGAACAGGAACTTCGCGGCGGCGTCGAGGAACGAGCCCGGCTGTACGGGTCCGGGCGCCGGCGCCGGCGCCGGCGGCGGCGCGGCAGCCGGCTGGGCCGCTTGCAGAATGCGGTAGCGTTCCTGGGCTTGCCGGTAGTCGGTCCGGAAGCGCCACAAACCGGCGGCGGTCGCGGCGAAGAGCACGATGCTGACGATCATCAGCCGCTGTCTCATAAGGATGCTCCGGCGACGGCAGGGGCTTTTACGAGCGAGGCCGGTATGTAGCCGGCCACGATCATCCGCACCTGCACCGTCTTGTTCCTCAGGTCGGAGGAGGACAGGTGGACTTCGAGAGTGGAGAGCACCTGCGGCGAGTTGCGCAGCGCGGCCATGAAGTTGATCCACTGCTCGATGCCGCAATTGAAGTTGACGGTCAGAGGCACCTGCGCATAGTCTTCCCCGGCCGGCCGGATGGCCCCGAACTCGGAGGACTGCATGTTCATCCCCTGGCCGCGCAGCAGGTCGCGCAGCAGTTGCTGCATTTCGGCGGAAGCCTGGGCCGGGGTGGCGGCCTTCAAGAGTCCCTTTTCCGTCTCGGCCAGATCCCGGCTGGCCGCTTCGGCCGCGGCCGCCGCGCGCGGCTTCTGGCGCTCCACCTGCTGCAGTCGCGCCAGCCGCTTTTCGAGCACCCCCACCGGCGTGGACGATTCCGGTCCCGCTCCGCCGCGCGGCAGCACTCCGAATTGCAGCACTAGAAACACTACGAGAGCCGCTCCGAGTAGGAGCAGGGCCCGGCGGTCGCGTTCGCTCATCGCAGCCATGGCAGTCTCAGTGCGCGCTGTGTCCCGGTGGCAGGGGCGGCACCGGCGCATGCGCTGCCGGCGCTCCCGCTACCGGAGGCGCCGCCCCGGGCACGAATGGCGCGGGCGCGCTCGGCGCCGGAATCGCCGCCGGAGCCCCCGCGGGAGCCGGCGCTGCAGCCCCTGCCGGCGGCAGCCGGTCTTTGCGAGTCGCTCGAATGCGGAAGATCTCCCGGTTATCGTTGCGGGTCAGCGAACTGGAAAAAGCCGATTCGGTCAGCACGCCGGAGTCGTCGAGCAGGCCCAGCAGGGGCGCCGCCGAGTCCGCCTGCCCGGAGAGTTGCGCGGAGTTGTCGTTCACGTCGATCCCGTTCAGCCAGACCGCGCTCGGCAGCCGCCGGGAAACCTCGGTGATCAGCGCCAGGTCGGCCTCGGGACGCCGCCGCAGGCTCTCCAGTTGCCGGCGGCGCGCGCCCGCGCGCTCGGTCTGCCGCTCGAGCCCGCGGACCTCGCGCTCGACCGTCTCGAGACGCCGGATCTCGCGCTCGAGCGCCGCGCCGTAGCGCCGGTCCTGCAGCGGCCCGCGCAGCCACAGCAGCAGTCCGGCCGCCAGGCATAAGGTGGCGGCG
>JBGPDC010000131.1:0-15918 GCA_041482115.1 Terriglobia bacterium | reverse complement strand
GCCCTGACGGCCGCCCGGCTCGCGCAGGGCGGCTCGCTCGCGATGAGCTACGACCAGATCGTCCAAACGATGTTCCCGATGGCGACCACCATCCGCGCCCAGGTGGATAAGGAGATGACCGTCATCTACGGCACCACGCATGTGGAGAACCTGGACCGCTTCTACGGGCTGCTGCGGGGGATGGTGCTCGAGCCGGGGTGGCGGGACGAAGACTTCCGGCGCCTGAAGTCGGACGCGATGAACTTCCTGCGGGTCGAGCTGCGCGGCAACAACGACGAAGAGCTGGGCAAAGAAGCGCTCTACTTGCGCATCTACGACGGGCATCCGTACGGACACGACAATACGGGAACGATCGCCGCGCTCGAGAAGATGACCATCGACGACCTCAAGAACTTCTATCGCCAGAACTACACGCAGGCCAACCTGGTGATCGGTTTGGCGGGTGGGTATCCCAAGGGCTTTGAGGATAAGGTGAAGACGGATTTTGCGAGGCTGGCGGCGGGCGCCAAGCGGACGCTCGACCTGCCGCCTCCGAAGCCGGCCCGCAAGCTGCGCGTCGAGATCCTCGAGAAGCAGACCCGGGCGGTGGCGATTTCGCTTGGGTTTCCGCTCGCGATCAACCGCTCGTCGCCGGATTGGCCGGCGCTGCTGGTGGCGCAGTCCTACCTGGGGCAGCACCGCTCGAGCAAGAGTCACCTCTACGATCGGCTGCGGGAGAAGCGCGGTCTCAACTACGGCGATTACGCATACATCGAATACTTTCCGCGCGGCATGTTCCTGATGGAGCCGGAGCCGAACCTCGGCCGCCAGCAGCAGATCTTCCAGATCTGGATCCGGCCGGTCGAGCCGCCCAATGCCATGTTCGCCTTGCGGGGGGCACTCTACGAGCTGGACAAGCTGGTCACCCAGGGCCTGTCGAAGGAAGACTTCGAGACGACCCGGACGTTTCTCTCGAAGTTCATCAACCTGCTGATCCAGACCCCCAGCGCGCAGCTCGGCTATGCGCTCGACAGCAAGTATTACGGGATTCCGGAGTTCAACGGGTACCTCAAGAGCGCGCTCGGGCGGCTGACGTTGGAAGATGTGAACCGGACGATTAAGAAATACCTGCGCACTACGGATCTGGATATCGTGATCGTCGCGCAGGATGCCGCGGGGTTGCGGAAGGCGATTCTGTCAGGGGCGCCGTCCGCGGCGACCTACGTGGCGCCGAAGCCTAAGGAAATTCTGGAAGAGGATAAGGCCATCGGACGCTACCGGCTGGACGCGAGCTCGGTGGACATCGTGCCGGTGGAGAAAGTCTTTGAGCAGTAGGGGTCCAGAAGACCGCTCCCTCACGGTCGCGGCTCAGTGCGGGGCAGCGATGCTACGCGGCCGGCTTGGGGGCTGGAGGCGGCAGATCGCGGGCCTGGACTTCCGATTGAAAGCCGACCCGCTTATGGCTGCCGTCGCAGAAGGGCTTGTTCTCGGAGTGGCCGCACCGGCACAGGGAAATGACGGTCCGGCCAGCGAGGCCGAACTCTTTGCCCGTCGGGTCGCAAATGGTGAACTCGCCCTCGAGCCGCAGTGGGCCGTTGTGGTTGGCTGTGACTTTGGTAGCCATAGGAAATTCTAGGCCGCGCGCGCCAGGCTCTGCTCGCGGTATTCCGCCAGGCCCAGCTTCGCCAGCACCCAGATCACGGGCCAGGCGGGATCGATCTCGCCCCGGCGCGCCTGCATCCGGGCGGAAGACGGAAACTCGTGATGGTTGTTGTGCAGGCCTTCGCCGGCCGTGAGCAGCGCGACCCACTGCAGGTTGGTGGCCTTGTTATCGAAAGTGCGGTAGCCGATCACGTGGCAGATGCTGTTGATCATCGAGTTGAGGAAGACGTAGATTACCGCCTGCACGAACCAGCAGACTGCACCCAGCACCGCTCCGGTCCAGAAAGTCAAATGGAGCAAGGGACCGAAGCCGACGGCCATCAGAGCCATGCCTAGCAGGGGCCCGAGCGAGCCGGCGTAAGGGATGCGGTCGATCAGGTCGGGCTTCCAGTTCGGCGTATACTTGCGGACCATCTCGGGCTTGCGGATCTCGCGCCGGTACATCAGGGCGTTCAGGAACAGCACGTTCCACAGGCCATAGAGATACGGGCTGTGGGGATCGCCCTCCACGTCGGAGAACTGGTGGTGCTTGCGGTGCACGGCCGCCCATTCCCGCGGCTTAAGGCCGGTGGCCAGGGTGAGCTCCAGGTGCATGAGAAACCCCACAACGGGATGCAGCTTCACTCCATTGTGGGTGATGGTGCGGTGCAGATAAATGGTGGTGCAGAAGCTGGAGATCTGGGCCAGGACAAAGCAGGCCAGCAGCGCCCACAGGATGGTTGATACAGTCATCTTCTTCTCGAGAACTCTCCGGATTCCAGAAATGCAGGCGGGATACCCGGCAGAATAGCCGCCTTATAGTAGCACGTCCGGGGCGGGAGCGCCTCGCCGGTCAGATCCCCTTGGCGAGGAAGCCGCCATCCACGGGCAGAGTGACACCCGTGATAAAGGACGCGGCGTCGGAGACCAGGAAGGTGGCTGCCCCCACTAGCTCATCGAGTTCCCCGATGCGGCCCATGGGGGTGCGGCGGAGGATGGCCTCGAGGCGCTCCGGGATGTCGAGGGCGCGGGTGTTTAGATTCGTGCGGAAGACGCCGGGCGCGATGGCATTGACCCGGATGTGGTGCGGGGCCCACTCGACCGCCAGGGTCTCGGTGAGCATCCGGACTCCGGATTTGCTCGCGTTATAGGCGGCTACCTCGGCAAAGCTGACAAAGCTGGTCATAGATCCGGTATTCAGGATGGCGCCGCTCTTCTGACGGATCATCTGCCGTCCGAAGACCTGGTTGGCGCGGAAGGTGCCGGTGAGATTGACATCGATCACGCGCTGCCAGTCGGCTTCGGAGAGGTCGGCCGAGGCCACCTTGACCAGGATGCCGGAGGTCACACTCAGGATGTCGACGCGGCCGAACTCGGCCACCACAGCGGCGCAAAGCGCTTCGAGGGACGCCCGGTCGGTGACGTCCGAGGGGCGCTCGAGCGTCTTCGAGCCCAAGGCGCGCAGCTCGCCCGCCACCTGCTTCACGAGGTCCGCGCGGCGGCTGCTGGCGACGACGTTCGCTCCGGCGCGGGCGTACCCGAGAGCAATGGCGTGACCAATGCCGCTCGTGCCGCCGAGCACGACGGCTACTTTGTCTCGCAAGGTTACGATGGATTCGGGCATGAGGGAAGCACCGATTATAGTATGATGATCCGCTTGCACGAATCCAGGGGGAGAAAATGCGTCTGGTAACCTTCTCGGTGGACTCGACCGGGCAGCGCGCCGGGGTGGTCGCCGGGGACCGGGTGGTGGATCTGGCGGGCGCGGGCTACCGCGACTTGGCCGGCTTCCTGGCAGGCGGTGAGGCGGCGCGCGAGGCGGCCCGGAAACTCGCCTTCTCGCCTCCCGATGCCGCGGTGCATCTGCGCTCGGCCGTACGGCTGCATGCCCCGATCCCGCGGCCGTCCAAGTTCATCTGCATCGGCCTCAACTACCGGGATCACGCCATCGAATCCGGGATGCCGATCCCGGAGGTCCCCACGGTGTTCTGCAAGTACGTCAACACGGTGATCGGGCCGGGCGATCCGATTGTGCTGCCGGGGGTGTCGAAGGAAGTCGACTACGAAGCCGAGCTCGCCTTTGTGATCGGCCGGCAGGGCAAGAACATCCCGGCGGCGCAGTGGGCCGATTACGTCTTCGGCTACACCATTGTCAATGATGTGAGCGCCCGTGATTTCCAGCGCGCGACTTCGCAATGGACGATGGGCAAGAGCTTCGACACTTTTGGACCTATGGGGCCGGAGCTGGTCAGCGCCGACGAGGTGCCCGATCCGCATGATCTCCGAATTGGCTGCGAGGTAAACGGACGGGTGCTGCAGGATTCCACAACCGCGCAGTTGATTTTCCGCGCCCCCGAGCTGGTGGCCTTTCTCTCGCAGGCCATGACGCTCGAGCCTGGTGATGTGGTCTCGACCGGCACGCCTCCCGGAGTGGGCTTCGCCCGCAAGCCTCCGATCTTCTTGCAACCGGGCGACGAGGTGGTGATTAAGGTAGAGCGGCTTGGGGAACTGCGGAACCCTGTCGTAAGAACTGCTTGATCGAGCGGGTGGCCTGGCGGATGCGGCTGTCGACCTTTCCTGCCAGTGGTGTAGAATCATGCCAGATGCTTACCCGCATATACATCGACAACTACCGATGTTTTGTCGAATTTGAGTTCCGGCCGCTGGCCAAGCAACTGATCATAGGTCTCAACGGAGCCGGGAAGTCCACGTTGCTTGAAGTGCTGATGCTACTCAGGGAGTTTGTGGTTGTCGGCCAGAAGGCCGACGACCTCTTCACCGCCGAGACCCGAACCAGGTGGCAAACGATGCCGCGACAAACCTTCAAACTTGAAGTCGCGGGCAACGGTGGAACGTATCGATACAACCTGCACGTCGCGCCGTGGGGCTCCCCACCCCGGACCCGAGTGGTGGAGGAGACCCTTCAGTTTGACGACAAACCGGTATTCCATTTTGAAACCGGTGAAGTTCACCTATACAACGACCGGCACGAGCACAAGGTGGCCTATCCGTTCGACTGGTTTCGATCGGCCCTCGCGACAATCAGCCCCGGACCGGAGAACACGAAGCTGACCTGGTTCAAGGAGGAATGGCTGGCCGGTCTCTACTGCCTGCGGATCGATCCCCGGCGGATGAGTGCCCGGGCCGAGCGAGAGGATACGCACCCTGCCAATGATCTGGCGAACTTCGCCGCCTGGTACCGACACGTTGCCCAAGAACAAAGCCGAGAAATCTCAGAGCTTCAAGGCTCGCTCCGGGAGGTCATCGACGGATTCGACTCCCTTAGCCTGCCCGCCACGGGTCAAAACACTCGTATATTAACCGCAAAGTTTGCCGCGCGCGCCAACGGTGACGGAAGTTCCTCCAAGAAACGCCTGTTAGATATCAGCTTCGATGAGATGTCCGACGGGCAGCGCGCACTTGTAGCCCTTTACACGCTCCTCCACTGCGTCGTGAAACGGGACTCCACGATTTGCATTGACGAGCCGGACAACTTCGTTGCTCTTTCAGAAATCCAGCCCTGGCTCTTCGGCCTTAATGACCGAATCGACGATGAGGGTGGTCAGGTCATCCTGGTTTCTCACCACCCAGAGATCATTAACGTGCTGGCCCCAGATCAGGGCGTCACATTCGTGCGAACCGGCTTTGGCCGGGTTCGGGTAGAGCCCTACCGGCCGCTCCAGGGAAGCGAGCTGCCCCCTTCAGAACAAGTCGCCCGAGGCTGGGACAGTGGCTGAGCGGATCGCCGAGATTATCGTACTCGCCGAAGATCTCAGGCAGTTCAACCTGGCTCGGCGTTACTTGGAGCGCAATCACAACCCTGGGAAGATCCGCGCTGTCCTGGCTCCAAGGGGCCGGGGCGCTGGTGAGCAATACGTGCGCGACAAGTATCTGGCCGAGGTGAAGGAGTATCGAAATCGAGCGAGGCGAAGGAAGGCGGCTTTGGTAGTTGTTACGGACGCGGATACGGATACTGTTGTCGAGCGCCTCAACAAGCTTGCTACTATGTTACAGTTGGCCGGCGAGCGGAACCGCCAGCCCCAGGAAGCGATCGCCCTGCTCATCCCCAAGCGGAACATCGAAACTTGGATCTGCTGCCTACTATGTGATGAGGTCGATGAAACCAACGACTATAAACGACGCGAGGGCATCGACCGACGTATCGGCACGGCCTCCGCAACGTTGTACACATGGACACGACCCAATTATGTCGTTCCCGGCAAGTGCGTGAAGTCCCTGCTGCAAGCCATTCAGCAGGAACTCCCACGCATCGAGTGAGGGGCTAGATCTTCACTTTTCATGCGTAAAAACTGCTTGATCGAGCGGGTCGCCTGGCGGATGCGGCTGTCGTTTTCGATCAGCGCAAAGCGCACGAACCCTTCGCCGTGCGGGCCGAAGCCGATGCCCGGCGAGACCGCCACCAGCGCCTTCGAGAGCAGGAGCTTGGCGAACTCGAGCGAGCCCTGGGCGCGGTAGGGCTCCGGGATGGGCGCCCACACGAACATGGTGCCCCGGGGCGGGGCCACTTCCCAGCCTGCCTTGCGCAGACCGTCCACGAGGACGTCCCGGCGCTCCTGGTAGACCTGGCAGATCTTGCGGGTTTCCTCTTCGCACTCCCGCAAGGCAATGATCGACGCGATCTGGATCGGCTGGAACACGCCGTAGTCGAGATAGCTCTTGATGCGGGCGAGCGCCGAGATCATCTTGCGGTTCCCGAGGCAATAGCCGACTCGCCAGCCGGCCATGTTGTAGCTCTTGCTCATGGAGAAAATCTCGACCGCGACTTCTTTCGCGCCCTCGATCTGCAGAATGCTGGGGGCGCGGTAGCCGTCGAAGCACAGGTCGGCGTAGGCGAAGTCGTGCACCACCATGGTGCCGTGGTGTCGGGCGAGGTCGATGATTGCCTGGAAGAACGCGCGATCGACGCAGTGGGTGGTAGGGTTGTGCGGGAAAGAGATCAGGATCAGTTGCGGCGTGCGCGTGCTGCGCCGGTAGATGTCTTCCAAGCCATTCAGGAACGCAGCCGGATCGGGCATGGGCAACAGGCACCCGTGGCCCTCGGCCATCAGTACGCCGTAAGGATGAATCGGGTAAGCCGGGCTGGGCGTCACCACGGCGTCGTCCGGGCCGATCACGGCGAACAAGAGGTGCGCCAGAGCGTCCTTGGCGCCCATCGTGACGATGGCTTCGGTGTCGGGGTCGAGATCGACGCCGTAATTCGCCTGGTACCGCTTGGTGATTTCCAGGCGCAAGTTGGGGAGGCCGCGCGAGGTCGAATAGCGGTGATTCCGCGAGTTCCGCGCGGCCTCGACGAGCTTGCTCACGACGACCTTCGGCGTAGCGCCGTCCGGGTTGCCCATGCCGAGATCGATCACGTCCTGTTGAGCGGCGCGCGCGCGGGCGCGCATTTCGTTGATCACGGCAAAGACGTAGGGAGGCAGCTTGGCAATGCGGTGAAACGGCTGGTCGTCGAACAGGGACATAACGTTTCCATTCTAGGGATAAGAGTTGGCGGCTGTCCATACGCGGGGAAACATTCGCGGGCGGGTTTGTTATGGTGGCTCTATGAAGATCACGGTAGTTGGCACGGGGCACGTGGGTCTGGTGGTGGGCCTGTGCTTTGCGGAGATCGGCCACGAGGTGGGCTGCATCGACAGCGACGCCCGCAAGATCGACCTGCTCAACCGCGGCATCACCCCCTTCTATGAGCCTCATATGGAGGCGTTGCTGCGCCGCAACCAGTCGGGCCGCCGCCTGCGGTTCTATGCCGAGCTCGAGCCCCACGTCGACGACGCCGAGGTGATCTTCCTGTGCCTGGGTACGCCTCCGCTCCCCGACGGCGAAGCGGACCTGTCGAGCGTCGAAGCCGTCACGAGGCGCATCGCGACCCATGCCCGCTCTTACAAGCTGATCGTCGAGAAGAGCACGGTGCCCGTCCTGACCGGCGACCGCATCCACCGCACCATGCAGATTTACGGGCGCTCCGTGCCTTTTGACGTGGCCTCCAACCCCGAGTTCCTGAGTGAAGGGACGGCGGTGCACGATTTCCTGCACCCCATGCGGACGGTGGCCGGGGTCGAGAGCCCCCGCGCCGAGGCCCTGTTGCGCGAGGTCTACCGGCCGGTCTTGCAGCAAAGCTTCGAGTGTCCGATCCACCGCCCCTGCGAGTGGAAGGGCCGCGCAACTCCACTCGTAGTGACCAACCGCAACAGCGCCGAGGTGATCAAGCACGCCTCGAATTCTTTCCTGGCCACCAAGATTTCCTTCATCAATGCCATCGCCAACCTGTGCGACCGGGTCGGCGCGGACGTCGAGCAGGTGGCGGCCGGGATGGGCTTCGATAGCCGCATCGGCTCAAGCTTTCTGCGCGCCGGGGCCGGCTTCGGCGGCTTTTGCTTCCCCAAGGACCTGCAAGCCTTCATCCACATCGCCGAGAAAAACGGCTACGATTTCCGGCTGCTGCGCGAGGTGGAGCGCATCAACCAGGAACAGATGGAGGGTTTCTTCCGCAAGATCAAACACGCCGTCTGGGTTCTGAAGGGCAAGCGCATCGCCGTGTGGGGCCTGGCCTTCAAGCCCGGCACCGACGACGTGCGGTTTGCGCCAGCGCTGGCGGTGATTGAAAAACTCCTGGCGGAGGGCGCCATGGTGGCGGCCTATGATCCGCAAGCCATCCACGAAGCGCAGGCCGTGTTGCCCCCGCAGGAGAACCGAATGATCTACTGTAATTCCCCCGAAGAGGCGGCGCAGCACGCCGATGCTTTAGTACTTTTTACCGAGTGGCAGGAATTCCGCTCCGTGGACCTGGAGCGGTTACGGGGCGCGATGGCCCGGCCGCTGGTCATTGACGGCCGTAACATGTTCTCCTCTGAGGAGATGCGCCGTCTGGGTTTCGAATATTCGAGCATCGGCCGGCCGTGACGGGCTCCGGCAGACCGTTTCTCCTACCGTCCGGCCGTGCCGTGCCCAGGCCATTTTTCCCTGCTGGACGCCCGCTCAAAAGTTCGGTACATTAGTGGTACCCTCAGAGTTTGGCGATTTGATGGAACAGATCGGGCGGTATCGCGTTTTAGGGGAGCTGGGTCGCGGCGCCATGGGAATCGTGTACAAGGCGCAGGACCCCACTATCGGCCGCCTCGTCGCGATCAAGACGATTCGCCTCGGAGAGTTCGCTCACCCCGACGAGCGCGATCAGCTCCGCAGCCGCCTGTTCCGCGAGGCGCAGTCGGCCGGCATGCTCAGCCATCCGGGCATCGTCACCATCTACGACATCGCGGAAGAGAAGGACATGGCCTACATCGCCATGGAGTTCGTGGACGGCCATACCCTGGAAAAGGTTCTCGAAACGGGCGCCTCCGCCAAGGACCCCAAGTTCCTGGTTTCGGTGGTCACGCAGGCCGCGGCGGCGCTCGACTACGCCCACGGCAAGGGCATCATCCACCGCGACATCAAGCCCGGCAACATCATGGTGACCAAAGAGGGCGTGGTGAAGATCACCGATTTCGGGATCGCCCGCATCACTTCCTCGAAGTTCACCAATACCGGCACGGTGATGGGCACGCCGAGCTACATGTCGCCCGAGCAGGTACGCGGGGCCGCCGTGGACGGCCGCTCCGACATGTTCTCGCTGGCGGTGGTGCTCTATGAGATGCTCACCAGCCAGAAACCTTTCACCGGCGAGAGCATCACGACCATCATCTTCAAGATCGTCAGCGAAAACCCGACCGCGGCCAAGGACCTGAACCCCAGCGTGGGCACGAAACTCAACGCCGTGGTGATGAAGGCGCTGGCCAAGGAGCCGGCCGAGCGGTACCCGAGTTGCCAGGAGTTTGCGGAGGCCTTGCAGGCGGCGGCGGCCCAGACGGCGAACCTGACGCCGACGATCCGCAAGATGAACGCGGTGTTTGAGGGCAACGAGCCTAGCGATCCAGCGATGATGACGCTGCCGGACCGCCGCGCGGAACCAGTAACGCCGGCTGCCGCACCGCCACCTCCGCCGCCCCCGGCACCGCCGCCGCCGGCGGTGAGTACAGTGGCGCGCGAGGCCGCTCCCGCGCCGTCTGCCGCGGCGAAGAAGCTGCCGCCTCTCGAGGTCAAGCACGAGGCCGAAGAGACCATGCCGGCCATGCGGGGTGCGCCAGCCCCCCAGGCCGAGGCGGTCCTCGCGCCTCCGCCCGAGCCGGCCGCCGAAGAAAGGCCGAAGGGCAAGAGCCGTTGGGCCATCGTGGCGGTCGCAGCCATCGTTTTAATCGGGGCCGGCCTATATTGGTTCACGCAGCCGGGCTCCGCGCCGGCGCAGGAACCCGCGAATCCGGCGGCTTCGAGCGTCTCGGCGCCGCCTGCCGCCGCTCCGCAGCCTTCTGGCCAACCTCCTGCGGCCGCCCCCCCCGTTGCCAAGCCCTCGCCGTTCGACACTGCAGCCCCGCCTGCCGCCAAGCCGGTCACCAAGACTCCAGCGGCTCCGGTCCCCGCAGGTGATTCCGAAATCCGCATCTCCACGGACGGCCCGGGCGCTCGCGCCATCGTGGATGCCAATGAGGACTCGGCCTGCTTGACACCCTGCTCGATTCCGGCTAAGCCTGGCCGCCACACCGTGATGGTCACGCAGGCCGGTCATTTCCCCGATCGCCGCGATGTGGATGTGACCCGCGATCCGCTGGCTCTAAGCGTAGCGCTGCGGCCCATCGTCGGCACCGTCATGATCAACACGGTTCCGCCGGGCGCCGCCGTTAGTGTCGATGGCAAGGCGGTGGGGCAGACGCCCGTTTCCGCGCGGTTGCCCGTCGGCAAACATGTGCTGAACGTGACCAAGGAAGGCTTCCGTGACGACGAACGTCCGATTGAGGTCGTAGATGACGGCATACTGTCGGTACGCGTGACCCTCTCCGCAGCCTCCCCATAGTTAGACCCCCAAGCGCCATTTGTCCGTCTGCCAGGACGGGAGAACTACCTACTACTCTAGGCTGAGAATCGTATATCTTTTGTTGGCCGCGGCCTTCGCAAACAGCATATGTCTTGCGAAGGATCAAAAGTATGTCCCTTGCTCAATTGCCGTTCTGTGAGTTCCACGGGTATGCTACACCCTGAGATCTTGATCACGCCGACTGATACGGCAGGTGGAAGCTAATGACTAAACTTATCCAGAAGTTGTTTCGTTGCCGGCTCCGGAAGGACCGCAAGGGGCAGGACCTGGTGGAGTACGCCTTGATGGCAGGCTTCATCACCGTCGCCGTCGCAGCGTCATTCCCGCCCATGGCGGGTGGCATCAACACGATCTTCTCGAAGATCGCGAGCCTGGTAGCGCAGACCTGAGGGGTTTGGCGCTTCCCCTGCTTGACTCCGCGGCGCGCCGCGGGGTTCTCGATTGGTCCGCCCGTTGATTCCGTTTAGGACGAGTCTGCTATCCTGAGGCCTTTGTTGCCTGGAGGTGCCGGCATCATGGCCTTCTGCACGTCGTGCGGCGCAAGTCTGGCCGAAGGCGTCGTGTTTTGCAGTTCCTGCGGGGCGCGCGCGGGCCAGGCGGCGGGGGCGACCTCCGCCGCGACCGCCTCCGCTCCCGCCGCGCCCCTGGAGTACACCGTCGAAGGCGATAATCTGCAAATTGCCCGGATCAAGCTGCGGCCTGGCCAGGAGCTCTACGCCGAGGCCGGCAAGATGGTGTACAAGACCGCCAACGTCGAGTGGCAGACTCGCATGAGCGGCGAAACGCTGGGGCAGAAATTCATGGGCGTGCTGCGGCGCACTGTGACGGGCGAATCGCTGTTCCTGACCTACTTCCGGACGCTGAATGGCGCCGGAGAGGTGGGCTTCGCGGGCGATTATCCGGGCAAGCTGTACCCGATCGCGCTCGGTCCGGGCCAGATCTTTCTGGTGCAGCGGGACAGCTTCATCTGCGCCGAGACTACGGTACAGTTCGGCATCCAGTTCACGCGCCGGCTGGGCACGGGACTGTTCGGCGGCGAGGGCTTCATCCTGGAGAAGTTCACCGGACCCGGCGTGGTCTTCATCCACGCGGGCGGCGACTTCGTGCATTTCGATCTCGGAGCGGGCGAGCTGCTGCAGGTTGACACGGGCTGCATCGTGGGCTTCGAGGAGGGCGTGAATTACGACATCCAGCTCGCCGGCGGCATCAAGACCGCGATCTTTGGCGGCGAAGGCCTGTTCCTGGCGACCTTACGCGGTCCGGGTAAAGTTATCGTGCAGACCATGACGCTTTCCAAGCTGCGCCGTGAGCTGGGCGGAGGCCGCACGGGCGGCGACGAGCGGAGCGGCCTCGGCGCCATCACCAACCTGTTCGGCAGCGAAGACTGAGCGCCCGGCGTGCTATTGCCTTACCATCGGCACAAAGGCGACGGGCAGGACCGTCCGCGTAGAGATGCCGCCGCGGGCGGATTTTTCGATCACGACAAGGTCCGCGCGAGGGGACGGGCCCACGGGGGCCACGAGCCGTCCGCCCGGTTTGAGCTGGTCGAGCAACGCGGGTGGGACTTCGAGCGGGGCCGCCGTCAAGATAACGCGGTCGAAGGGAGCCTGCTCGGGCCATCCGGCGTAACCGTCGCTGCACCGGACCTGGACATTGCGATACCCCAGCGACCGCAGCCGCGCGGCGGCCTGGTCGGCCAGCGGCCGGACGATCTCGAGCGAGTAGACGGTTCGCGCCAGTTGCGCCAGCACTGCCGCCTGATAACCGGACCCGGTACCGATCTCGAGCACCCGGTCGCCCGGGCGCGGGTCGAGCAGCTCGGTCATCAACGCGACGATGTAAGGCTGGGAGATCGTCTGGCCCTCGCCGATGGGCAGGGGATGATCGCGGTAGGCAAACGCCGCCAGATCCGGAGGCACGAAGAGATGGCGGGGCACCCGGCGCAGCGCACGCAGCACTTCCGGTTGGCGCACGCCGCGGGCTTCGATCTGCTCGCGGACCATCGCATCGCGCTGGCGCTCGAAGGGGTCGGCGGCCCACACCAGCGCCGCGGGCAGCACCAGCAGGAAGCCGCAGGTAAGGCAGGAAACCATGACCACCCGCTCCTTTTTCAGCTTACACCCGCCAGCTTCGAGCGGCGCTCCGGAGACCCATGTCTGAAGGAAAACTGATTCGCCAGTTAGGTGTCTTCAGCGCCACCGCGATCGTCGTCGCGAACATGGTCGGCACCGGTATCTTCACCACCACGGGCTTTCTAGCCGGGGATCTGGGATCGGCGCCGCTGGTGGTGGCGATCTGGTTCGTCGGGGCCGCCCTCGCCTTCGCCGGAGCGTTGTGCTATTCCGAGCTGGGCATCAATTTCCCGCGTTCGGGCGGCGAATACGTTTATCTCACCGAGGCCTGGGGACCTAGCTGGGGATTCCTTACCGGCTGGGTGTCCTTTTTCGCCGGCTTCTCGGCGCCCATCGCCGCCGCAGCGCTGGCCGTCTCCGAGTATCTGAGCCACTTCCATCCGGCGTTGAGCACGCAATCCGACGCGTCGAATGTGGTGCTGGGGCCGCTGACGCTGCGCCTCGGCCCCGGTCAATGGCTGGCCTGCCTGCTGGTCGCGTTGTTCACGGCGCTTAACGTCTTCGGAATGCGGCCGGCCGCGCGCGCCCAGAACTTCCTCACGGCCACCAAGGTGGTCGTCATCCTCGCCTTTGTGACCCTCGGCTTCACGGCGGGCCACGGCGACTGGGCGCACTTTTCGCAGCCGGCCGTGCGGACCTCCCAGAATTCCGTCGCCGCCCAGTTCGTCCTCAGCCTGGTGTTTGTGTTCTTCGGCTATAGCGGCTGGAATGCCGCCACCTACGTCGCCGAGGAACTGCACGATCCCGATCGCACGATCCCCCGCTCGCTGCTGGCCGGCACGCTGCTGGTGGCGCTGCTCTACGCCGGGTTGAACATGGCTTTCATCTATGCCAGTCCGCTCGAAAGCATGAAGGGCGTGTTAGGGGTGGGCGCCCACGCCGCCTCGGCCTTGTTTGGTCCCTCGGTGGCCGGCGTGTTCAGCGCGCTCATGGCTTTTTGTCTGCTCTCCACGGTCAATGCCATGACCATGATCGGGCCGCGCGTCTATTACGCCATGGCCTCGCGCGGAGCGTTCTTCCCGATTGCGGCTCGGGTACACCCGGTCTGGCACACTCCCTGGATCGCCGTCCTCGCGCAGGGCGCCTGCTGCTGCCTGATGATCCTCTGCGGGACTTTCGCCGGCCTGGTGCAATACATCGGTTTCAGCCTGTGGCTCTTCACGCTGATGGCGGTGGTGGGCCTGCTGCGCCTGCGGCGGCGGCCAGGCTGGAAACCGCTGCCGGCCGCGAACTTTCTTTTCCCGCTCGTGCCGGGCCTCTACATCGTGATCAGCGCCTGGGTGCTGCTGTTCATGATCGGACTGCGTCCGGTGCAGTCCGCCTACGGCCTGGTGACGATCGCGCTCGGCGCGGCGCTCCACCGCTGGGTCTTGCGCGGCCGCTGAATGAAGCTGCTATTCTGGGGAAAGGTACCGCGCTCATGGGCGTCTACACCCGATCTACGGGCCGCTTCAACTGGGGATCTTACTTCCCGCCGGCGATCCGCTGGCTGCTGATCCTCAACTTCGGCCTTTTTGTCTTTTGCGTCTTACTCGGTCTAGTGGACTCGGAGTTGTGGACAGCGCTGCTCCGTATCTTCGGCCTGCGAGCCAGGAGCTTCCTCCACGGAATGCTCTGGCAACCCGTCACCTATCTGTTCCTCCATGACATAGGCAGCATCTGGCACGTGCTGTTCAACATGTTCGCGCTGTGGATGTTCGGAGCTGACCTCGAGCGCGACTGGGGCACGCGCCGCTTCTTACGCTACTACTTCGTGTGCGGCGTGGGGGCCGGTCTATGTGATGTCATCGCCAACTTGGCCTTCGGCACCGGTGGCATTCCGACCATTGGAGCGTCGGGGGCGATTTACGGAATCCTGCTCGCCTACGGCCTGCTCTACCCCAATCGCATCATTTTCTTCAACTTCCTGTTCCCGATTCCGGCCCGTATTTACGTTATCATCATCGGCGCCATCGCCTTCCTGTCGAGCCTGGGCGGGCCGAGTACCGTTAGTAATGTGGCGCACCTCGGGGGTATGCTCTTCGGGTATCTTTACCTGCGCTTGGGGATGCACTACTTGGACTGGAGCGCTCTTACTGCCTCCTACCAGCAGTGGCACCGCCGGCGTTTGAAGCAGAAGTTCCAAGTTTACATGCGGAAACGGGACCACGACGCCGACCGCTGGGTAAACTGAAGGTGACCGGGCCGGTGGCCGGAACGGGTGCGCCACCCGTGCCGAAAACTGGCATACTGTAACCCGGAGGGCTGGCCGCCAGTCCCACCAAGGTAGGTGTCGCGATGCAAGCACCCCAAAGATTCCGCAGCCTCGTGGTCTTCGCCGCGCTGCTAGGGTTCGGCCTGATCCTGTGGGCGCAGCAGGAAGGACCCATCAGCCCGCGGGGGCCCCAGCGGGACGCCGGCGAGACCGTCGCCAAGCCGAAGAAGGCCGAACCGGTGGCCCCGGCGCCCAAGCGCAAGGTGGCGCCTCCGCAATTGCCGGGGGACGTGGCTACTTTCGAAACCTCGACCAACCTGGTGACGGTCGACGTGGCGATCCTGAACTCACAGGGCAATTTCATCCCCAATATTCCCAAAGACAATTTCCTGATTCTCGAGGACAATGTCCCCCAGAAGGTCGTTAACTTCGGGGTCAGCGAAGCCCCCATGACAGTCTGCCTGGTCATCGAGTTCAGCAACCTGTACCAGCAGTTCTGGACGGAATCGTGGTACCAGACCCTCACCGCGGCCTATGGCTTCCTGCAGACGCTCCGCAAAGACGACTACGTGGCGGTGGTGGCCTACGATTTGCGGCCCGAGGTCCTCTCGGATTTCAGTCAGAACAAGCAAGACGCCCAAGAAGCCATGCAGCGGCTGCGCATCGCCGCCTTCTCGGAGTCGAATCTCTTCGACGCCCTGACCGACACCATCGACCGCATGAAGGAAGTCGAGGGACGCAAGGCCATCGTGCTGATCTCCTCCGGCGTCGACACCTTCAGCAAGCTCACCTTCGACAAGACCCGCCAGCAGATACAAGCCGGAGGCGTAACCATCTACGCGATCGGGCTGATGCAGGCGCTGCGCGAGTGGTACGACGCCCGTGGGGCGCTCGGTCCGATCGCCCGTATGGACTTCTTGCAGGCGGACAACCAGCTTCGCACGTTTACACGGGAAACCGGCGGCATGGCGTTCTTCCCGCGCTTCTACGGGGAGTTCCCCAGCATCTTCCAGCAGATCTCCGTCTCGCTCCGCAACCAGTACACGGTG
>JBGPDC010000130.1:0-15998 GCA_041482115.1 Terriglobia bacterium | reverse complement strand
GGTCCGGGCGCTGGCCGCGCGTTACCGTGAGATCGTCCTGACTGGCATCAATTTGGGACGCTGGGGGCGCGACCTGCCCGGCCGGCCGCGGCTCACCGGCCTGCTGCGGCGGCTGCTCGCCGAAACGGACGTCGCCCGCCAGCGCCACAGCTCCGTCGAGCCGCTCGACTGGACCGACGAGCTGCTGGAGGTCGTAGCCACCTCGTCCCGCATGGCCCGGCACATACACGCTCCCCTGCAGTCCGGCTCCGACCGCATCTTGCGGCGCATGTACCGCCGCTACCGCGCCCGCCATTACGCCGACCGCCTCCGCCGGGCCCGCCGCTCGATACCCGCGGCCGCGATCGGCGCCGATGTTCTGGTGGGCTTCCCCGGCGAGACGGACGCCGATTTTGAGGCGACGCTCCGGCTCATCGAAGAGCTTCCCTTCACCTACCTGCACGTGTTTACGTACTCCGCGCGTCCGGGCACGCCGGCGGCGGACTGGGGGGAGCAGGTCCCGGCCGCGGTGAAGAAGGAACGGAACCAACTTTTGCGGGAAGTGGCCGCCAGGAAAGGCGCCGCTTTTCGGCAAGCGCTCGTCGGGCAGCGCCTCGCGGTCCTCACCTTGCAGGAATCGCACGGCGCCTCGACCGTAGCCCTCAGCGACAACTACGTCCGCGTGCTGGTTCCGGGCCGGGTCCCAGCCAACCAGTTTGTCGAAGTGGAGGCGGCGCGGGTGGAGGGCGATTTCCTGGCTGGCCGGCTATAGAGTCAGCTCGCGCGACTTGTTCCGGATCAGCTCCCACAGCCGCTCGACGTGCCCCGGCGTGGTCCGCAAGTTGCCGATGGACACGCGCAGGGTCAGCTTCCCGTTCAGAGTGGCGTGAGAGAGCAGGAATTTCCCGCTGGCATTTACCTTCTCGAGCAGCGCCCGGTTCAAGCGCTCGAGCTGGCTCTCGCTGATGCGCGTCGGGCAGAACCGGAAGCATACCGTCGAGAACACCACCGGCGCCAGCAGCTCGAAATCGGGATGGTTGTGGATGGCGTCGGCCAGGGTCCGGGCCAGGCGCAGGTGCTCGCGCAGGTTGGCGATGATCCCTTCCCGGCCGAAATAACGCAACACAAACCATAGCTTGAGCGCGCGGAAGCGGCGTCCGAGGGGCAGCCCGTACTCCATCAGGTTGACGGCCTGCCGGTCGTCGGTACCGCTCAGGTAGTCGGGCACCAGGCTGAAAGCGCGCCGCAGGATGTCGGGCCGGCGGCAGTAGAGCACGCTCAAGTCGAGCGGCGTGAAAAGCCACTTGTGCGGATTCACGACCAGGGAGTCGGCCTGGTCGCAGCCGGCCAGCACGTGCCCCATCTCGGGCACGATCGCCGCCACCCCGCCGTAGGCCGCATCCACGTGGAGCCACAGCCGGCGGCGCCGGCAGATCTCGGCGATCTTCGGAACCGGGTCCACCGCGGTGGCCGCGGTCGTGCCCACCGTCGCCACCACACAGAAAGGACGCCGCTGGGCCAGCAGGTCGGTCGAAATGGCGGCGTCCAGCGCCTCGGGCTTCATCCGGAACTGGTCGTCCACCGGAATCTTGCGGACGTTGTCGTGGCCGATGCCGGCCGCGATGCCCGCTTTGTCGACCGAGGAGTGGGCCTGCTCAGAAGTGTAAAGTATCAGGGGCGGCGCCCCGCTCATGCCCCGGCTACGGATAGCAAGGTCGTCGAGCGACTCGCGCGCGGCTACCACGGCATGGAAGGTAGCGGTCGAGGCCGTGTCGTGGATCATGCCGAAGCACTGATCGGGCAGCCGCAGCAACTGCCACAGCCAGTCGGCCACGACCAGCTCGAGCTCCGTGAGAGCGGGCGCGGTCTGCCACAGGATGCCGTTCGAGTTGACCGCCGCCGTGAGCATCTCGCCCAGAATCCCCGGCGCCGAGGCGGTGGTCGCGAAATAGCCCATGAAGCCCGGATGGTTCCACTGGGTGAGGGCGGGCAGGATTAACCGCTCGAAGTCGATCAGGACTACACCCATGTCCTCGCCGCGCTCCGGGGCCTTCTCGGGCAGCGCCTTCATCACGTCTCCCGGCTTGACCGAGGGCAGCACCGGACGCGCTCCGGCATGCTCGATAAAGTCGGCGATCCAGTCGGCGGTCTCGAGCGTCCAGCGGCGGAACTCCGGGGCCGGCATGTCGCCCAGCGCGCGGTCGGGGGCGGCTTCGGGCGGCGCCAGCGGCTCGGGAACAAACTTTGGAGTACTCATGCGCGTCTCTCGTCCAGTTCCAGCGCGGCCTCTGCCGCTTCCTTCACCACCACGGGACACCACTCGCGGAACCAGCCCCGGAACTGGTCTGCTAAGCGTCTGGAGGCGCCGCCCAGCGGCCCCGACTCCAGGCCCGCCGGCAGCCCGCGCTCGGCGAGGGCGAGCTTGAGGCCGAGGGGCGCCGGGAAGCGCTCGATCCACACCAGGAACTCGCGCAGACGCCCGTCGAGCGCTTGCGCCCGGCGGGCGTCTCCCGCCAGGAGCGAGTGCTCCATACCTACCAGCAATTCCGGCAGTACCCCGGCGCAGCCTGAGACGACCCCGTCGGCGCCCTGCATCCGGGCCTTGGCGTAGAGCTTGTCGTCGCCCATCAGCAGGATAAACGCGTGGCGCGCCCGCAGCGCCTGCAGCCGCAGGAAGAGGTCCCAGGAGCCACTCGAGTCCTTGAGGCCGGCAAACGCTCCCGAGGACAGCAGCTCGTCCAGCGTGCCTCCCGCGAGGTCATTCGTAAACGCGGGAATGTTGTAGAGCAGCAGCGGCACGCCCGGCGGCGCGCCAGCGGCGAACCGCAGCAGGAACTCGTAGAGGTCCTCTTGCGAATAGCGGAAGAAGTACGGCGGCATGATCAGCAGCGCGCCGGCCCCAGCGCCCACCGCCGCCACCGCCAGGTTCAAAGCGCCTTCGAGAGTCGTGTGTCCCACCCCGGCGATCACCGGCACGCGGTTGTGACGGGTGGCCGCCTCGATCGCGCGGCAGCGATCCTCGAGCGAGAAGTGAACGAACTCTCCGGTGGTGCCGCCAACGCACACGCCGCGCACGCCGCCCTCGACCGCAAAATCGAGGAGCTCAATGAGCGCACCGAGATCGGGACGGAAGCCAGCACCGTGGGGAGTGACCAGGGGCGTGTTAACGCCGTATATGTCCGCCGGGGACATGACGTAGTATCTGATTATCAGGAAGAGGCAGGGCAATTTCAAGGGGGCTATCTTAAGATGGAACCCCCTAGGTGCTTTCCTCTATGTCAATCATAAGGGTGCCGCGCCTATAATCGGATTCAACATGCGAACTCCTTTGGTAGCTCTTTTCCTGACCGTCTCCGCAGCGGCCCAGACCGCCCCTGCTAACGCCACAGAGCGCGGCTGGCAGGTGCTGGAAGCGGCGCTGAAGGCAGCCGGCGGCCGCGAAAAACTGGAAGCGGTGCAGGACTATTCCTTCGAGCTGCAAAGCCACGTCATTGCGCCGCAGGGCGATTTGGACGTCCGGAGCGAGAACCGGTTTGTGTTTCCCAGCACGTTTCGCCTCGATAGTCATACGCCCTTTGGTGAACAAAACGTAGCCGGCGACGGAAAATTTGGCTGGACGCGGGCGGCCACCGGCATTGTCACCCTGCCCCCCGAGGAGCTTACCCGTATTGCGGCCGACCTGGCGCGCAGCAACGTCCTGTTCCGCCCGCCGCGCGATCGTTCGCGGGTCAAGTGGGTGGCCGAGGATACGATCGACGGCAAGGCCTGCGACGTCATTGAAATTTCCGAAATCGGCGGAGCACCGTTGCGCCTCTCGATCGAACGCCGCTCGGGCGACTTCGTGAAACGCAGCTATCGGGCCGATACTCCCGGCGCGCGGGGCGTCGGCAGCGTCGAGGCGTTCATGTCCGATTATCGGACCGTCAGCGGCTTGCGTCTCGCCTTCCGCGTGCGCGTCATGCTGGACGGGAAACTGGTGCGGGAAAGCGTCACCAAACAGTTCCAGATCAATTCGGGACTGGACCCGCAGGAACTGCTGCGTCGCCCGGGTGCGTGAGCTTCCTGGTTCCTTGCAGCAACAGCACGATAAAGCCCGCCAGCATCGCCGAGCAGACCAGGTAGAGCACCCCTGCTACATAGTTGCCGCTGCGGTTGCTGAGATAGCCGATCACGTAGGGTCCCGCGAAGCCCCCCAGGTTGCCGAGCGAGTTAATGAGACCGATGCAGGCCGCCGCCGCGGCCTCACTGAGAAACGTCGTGGGCATCGCCCAGAAACTCGGCAGGTAGCAGTAGAGGCCCATGGCGGCGACCGTAAACATGGCGATGGCCAGCACTACGTTACTGCCGGCCCACTGGCTGAGCGCGAGAAAGATGCCAACGCAGAACATCGATGCCGCCGTATGCCAGCGGCGCTCGCCGGTTTTGTCGGAATGCCAGCCGACCACTAACATCGCAGGGAACGCCGCCAAAAACGGAATAGCGGTCACCAGTGTGACCTGGAACGTGCTGAGGCCCGAGAGCATCTGCACGATCTTAGGCAGCCAGATCCCGAAACCGTAATTGCAGGTGACGATAAAGAAGTAGATCAGCGTCAGCAGGACGACATCCCGGTTCCGCAGCGCCTGCCACACACTCAACGGCCGCACCTGCCGTTTCGTTTGTTTTTCGCGCTCGAGTTCGGACGTCAGCCAGTTGCGCTCGTCGTCCGGCATCCAATGCGCATCCTTCGGCCAGTCCGTCAGGTAGTAGAGGGTGACAAACCCCAAGATCACGGCCGGAATCCCTTCCAGGATAAAAAGCCAGCGCCACCCCGAAAGACTTAGCCAGTGGACCTTCATCAGCAGGCCCGACAACGGCGCCCCGATGATGTTCGCCAAAGGAATCGCAGCCATGAACATGGCCACCGCTTTGGCGCGGTCTTCGTAACGGTACCAGTGGGTGATGTAGACGATGATGCCGGGGAAAAAACCCGCCTCGGCCGCGCCCAGCAGGAAGCGGATCCAGTAAAAGTGACGCTGACTTTGGATAAGGCCCGTGAGCGAAGCGAGCAAGCCCCACGAGATGAGAATGCGAGCGATCCATTTGCGGGCGCTCCACAGCTCCACCAGCAGCGTTCCGGGGACCTCCAGAATGACGTAGCCAATGAAAAAGATGCCCGCGCCGAGCCCGAACACCGCGTTCGAGAACCCCAGCTCCTTCGTCATCTCGAGGCCCGCGTAGCTGACGTTCACCCGGTCGAGATAGGCCACGATGTAGAGCAGGAAAAGGAACGGCATCACCCGCCGGTTCACCCGGCGCAGGGTGCGGGCGGCGATCGGGTCTGCGGAGGGCGCCTGGACGGCTGTACTCATGAGGTTTGCTCAACCGGGAGCGCCCAAGGATACCCGGAAGCGGGTCCTTCGGGCAAGCGGCTCTACAGTATGCGATCCTCGGCTGGTGGCGGCGGCCGAAATCGCGGTACTGGAGGAGTTGGAGCGGTCCCTCCCGCGGGGCAGCAGCATCACCTGGCGCCTTGAAGATGGATACCTGCACACGCTCGATCTCACCGGAAATCGCCTGACCTCGCTGCCCGAGGCCCTGGGCAAGCTGACCGGCCTACGCCAACTCCGGCTCGACGCGAATCAGTTGACCGCGCTTCCCGAATCACTGGGTCGCTTGACCGATCTCGAAGAGCTGCACCTGGATGCGAACCGCCTGAGCAGCCTGCCCCGCAGTTTATGCAAACTGGCGAAGCTCACGCGGCTGAGCCTCTATGGAAACTGCTTGTCCGCCGTGCCCGCAGAGATTTCCGAGCTCACGCGGCTGCGCGACCTGAGCCTGGGCAACAACCAGTTGGCCACCCTGCCGGCCTCGCTCTGGCGCATGACAAGGCTCGAAGCGCTGAATGTCGCCGAGAACCGCCTGTCCATCCTGCCGGAGGAAATCGGCGCAGTGACTCAGCTTCACACGCTCGACCTGGGCCACAACGAGCTGCGCGAGCTGCCCGCCTCGTTGGGGCAGCTCACCCGGCTGACCAACTATCTCTACCTCAGCAACAACCAACTGACTGCGGTCCCCGAGGCGGTGTTCGAGGGCCTCGGCCGGCTGCAGTACCTCAACCTGACCGACAACCGGCTGACGTGGCTGCCGGATTCGATCGGGAACCTCTCGAGCCTGATAGAACTTCGCTTGTACAACAACCAACTGCGCTCTCTGCCGGAATCGCTCGGCGGGCTCGCGAGGCTGCAGGAACTGCATCTTCAAGACAATGAGCTGACCACTCTTCCGGCGGCCATTGGCGGACTGGCCGGCCTGACGCACCTCGATTTGAGGAACAACCGGTTGCCGTCTCTGCCGGACTCCGTGGGCCAACTCGAGCGCCTGACCCATCTGGACCTCCGGGCCAACCCACTCGCTTCCCTTCCCGACGGCCTCGCAGCGTTGCCCCATCTCCAAAAGCTCGATCTGCGATGGACCAAGCTGTCGCCGTACCCTGCCTGGATAGAGTCGTTGCAGGAAAAGGGCTGCCGGGTACTCCTGTAACGAAGAATCTCCGGCATCATACCCTCTATTCGACAAAGAGGAAGCGCGCCATCGGTCTTGGCTGTGCTTGCGGGATCTCAAAGCCGCGAGAAGCCAGAACTTAGATTATGTGAGTTATCCATCTGAGGTTGGATGCAGGCCGGCGTTCTTGGGCCGCATGCCATCTATGCCGCCATCGAGCTTCTCGATGGTCTTTTGGTACTACGTCACTTGGCAGGGCGTCACGGCAGGTTGGTCATCCAGATATTGCCAGTCTGCTCGGTCATGCTGAAGATCAGCCGGCCGGTCCCGACCGACATCCCCATAGCTTCAGGGTCCCCGAGCGCGCGCCGGGCAGTGTGGAAATGGCGGATGGGAAAGTCCGCGCCTTGGGGGTGCTTCGTCGCCGGGTCGAGGCGTTGGGCCCACAGACAGACAAATCCATCCCGCCCGGAGATGAAATAAAGCAAGTTGCCGTCGGGCGACCACCAGCCGTAACGGTCCATGGCCTGGCCGTCCGTGATCGGGATCCACTCGCTCTCGGGGACCGCTACGGCCCCGCGAAAGGGCGCGATGAAAATCCGGCGGGTCACCGGGCTGGGGTTCGTGTGAAACGAGATCCAGCGGTCGTCCGGTGAGAAATGGCCCATGCAGCAAGCGTACTGGGGGTGCTTCAGAATCTCCGTTTTCTGGCCGGAGGCAGTGTCCACCAGGATGACATTACGCGAGCCGGACGAAAGGATTTTGCCGCCATCGTGCGATACGCCGCCCAAGACAGTTCCGCAATCATCCCAGCACACCTTTTCTGGCTCGCCGCCGTTGGTAGATACGGCGTACAGGACAAGCTTCTGGTTCTCGACGTTCGTATAGACGACCTTGGACCCGTCGCCAGCCATACTCAGGCCAGGACCGGGTGACCCCCTACTCGCCAATCGCCTCTCCTGGCCGCTTTCCAGATCTTTCAACCAAATGTCGAACGCGCGGCCGCTGGGGCGGGAAAAAGCCAACTTCCTGCCGTCGTTTGATATAGAAGGACTAAAGTCGCGGGCCGCGCCCTCGGTGAGCCGCCCGATGTCACCGAGAACCTTGCCCGAATTGGCGTCAATGGGAAGCCCCCAGACATTGGTGTTTTGAGAAAGCGCCGTGAATACCAGGCGGCCCGCCGCCACGGACGGCCGCGCTTCCATGCCGGCTCCGGACATCACGCGCCTGGGCGCGCCAGTCACCTGCCAGGTCTGGGGCGAGATGGAAACCTGCCACAGGTTCAGCGAATCCCCGGAAATGGCCGAGAAAACCACGCTGTCGGTTCCCGGCAGCCAAAACTCCAGGGAGCTGATCCCGCCGAGAACGTTAACACCCAGGCCTTGAAGCCCGTATTGTTGGAAAACGCCAAATGCCCCTGCCTGAACTACGGCGCCTTCGTCCAAAGGGGTGACCCACCAGTCGGTGTCGCCCTTGAAAAAACCGCTAAAGAGCAAGTGCTTTCCATCCGGGCACCAGATCGGATTGCTGGCCGACATGAAATTGGGCTGGATCTGGCGGGGCTGGCCGCCTTCGGATGCGACCACATACATTTTTGCCCCCATATAGGGCCCGACCGAGTAGGCGACCTGGGAGCCATCCGGAGAAAAACGGGGATGGCGGCCTTGCCGGGCAATTCGTCTCGCTTCGCCGCCCAGGGCGGACATCATGTAGATGCCGCCGCCCTCGCGGTCGGAGTGAAACGCGATCTTGCTGCCGTCGGGCGAGAAGACGGGCTCGCTATCATCGGCCGGATCGCGGGTAAGCCGGATGGCCTCGCCGCCGCTCACCTGTTGCACCCAAATGTCGAGGTTGCCATCGCCGCCGCGATCGGAGGCGTAGGCCAGCAGCTTCCCGTCGGGAGAAAGAGCAGGGTCGGTGGTGAGGCCGGAATCCGAGGTCAGGCGGACGAGGTTGGCCGTGGCGGCAGGAGCCGTGGATCGCGGGCGGCTCAGCCACCAGGCGGCGCCGGCTGCGGCCAGCACAAGGGCAATGCCGGCAACCAGGTAGCGGCGAGGCGAAGCGGCGACCGGGCGAGTGGGAGAGGGCGAGTCGAGCTTGCCGGACTCGGATTCTTCTTTGAGTTCCTCCAGGGCGACCTTCACGTCGGCCATGTGCTGGAAGCGCCGGGCCGGATCTTTGCGCAGGCAGCGGGTGATGATTTTTTCGAGGTCGCGCGGCGCATCGGCTGCGATCTCGCGCACCGGGGCCGGCTCCTTGTGCAGGATCGCCGCCCGCGTGGACATGTTCGTGTCACCCTGAAACGCCCGGCGGCCGGTAACTATTTCGTAGAGCAACGAGCCGAAGCTGAAAATGTCGCTGCGGGCATCCACCTTCTTGCCCTCGGACTGTTCCGGGGACATATACGCTGCCGTGCCGAGGATCGAGCCCTCCTCAGTTCGTAGCTCGCCCGCTTTCATTGTTGCGGTGGGGGCTTGCGGGTCGCCTTCCATGACTTCCACCAGCTTGGCCAGGCCGAAATCGAGCACCTTTACGTGGCTGTCCGGCGTAACCATGATGTTGGCCGGCTTGATGTCGCGGTGGACAATACCGGCGGCGTGCGCCCGGGCCAGCGCGGCGGCGATCTGGATCGCGTATTTCAGGACTTCCGCCAGGCGCATCCCGTTGCGCGGGATCAGCCGGTCGAGGGTCTTCCCCTCGACATACTCCATGGCGATGAAGTCCACGCCGCCGTCGGTGTCGATCTCGTAGATCGTGATGATGTTGGGATGGTTCAGCGCCGAGGCGGCCTTGGCTTCTTGCACGAAGCGGCGCTTGCGCTCCGGGTCGGCGACTTTCTCGGCAGGCAAGACCTTCAGCGCCACGAACCGATCGAGGCGAGTGTCGCGTGCCTTGTAGACCACACCCATCCCGCCTTCGCCGAGCTTCGCCTCGATTCGGTAATGGCCTAGTGTTTGGCCGATCATCCCGTATGAAAATCCACCCTATGCCTCGCGCGCGGCTACTGGAGCGCTTGCGCGACCGCGGCGCTCAGTTTGGGCAGCTCGCAAGAGGTGGCGAGATGCCCGCAGTCGCTCTCCAGCCGCACGATGGCCGCGCCGGTCTGGTCCGCGAAATCCACCGCCGTCTGCGGGTTCACCATGTGATCCAGGGGCGCCACGATGACCGTGACCTTCGCCTTAACCGCCGCCGCGGCGCGTCCCATATCGCCCCCGAACGCCCGGGAGACGTCGTGCCCGACCATCGCTTCCAACTGGCGGTGGTAGTCGTTCGCGTCCATGCCATCCACCGTCGCTTTCTCCGCCGCCGCCAGTTCCCGCGCAAAGTCTTTGCCACTATTTTCGCGGACGTAGCGGTCGGGCGTGCTGAGCGCCAGGTGGTGGATATCGGAAACGGTCCGCATCGCCGCCACCGGCCGCTGGGTGTACTCGCCCTGCTTCCAGTCGGCGCTGCCCTCGATAGCGTGCAGCTCCGCCTCCCACAGCAGCAGGTCGTAAGGGGTCAGCTTCGGCGTCCCGACAATCGGCACGGCCCGGTCGAGGAAATCCGGATAGCTCACCATCCACTGGAAGGTCTGCATGCCCCCCATGGAGATCCCGAGCACGGCGCGCAAATGATCCAGGTGCAGGACCTCGGTCACGAGGCGGTGCTGCGACTCGACCATGTCGCGGATCGAAAAGCGCGGAAACTTCAGCCGCGGCTGCGCCTTGCTGTTGGAGGGCGCGCTCGACACGCCGTCCCCCAGCGCGTCCACGGCGATGACGTAATGCCGCGTACTGTCCACTACTTTGCCGGGCCCGACCAGCGCTGCCAGGTTCTGCGTCGTGCCGCTAAACCAGGTGGGAAACAGCACCGCATTCGACCGCGCGGCGTCGAGCTTGCCGAACGTGCGATACCCGACCCGGCAGTTCCGGATCACTTCCCCGCTTTCCAGGCGCAAGTCACCCAGCTCGCCAAACTGCAACTGCCCTTCCTGCGCAGCGAGCGTGGCCGCGGCGCACAGCGTCAGAACGATGGTCCGGATCATAAGGTCGCCTGGGATTATACACCCGCCCTGACTCCCTCCCTCAATTCCTCCGTGCCTCAATTTCTCAATTCTTCCTGCTATCATGGCCGCTGAGTATGGACGAAGACCTGGCACAGCGAGTCATCGGAGTCATAGCCAAGACCCAACATTTGGACGCCGCCAAGATCACTCTGGATTCCTCCTACGAGGAGCTGGGCATCGATTCGCTCGACGGCGTGAACATCCTGTTTGCGCTCGAAAACGAGCTCGACATCGCGATTCCGGACGACGAGGCCAAGCAGATCCGCAGCGTCCGCCAGACCGTCGAGGGCGTCGGAAAACTGCTCGCCCAGAAGGCTGCCGAAGCGGGCTAACCATGCGCCGGGTCGTCGTGACGGGGGTGGGGGCGGTTTCCGCCTTGGGGTGCGATGTCCCTTCCTTCTGGGAAGCGCTGGTCGCCGGACGCTCCGGCATCGGACCTCTCGAAGGCTTCGTTGACAACGGCCTGATCATCCGCGTGGCCGCCCAGGCGCGCAGCTACGATCCGGCGGCGTACTTCGACCCCAAACAATTGGATCTGCTCGACCGCTTCAGCCAATTCGCCCTGGTGGCCGCCCGCGAGGCCTGCCGGGACTCCGGCCTGGACCACACCGCCGGCCTCGGCCCACGAACGGCCGTCGTCCTGGGGGCCGGTATGGCCGGCAAGACCACCGAGGACGAATGCTTCCGCCAGCTCTACGCGGAGGGGGCGAAGCGGTTCAGCCCGTTCGTCATCCCTCGTTCCATGGCCAACGCCGCGGCGAGCCAGGTCACCATGGAATTCGGCATAACGGGGCCGGGTCTGACCATCTCGACGGCCTGCGCCGCCTCCACCCACGCCGCCGGCATCGCCTCCGGCCTGATCCGCAGCGGTCTCGTGGACGTGGCGCTCACCGGCGGCAGCGAGGCGCCCTTCACGCTGGGGTCTCTCCGGAGTTGGGAGGGCGTGCGCGTCATCGCCCCCGACACCTGCCGTCCCTTCACCCGCGACCGCAAGGGGATGGTGCTGGGCGAAGGCGCCGGCGTGCTGGTGATCGAATCCGAGGAGCATGCCCGGGCGCGCGGCGCGAAAATCTACGGCGAGATCGCCGGCTTCGGCATGTCGTCGGACGCCGGCCACATCACACAGCCCTCGGAAGCGGGCGCCGCCAGTGCCATGAACGCCGCGCTACAGGATGCCGGTCTCGCCCCTGAAGCCATCGGTTACATCAACGCCCACGGCACCGGCACCGCCGCCAACGACCTTACCGAAACGCGGGCCCTCCACCAGGTGTTCGGCCCCCACGCCGCCCGCCTCGCCGTCAGCTCGACCAAGTCCATGCACGGCCACGCCCTCGGGGCCAGCGGCGCGCTCGAGCTGATCGCGACGGTGCTGGCCCTCCGGGAGGGCCTCCTGCCCCCCACCGCCAACTTCACCACCCCCGGCGAAGGTTGCGACCTCGACTATGTGCCGAACCAATCCCGCCCGGCGCAGGTGGAAGCGGCACTCTCGAATTCCTTCGCGTTCGGCGGCCTGAACGGCGTGCTCTGCGTGAAGCGCTGGGGGTAGCGGCGTCAGCCGCGCTAGACTGGTGTAGGAGGCGCACCTTGAAAACCTACAGCTTCAAGGTTGTGGTGGAACCGGACGAAGACCGGTGGCACGCGTATTGCCCGGCGCTGATCCGTCAGGGAGCGGCCACCTGGGGCCACACGCAAGAAGAAGCCCTTCGGAACATCGAAGAGGTAGTCAGGATGGTTGTCGAGAGCCTGATCGAGCATCAGGAACCGGTGCCCGAGGAGCCGCCGGACCAAGTGCGAGTCTCCATGACGCCCGAGGTGGCGGTCACCGTGTGACGCATGCCGATCAGTTATGCCCGGCTCCGTAGCCTCACGGCCCGGGAACTCATATCCGCCCTGCTCAAAGATGGATTTGTTTTCGACCGCCAAGCCGGCGCCCACCAGCATTATCGTGACCCGGCAGATCGCAGACGCGTAACAGTTTCGTTTCACCGCTCCGGAGAAACGTTCAAGATCAAAACACTCAAGAGCATGATCGAAGACCAGGCTCGATGGACCGAGGAAGATCTCGAGCGCCTCGGACTGCTTTGAGTAGTCACGCCTGGTGCGAAGTCGGCGAGCACCCCTTCGCGATGGACTGCTCCAATACCTCGCGCACGGAACCTATGAGCCGGCTAACCTCGTCCCCCACCGCCACGGGACCATGTCCCGGGACCACCGCCTTCGGCCCCAATCGCGCAATCCGCTCCAGCGACCCGAGCCACTGCTGCCAGTCGATCCCGGTCCCGCAATCGAGGTTGGGCAAGTACCCGTTGGTCAGGCAATCCCCGCAGAAGAGAACGCCGTCGCAAGGCACCCACACCGACAGATTCGTCGGCGTGTGACCGGGCGTCAGCAGGATCTCAACTTCACAGTTCCCCAAATCCATCCGCGTATCTTCACCGACCGGCTGGTTGGGATTCGCGAGGCGCGTCCCGTGGTAGAAGACGTCTGCCTCACCCCGCGCCCGCCGCGCCGGATTCGGAATCTGCGCATTGAATTCGGCGATCTCGGCTCGAAACTCGGCTTCCGTCCGGCAGAGGCCCGCGTGACCGTAAACGTCGATCCCTCGCTCCCGGAAATAGCCGTTCCCGCCGATGTGATCGAAGTGCTTTTCCGTATCGATGACGGCCAGCCGGTTCCCCGGCCGCACCGCCGCAGCGTACCCGTGAATCGTTGCCGCAGCAGCCGCGTTGGCGCCAGTGTCCACCATGAGAGTAATCTGCTCGCCAGCGACAAACCCGGCATTGACGCTCCACGGCGGCACATACCCCAACCCTGTGACCGCAAAGCAGTGATCCGATACACGCACTACGAGCTTTTCACCCGCCGGAGCGCCTGCACGACCTCGCCGCTCAGCGCGCTCGGGCACCAGTACTTCTCGATGTGCTCGATCACCAGCTCCGTGCCTTGATCGTGGGCCACCCTCGGCGGATCCTTGGGGTCGTACATCGCGTCCGTCATGTCCCGCACCAGCACGCACGGCACGCCCCACCGCGTCATCTGCCGGATCGCAAACGTCCGGTTCAGGATGCACATGTTGGCGTGGACCCCCATCACCAGCAGGTTCTCGAGGCCCCGCTCACGGAGGAAGCTATACACTTCTCCCCCGTTGTCCGAGATCCCGTCCTCCGGCGCGATCCGGATCCCGGCATGCTCGCGCGACCAGGCCTTGTATTGCTTGTCGTCGGTGTCGCACCCGCCGTCGGAATCATCGATCGGCAGCTTCGGCTCCGTGAGGTCGGTCCGGTTCTGCGCGGGCGTGACCTTGGCGATGGACATCAGGCGCTGCCGCTGCGGCATGTCCTTATAAAAGTCCATCGTCTCCGAGGGCGCATGGATGATCTGCACGCCCCGGCTGCGCAGCTCCTCGACAAAGGGCGCCATGCGCTTGACGAGACCGCCCACCCGGTCGTTCGCCCCGCGGCACCAGTGCTTGTCCCACATGTCGCACAGGATGGCCGCCGTCCGCCGCACCGGGAAATCTCGCTCGAAGCGGACCTCCTGCCACGCCCCGCTCCCCCGGAAGGCCTCCACGCGCGACCGCAGCGGCAACCGGAAGCTGCCCGTCGGCGTCTCCGGCGGACCTCCCAGGGCGCGGACGGCCAGGCCAAGCGGGGCCGCCAGCAGGGTCCTTCGCGCCAGCCGGCTCACTGGGCCGCCTCGATCGACTCGACCTTGATTATGCCGGTCTTCGAGTAGAGCACGCCCTTCACCCGCACCCGCTGCGCCGCGAACCTCTCGGGCGTCGCCTGGTCGCTCAACACGTACATCTTCTTGCCGTCGTGCAGCGCGTACTTGACGTTCTTGCTGCCCTTCACACAGTCGACGATGCACTGGGCGTCGGTGTTGATCTTGCCCATCGAGGCGTGGTTGCGCGAGCACATCGTCTCGGTGATGACGCCGGTAAATACCTGCGCCTTTTTGCCCTGCCCCGCGAGCGGCAAGGCCGCCAGGATGACCGCGAGCCACAGCCGTTTCATGGCGCCGCCTCCACTTTGTCAACGACGAAGGTCTTCATGCCGTTCTTCTCCGCCACGACGCCCGTGACCTTCACGTCCTTCTCGATGAAGGGCATGAGGACCGGGTTAGCATTCTCGTGGTGCGCGACCAGCGCCAGGTAGAGCACGTTGGCCTTGGTGTCGAGCAGCGCCAGCGGAATACCTTTCTTGGCGCAGGTCTCGGCGCACGTAGCATGTTTCGGCCCGATGCCGTCGTGGACGATGTAGCAGTTGCTGTCCACGACGTGCGCGGTAATGGTAATCGCCTTGGCGGCAGCCTTGTGCTCGTCCTTGTGGTTCTGGGTAAGGGCGGTTCCCGCCAGCCCCAGAGTGAGCAGGGTGGCCGCGAAAAGGGTCAGAGTGGTTTTGGTCATGCGTCTATTCTCCTTCAATTTGCCCCTATTGGGGCGATCAAAACTTGCGGAATCCGGGACACCGGCGCTTCCACCGGGACCCCGGCCAGGACCTTCGGGACGTACTGCCGTGTCTCCCGGGGCAGCGCGCCCCGCCGGGCCAGCTCGTCGAAGTCCCTTGTGCCAGTCTGCTCGATGGCCCGCCGGACCCGCTGTTCCCCGGCGTTGTACCCCGCCAGCGCCAGTTTCCAGTCGCCGAACAGGCCGTGGAGGTAGCCGAGGTACCGGGCGGCCGCCACGGACGAACGTCCCGGATCGAGCCGCTCGTCGGCCCCGTCGTCCACGCGCAATCCGAACCGCCGGCCTGTCTCGGGCATGAATTGCCACATCCCCAGCGCGCCTTTGGGCGAGAGGGCCCGCGCCTGGAAGCCGCTCTCGACCCGCGCGACGTTCCAGAGCACCAGCGACGCCAGATCGCGAGCCGGCACGGCGTTCCTCACCACCGCCGCCGGCTCCGGACGCAGAACCGCCGGCTCAGCCAGCACCCGCTCGGCTTGCGCCTCCAGCCGCTCATGAAAGGCTGCAAACGGGTCTCCCGCCGCCAGCGGCCTGGTGCCTAGCTCTTGCAAGCCCTTGGACTTCTCGAGCCGCAGCCACAGTTCGTTATAACGTTCCTGGCTCAATGGCTCCTTCAACTGAAAGTTGAACCCCTTGCGGTTCCCGTAATGGGACCGCGCGCGCTCGAGCGTCGTGATGGTGAGCTGATAAGGACCCGACGTGCTGACGCTCTCGATGTCGGCGAAAGGCCAGTCCCGCGACTCGCCTGGCGTCTCGGTCCGGTAGACCATCCGGTCCGCTGTCACTACGAGGACCCCCTCGCTCCCGGTCAACCGCAGCAGGTGCTTTACCGGCACCTCCCACAGCGCCTGCGCCATGTCGCCGGGCGCGACCCCTGCCACAAACCGGGGCCCGAGCCGGCGGTCCAGCTCCGGCCCCACCTGCGCCGCAAACTTTTTGTCGGTCACTTCGACCCGGTACTCCCGGTCAGCCCCCAGCCGCCACTTGCGGTCTTTATAGGTCAGCAGCCGGAACTCACCGTTG
>JBGPDC010000129.1:0-16420 GCA_041482115.1 Terriglobia bacterium | reverse complement strand
TCGAGCACCGAGACCATGGAGCTGCTGCTCGACAAGATGGGCAAGACCAAGAGCAACGCCGAATTCCTCGGCGCCATGAGCGGCTGATCGGCCGCTCCCAATTTCCCTTCCTCAAGGACGAGCAGACGACGTCTTCCCGCTAGGCCGCTTGGTCGGACGCGGCTCGGGAAGCGGCTTGCGCGGCAGCATCTCCGGGCGGTTCGCGGCGTGATAGACGAACGACGCGATGATGGCCGAGGCCTGCACCAGATCGTCGGACTGGATGCGATCGTAGAGGTCCATGTTGGAGTGGTGCGTGCGCGAGCCGTATTCGACCGGGTCCTGGATGAACTGGAAGCCCGGCAGCCCGACCGCATCAAACGAAAGGTGGTCGGTGCCGCCGGTGTTGCGGATCGAGAGCGTGGTGGCCTCCAGATCCTGGAACGGCGCGAGCCACGCCGAGAAGATGGGCCGCACCATGTCGTTCCCCTGCAGGTAGACGCCGCGGATCTTGCCGGTGCCGTTGTCGAGATTGAAGTAGCCGGCGAGCTTGGAGTGCTCGGGGCCCAGGGTCATCGTCTCGGGATCGCCGAAATGCTTCTTGACGTACGCCTTCGACCCGAGCAGGCCCTGCTCTTCCCCGCTCCACAGCGCCAGGCGGACGGTACGGTCGAGCGGCAGCTTAAGAGTCTTGAGAATTCGGAGGGCCTCTATCATTGCCGCGCAGCCATCGGCGTTATCGGTCGCGCCCGTGCCGTAGGTCCAGGAGTCGAGGTGGCCGCCCAGCATGACGATCTCGTCCCGCTTGCTGCCGCCGGGGATCTCGGCGATCACGTTAACGGCGTCGGTCGAGTCCTGGTGGAAGCGCGTCCGGACCTCGACCTCCACGCGCGCCGGAATCTTCTTCTCGATCAAGCGGACGATGCGGTTATAGTGCTCGGTGGTCAGGGCGATCATCGGCGGCGGTACAGGGTCGTCCACGTAGCGGGAGCCGCCACCGGGCGGAAAGATGGTGCCGCCGTCGCCCGCCGCCGCGTCGCGGATCACCAGCGCCACGCCTTCTTGCGTTAGGAACTGATTCAGCCGGTTCGTCCGGCGGCGGCGCTGCTCGCGCAACTCCTCGCTCACCCATTCGGGGGCGTTGGCGAGGTATTCGCGGCGCTGCCGGGCGTCCTCCGGTATCTCGAGCTTCTCCCAATCGAAGACCGCCGGCAGCCTCGGCTGGGGGGCGCGCGCCTGACGCGTCAGCTCCTCGGCTGTGAAGCGCCGTGAAGCGGCGGCAGCCTGGGGCGGCAGGTCGCGCCGGTCTGATAGCAGAATGATCTTGCCCTTGAGCTTGGCCTTGTTATCGGCGATGAACTTATCGATCGCGGCGTCATCCTTGCGGGCGTCGTTCTCCCGGCGCAGCGGCGTCAGGATCGGCTCGCCCGCGACGGGGCCGTTGGTGGAGGGCGTCCACTCGAGCGGCACGCCGATCAGCGGGGCGTATCCCGGCTCGACGAGGTTGGCGCTAAAGCGGCTGACGGACCAGCCGCGTCCGAACGGTCCCCACTTCTCCTGCGCGACATTGCTCAAGCCCCACTCCTGGAGGCGCTTCGTGACCCAGTCGGCCGCGCGCTGGAACCCGGGCGAGCCGGTGAGGCGGGGGCCGTTGACATCGGTGAGGTAAAAGAGATGGTCCATCACCTGGGAGTGCTCCCAAGCCTCCTGCCGGATGCGGTGGACGACCGCGAGGTCGGCGCGGTCCGGGTTCTGTCCCGGCAGGGGAAGGGCGGCAAGAAGCAGCAAAGCGAGAATAAGAGATCTCATGGGAATTCTACTTTCGGGCCAGGGCCTGGGCAATCGCCTTCTCTGCCAGGGGCGCCATCACGTCATAGCCCGCGGCATTGGGATGCAAACCGTCGCCGGTCAACTCGCGCTTCAGCATCTGCTGGTCGTCGAGCATAGCCGAGTAATAGTCGAGGTACACCAGCCGGTTCTGCGAGGCGTAGCTCTTGATCCAGGCGTTGAGGGCGACGATCTTGTCGGGCGGCCGGCGGGCGGTCTGGGGCTGGTGGTAGTCGCAGACCGGCATCACGGACGCCAGCACGACGCGAATACCATTGGCCTTGGCAAGATCCGCCATGGACGCCAGGTTGTCCTCAATGGCCTCGAGGGACATGGGGCCGGTGTTGCCGGCGATGTCGTTGGTGCCCGCGAGAATCACGACCGCCTTTGGCTGGAGCGCAATCACGTCGGGCCGGAAGCGGATAAGCATCTGCGGAGTCGTCTGGCCGCTGATGCCGCGATTCACGTAAGGCTTGCCGGGGAAGAACTGGCCGGTCCGGCGTCCCCAGAAGTCGGTGATCGAGTCGCCCATGAAGACTACCCGGTCCTCGCCGGCGGCCGGTGGCGCGAGCGGTGCGTTGTCGTCGTGATACCGGGCCAGGTTGGGGAAATCCCGCAGCAGCCGGTCTTGTGCGGCTTGCCGCGCGGCGGCCTGCTGTTCCGGGGTAGGAGCGGGGGTCTGAGCCGCGGCGAAGGCGGCGCACAAAAGGGCGCAGAGAAGGGGCTTCATGCCGCCGATTGTAGCAACGACCGCTACTGCGGGGCGCGGGGCGACAGGATCGTGGTCAACAGATCCGGGACCGAGGGGTCGCGCTCCAGGTCCGGGTAACGCTCGCCGGTGTGACACTGGGCGCGATAAGTCTTGTACTGCTCACCATCCTTGACGATTAGTTCCAGGGGCTCCGTACTGTCCTTGGCAGCTTTGATTGCGGCGCGGAGCGCGCGGGCGGCGAACTGGCGGCCGTTGACTGCGAGAAGTGTCCCTGACGGCGCCATTCCAGCCTGGTCCGCGGGACTGCCGGCGATCACGTCGCTGATGGTCCCATCTTCTTTTAACTCCAGGCCGAGCGAATAGCGGACATCGACGGTCTTGTTGTGGCTTTCGCCGGATTTAAGCCAGGCCGTGGGTTCTTCACGATAGACCAGCCGCCAGCCGGCCCCGGTGATGCCTCCGAGAGGAGCGCGGTCCGTGGCGCGATAGACGCGCTGGTCGAAAAAGCCGCGCCAGTCGTAGGGTTGCACCGCCTGCAACTCGGCGATGACGTCGGCGAGAGTGTACGCCCGCACCTGCGGCGGACCGCTCGCGCCGCCGTGGAAGCGACGGCAGAAGTCGTCGAGCGACCGCTGGCCTTTGCTCTCGCGGCGGATGATCACGTCCGCCTCGAGCCAGATCAGATCCCCTTCGGGATAGAAATCCACGCCGCGGCGCAGGTTTTCCCGATCGCCGCGCGCCTCGTAGAGGAGCTGTGCAGCCACGGCGGTGTCGGCCAAAGGTCTCCAGCTCCGTCCGGGGGTGCCGTCGAGGGCAGCCGCGTCCAGCGCGAGGGACTGGCGGTATTGCTCCGGGGTAAGCAGCCCGCTGCGCGGCGCGAGAATGTTGCCGAGGTACTGCGTCAGGCCCTCGTAGATCCACAGCAGTTCCCCATCCATCGGTTTCTGGTAATCCGACGTAACGAGGCCCGCCGGCCGGCGATACTTGCCGTTCCAGGAATGCGTCATCTCGTGGGATAACAGCGTGGCCCATAGCGGACGGCTCTCCTCGTCTGCAAGCGCAAACTCCGGCATGCGGTCGTCGCTCGACTCATGGTGCTCGAGGCCGAAGTGAGCCACATGGTCGCTGAGCGAGACCAGGAAATGGTAGCTGCGATAGTGGCGCGCGCCGAAGAGCGCCCCCGTCTCGGCCACCAGGTGCTGGTAGCCCGTGACCAGGGTGGCGGGCAGCTCGAGCGCCGGGCGAGAGTCGGCGGCCAGGTGGACGAAATGCGCCGGGCCGCCGCCCGGGGTCAGATCGAGGGTCTTGAAATACCGGCCAGCGATCACCGGCGAATCCACGAGCGTGGTCAGAGGGGCGGGGCGAAATTCGATCGTCTCGCCGCTCTCCCTCTCGATCGGCAGAGCGGTTCCGAAGCGCCATCCAGACGGAACCTTTAGCGAGGCGCGGTAGGAGAGGCTGTCCGGCGAGGCTCCCAGCGGGTAGAGCAGCACCTGATTCCAACTGAGCACCATCATTTCGGTGGTGGCGGAGCCGCCGGAGCTGAAGCCTGCCGCGTTGGGCGGCGACAGGAAGTCGTAAGCGATCTCAATTCGCGAGACGCCCGCGGGGACCTCGATGAGCAGGATATTCATGTCCAGCGGATCGCGGCGCCAAGGCAGTGCGCGGCCGGCCGCCGTGATGCGCAGGCCCGCCAGATCGGCGATCGGGCCGGTGGGGCCGTGTTCTCCGGGGATCCACTTGGGGTAGGCAAGGCGCAGGGTGCCCCCAGAGACGGGCAGGACCATGCGGGCGTGAAAGAGCCGGCGCGGGGCGTCGGTGGCATCGACGGAAAGCTCGATGGGAGTCTGGGCGAGGGCAAGCGGGGAAAGCAGAAAAAGGACGACGGCCATCCGAAGCATGATGAGGCCAGTATACGAAAGCAGGCGGCGGGCCGTTTTCACTGTCGGTCCACGGCGTGCCCGCTCGCTTCTAGAATCTCTATGGCGCGTCGATGCTCGTCAGCTTTGACGAAGAAATAGTCAGTGTCGAACGTCGACGTGCACATGATGCTGATGCCGCCGGCGGCGAGCGGCTCGGCGATCGAAGCCAGGATACCTAGGTCTGAAAAGCTCAGCGGACCCGCGACTCTCAGCGCCATCCAATCCCGCTCGGTCGGCAGGTCTAGTTCCGGCACGGCAGATTGAGGACACAGAATCGACAGCTCGCGGTCTGTTCGACAGATCGAGCAGAACGTGTACGGCTCGAGAGCCCAATGCGGCGCCGGCATCGATGCAGGAAGCCGGCAGATGGCGAAGCGCTCCGGCAGGAGCGTCAACGACAGCCGGAGCTTGTTTTCCAGCGCCATATCGCTTGGAGCAAGCGAGCCCGCAAGCCGCAGGGCGGGAGATCCGGCTAAGGCTGGTCGTATCCTCGCAACCGCCGTACCCAGATGTTCCGGTAGCGGACGGGGGTGTCATGATCCTGCAGCACGATGCTCTCCTCGAGTCCGTGCGGCGAGTAGGGCGTCGTGTCGCGGTGGGTCGTGGGACCGACGATCTCCTTGTGATGGTGCAGCAGGACCCCGTTGTGGAACAGGGTCACGTACGCCGGTTTCACGACCTTGCCGCCCTCGAAGCGTGGCGCCTCGAGGATAATGTCATAGCGCTGCCACTCGCCCGGGCGCCGCGAGGCGTTCACCAGCGGCGGCCACTGCCCGTAGATCGCCCCCGCCTGCCCGTCCGCGTAGGTGAGGTTGTCCCAGGAGTCCATGACCTGCATCTCGTAGCGGCCCATGAGGTAGAAGCCGCTGTTGCCGCGTCCCTGGCTGTTGCCGCTGACGACGGCGGGACTCGCCCACTCGACGTGATACTGCGCGTCGCCGAACTTCTCTTTGCTGATCAGATCTCCGGCCTTCGGAACTACCTCGAAGTAGCCGTTTTCGACCTTCCAGTGGGGCTCTCCGGTTTTAGCGGCCCATTTCGAAAGGTCCTTGCCATCGAACAGGACGACCGCATCGGACGGGGGAGCAAAGGGGTTGTCGAGCGGCGCAGGCGTCACCACTCGCGGCCGCGGCCGGTTGATGTCGTGTACGCGCCACTTCTGGCCTGGAATGAGCGGCGTGTCGTCGTAGCCGACCGGCGCCGGGCCGGGCGCTTTCTTCGGCGCCTGCGACCAGACGCCGGTTGCCGCTGCCAGCACCGTCAGGAGCAAAGCAGCCCGAAGGAAGTTGGGATGTCTCATGGCGGTCAATGTAGCACGGCCGTGCCCCGCGCTGCCTCATAATGAAGTAGATGACCGTTCCCGGGCCACAGGTGGTCCCCAGCACCGCCGAGATCCACCGGATGATCCGCGAAGAGGTCGCCCCGCACTTCGCGTCGTGGGCGCGGTGCGGTTCGCTCGAGGAACTGCAGCGGGATCCGGACTACCGGCGCCTGGAACCTACAGTGCGGACCATCCTCGAGACGCCGGAGGGGGGCAGCTTCAGTACGGGTCCAGCCCCGGCACGCGAGCGGTCCCGCATCGTCGCCTGGAACCTGGAGCGCGGAACCCAACTCCCGGGACAACTGGAAGCGTTCCGCACACATCCCTATCTCCGGGAGTGCGACGTGGTGCTGGTGACCGAAGCCGACGTCGGGATGGCCCGGTCGGCGAACCGGAACGTGACCCAGGACCTCGCGCGGGAGTTGGGCTGGCACTACGCGTTCGTGCCCTGCTACTTGAATCTCGCAAAGGGGTCCGGCATCGAGCGGGAGTTGCCCGGGGAGAACGATCTGGGGCTGCAGGGCAACGCGATCCTGAGCCGGTATCCGATCGGGCGGGTGTGGGCGATTCCACTTGAAAACGGCAACGACAAAATGGCCGTGCCGGAAAAGCGCCTGGGGTGCGAAACCGCGCTGGGGGCGGAGATCCTCTTGCCGCGAGCAAGCCTCACGGTCGCCGCGGTGCACCTCGACGCACGGTCCACTCAGCAGCACCGCTCCGAGCAGATGCAGGCGGTGCTCGACCGCATGCCGGCCACGGGTCCGGTGGTGCTGGGGGGCGATTGGAACACTACTACCTACGATTCCTCGCGGGCCGTGTTCGCCATTCTGGGGTTCTGGCTGCGGGTCCTGATGGGGGTGGACCACGTGATCCGCAACCACTACCTGCACCCCTATAGCCGGTTCGAGCGGGACCTCTTCGAGAGGCTCGAGGCGCAGGGGTACGACTACCGCAAGTGCAACCTCCTCGGCGAGCGGACGATTTCTTACGACGTGGACGACGTCAAAACGCGCGAGAGCCTGGGGGAGTGGGTGCCGGACTGGTGCTTTGCGTTCATCCGGTGGTCGCTGCGCCACCACGGGGGCCGGTGCCCCTTCAAGATCGATTGGTTCGCCACGCGCACTGTGCGCACGGAGAACCCAGTGGTGCTGCACGAATTCCGCGAGGGGCGGCAGCCGCCTCTCTCCGATCACGACCCCATCGGCGTGGATGTCGCCGCTCCTGCGTAACGCGATCTCTTGCGATCGGCACATCCCTCGCTGGTAGAAAGCAGTTACCGAGCCGAGCCGCGACTGTCAAGGAGCGGTCCTGGTTGTGCTCCCCGGCGACCTCCCACTAGTGGTTCAAGCAGGCTCTATCGCAGTCCACCGTGCCGGGAAGCAGCGTGCAGGAAACGACATCCGGCTTCTCGAGAGCGGCGAACGATCCTTCCTTCTGCTCGATCGTGATATCGGCGGGCAAGTCTTTCTCCGGGCAATGCACCCGGCGGCGGACCACCCGGGGACCGAACAGATTAGTCATGTATAGGGCAAAGGCCACCACAGCGACCGCAACCACGACGGCAAACCACAGACCGGCGGACATGGTTGATCCTCCCGCATATTTACAAAGCACGCCGAGCACCAAAGACGAACCGGATCGGCTTAGTCAACCTCGCGGTGCTGGTTAGCGGAACAGGTCGCGCTCAGCGGGGCGGATCAGGCTGCGGGCACTCCCATCAGCCAGCGTGAAATCGAGTCCCGTCACGAGGGCCACCGGAACGCCGCCAGCTTTCGGCATGACGAGGCCGGCAGCGGCGGCGATCTCGTCGGCGCGGGCGAGAACAGTGCCGCGCAGGGGGCGGCCGGAGCGGTCGATAGAGCCACGCAGATCGAGGAGCGGTTCGAGGCCGGCCACGCCCAGGGCCACGTTGACTAGGCCCTCGCGCCAGGGACGTCCGAAGGTATCGGTGATAACTACAGCGCCGCAGCCCAGCACGTCGTGGAGGCAGCGGGCGGAGGCGTCGGGATCGGCCGGCAGCACGGCCGCGTAGTGCTCGCCCGGGACGTTCGAGCGGTCGACTCCCGCATGGGCGGCGACGAAGCCGTGCCGGGTCTCGGCGATGATGACACCCCGCTCCATGCGGACGATCCGGCGGGATTCGCGCAACACCAGCTCGATCAGGCGCGCGTCCTGGTCCCACTGCGCGGCCCAGTCCGCGGCCCGGGGCGAGGGCTCGATGGTGCGCAGATCCACGAGGGCGCCCTCGGCCTTTGAAACAATCTTCTGAGCCATCACGACGATGGTGCTGAGATCGAGCCGGCGGCCTTCGGAAACGGCGGCCTCGCGGATCAGCGCCGCCAGATCGTCGCCGGGGCGGATCTCAGGCAGGCTGGTGAGACCGATAATTTCGAGCGGCATGCCGGAGCAGTGGGGCGAGCGGCGAAGACGGAGCGAGAGCCAGCAAACGTGCGGCGTCTTCGGGGGTATCGAGGTCGAAGGTGAGACCGGGCGGGCGCCGCACCTCGACGGGAACCCCGCGAGAGTGGGCTTGTTCGAAATGAGCCTGGAAGCTGCCCGGGCCGAAGCGGCAGGCGATCACGCCGGGCGGAGTCTGGACGAGCGCGTTCGTGCCGGCGCCGTCGGAGGAGGGCACTATCACCAAACCACGCCGCGGCGTAGCGGCCAGCGCTTCGATGTCGCCGGGGGTGACCAGGGGCACGTCGATAGGAACCAGCAGCACCGTCGTGGCGCCGAGGCTGGCGGCGTGGCGGAGCGCCGCGTCCGCCGAGTGACTATGGCCCAGTTGTTCCCGCTCTTCGAAGACCAATACGCCGCGCCGGCGGGCATCGCGCGCGACGGCGTCGTCACTGGTCACAACGGCGATGCGGTCGAGGCCTCGGGCGGCGCAAAGGGCCGCGATGGCGTGCTCGTACATAGCGCGGGCGAGCGCCTCCCGCTCTTTGCTCGCCAGCACGCTGCTCAGCCGCTGCTTGGCGTCCCGAGGATTCTTGACGGGCAGCACGGCAAAGATCAAAGGACCTCCAGGACGGCGCTGGCCAGCGCCTTCTTGCGCCGCAAGCCGGTCATGATTGTGTTGGTCACGACGGCCCGCAGGCCCAGGGCCTCCACGGCCGGGGCGAGGCTGCGGTCGGCGTGATCGAGAACAAATATGTCTAGAAAATCTTCGTAGAGCCGGGCGACTTGCAGCGCCGAGGACGCCATCCCCATGCTCTTCATCATACGCGCGGCCGGACCCTTCAAAGCCTGGCCGCCGACGATAGGCGAGATGGCCAGCACCGGGGCGCGGGTGGTGCGCAGGGCTTCGCGGATGCCCGGCACCGCCAGGATAGGACCGATGCTGATCAGCGGATTCGAAGGGCAGACCAGGATGGCGCGGGCGCGTCCGATGGCCTCCAGCACGCCGGGCGCGGGCACGGCCTCCGCGGCGCCGGCGTAGCGCACGCCGATGACAGGGTCACGGGCGCGGTGCTTGACGAACCAGGTTTGGAACTCCAGGTCGCCACGGCGGGTAAGGATGCGGGTGCGGACGGGCTGGTCCGACATCGGCGTCAGCCGCGCGCGCAGTCCGAAAGCGGCGGCGATCTCGGCCGTGACGCCGCTGAGCGGTACGCCCTGGGCCAGGCGCTCGGTGCGGTAGAGATGGGTGGCGAAATCGCCATCGCTCAACTGGAACCAGGTTTCGAGACCGAAGCGCCCCAGCGCGGCGAGGCAATGAAAGGTGTCGCCTTGCAGTCCCCAGCCGCGCTTCCGGTCGCCGACTCCGGCCAGGGTATAGGTGACGGTGTCGAGGTCGGGCGAAATGTGCAGCCCGTGCATTTCTACGTCGTCGCCGGTGTTGCCGATGATAAAGGTGCGGTGGCGGGGCAACAACCGCGCCAGACCTTCCAGGAAGCGCGCGGCCCCCACTCCGCCCGCCAGGGCTACAATTGCCTTCATGGCAGGCCGGTGATCCGCAAACCGGAGTGCTTGACCTTGTGCCGCAGGTTCAGGCTGATAAGTAGCGCCGCCAGGTTCTCAAGCAGCCGAGCGTTTTCGAGAGGTCCGGCGTCGATGGCGCGCGCGCCGGGCAGCAGCCCGACCAGGCCGCGGACGGCGGCCTTGGCCTCCGCCGAGTCGCCGCAGAGCAATACGTCGCTATCGACAGGCTGGTCTAGTTGGCCCAACAGGTCGGCGCTAAGCGAGTGAAAGGCGGCCACGACCGCGACACCCTCGGGTACGTACTGAGCGGCCTGCTGGGCAGCCGAGCCGGCCCACAACGTGACAGTGCGTGAGACTCGCCCTCCGAGAGCGGCCTCGAGCGGCACGGTCGCGTCGACGAGAATATGGCGGGGCTGGAGGCTCCCACGAATCGCCTTCAGGGTAGGGATCTGGGCCGCCAGGGGCACCGTAAGCACCACGATCTCCGCAGCGGCCACGGCGTCCGGGTTCAGAAATCCCTCGGCGCCCGGCAGGCGGGCAGCGGCAGCGCGAGCCTTCTCGAGGTCGCGCGAGCCGATGCGGACTTGCACCCCAGCCGCAGCGAACCGCGCCGCCAGGCCGAAGCCTTCGGCCCCCGTGCCGCCGACAATGGCGATGACCGGTGGCATGTGTCCGCTGCTGGTTCCATCTTAGCGGACTGTGTGACACTGGAGCTTCCATCATGAAAGACGATTCGCGCGGACACCGGTGGGGTCTGGTGTGGGTGGCGCTGGGCGCCAGCCTCTGGGGGACCGATACGCCGTTGCGGCGGCCCCTCACCGCCGTGCTGAGCAGTACCAACATTGTCCTCAACGAGCACCTGATCCTCACCGCGGTGCTCCTGCCGGTGTTCTGGCGGGCGCGAGCGGAATGGGGCAAGCTCGGACCGCGCCAGTGGGGCGCGATCACGGCGATCGGGTGGGGCGGTTCGGGGCTCGCGACCGTTTGTTTCACAGAGGCCATCCGGATCGGGAACCCGACGACCGCGGTGCTGCTGCAGAAGACTCAGCCGCTGTTTGCTTCGCTGCTGGCGGGACTGCTCCTGGCGGAGTCGCTGGGGCGGCGTTTCTGGGCGTGCCTCGCCGTGGCGCTCGTGGCCGGCTACCTGATCAGCGTGGGCGACCGGCCGGAAATGCTGTGGCACCCGGTACAGGCCTTGAAGCCCGAGCGGTCTGTGGCCGCCCTGCTGGCCCTCGCCGCGGCGGCCTTGTGGGGCGCCTCCACCGTGCTGGGACGCTTCTTGCTGCGGGGCATCTCCTTCCAAATGGTCACGGCGCTGCGCATTCTGATGGCCACGCCGTTTCTGCTCGCCATGGCAGTGCTCGGACACCACCCGCTGCTCGTCGAGCTCAACGCTGGACAGATGCTGTCTCTTGCGACGCTGGCGTCGGTTCCCGGACTGACGGCGCTGCTCCTCTACTACTACGGCCTCCGCCGGAGCCGGGCTTCGCGGGCGGCCATCGCCGAGCTATGTTTCCCCGCCACGGCCACCTTCCTCAACTGGGTCTTCCTGGGAGCGCGCATCTCGGCCATCCAAGGCGCCGGATTCCTGTTGTTGTGGGGCGTGATCCTGCATCTGGAGCGCAGGCGGGTATGACGGCGAAACGCTACCACGACGCCACCAAACACTCCCCGGTCAGCGTCCGGCGCGATGCGCACTTTCTCGACTGGGCCAACCGGCCGAGGCCGTTCAAGATTTACACGGACCTCGAGCCCATCCCCCTGCCGCGGGATCTGCCTCAGAGTGGGGTGGCGGCGCTTTCGGCGGTTTCAGCAATCGACGCGACGGGCGTGGCGGCAGGCGTGGGGGCGCGCCCCGATCTGCGGGCGCTCGCGCACGCGCTTTACTTCGCGGCTGGCATCACCAAGCGCCGGACGTATCCGGGTGGGGAGTTGCTGTTTCGCGCCGCTTCCTGCACGGGGGCGCTCTACGAAATCGAGCTTTACGTCGTTTGCGGCGATTTGGCGGATCTCGCGGCGGGCGTCTACCACTTCAACCCCGGCGACATGGCGCTGCGCCGGCTGCGGGCGGGCGACTGGAGAGCGGCGGTTGAGCCCGTCCCGGCCGCTCCGGCGATGGTCATCTCGACCGGCACTTACTGGCGCAATGCCTGGAAATACCAGGCGCGGACCTACCGCCACTTCGGCTGGGACAACGGTACGTTGCTCGCGAACCTGCTGGCGGCGGCCGCGGCCCAGGGACTTCCGGCCCGCCTCTGGTGCGGATTCCGGGACTCCGCAGCGAACGCACTGCTGGGCCTCGACACCGCGCGCGAGGTGGCTCTCTCCGTGGTGACGCTCGGCAAGGAGGAGTCCGCCCCGCCGGCTCCTGGTGTGATGCCCGAGTTGCACCTCGAGACCGTGCCGTCGTCGCGTGAGGAAGTGGACTACCCGCTGATGCGAGAGATGCACGCCTCGACGCTGCTCGAAACCTCCGAAGAAGTAGCCGCGTGGCGCGGCGAGATGCGGGCCATCGCGCCAGCCCCCGGTGGAGACGTCTTGCCGCTCGCGCCGCTCGGGGACGACGCCATGCCGCGGGATACGATCGAAGAAGTCATTCTGCGCCGCGGCTCGACCCGGCGTTTCCGCCACGATCCCATCACGCTCGTGGAGTTCTCGACCATCCTCGACCGCGCCACGCGCGGGATACCGGCCGACTTCCGCCCGGAAGCGGGCGAGGGTCTCAACGAGATCTACGTGATCGTCAACGCCGTGGAAGGACTGCGCCCGGGTGCCTACTACTATCGCGCCGCCGAGCGGGCGCTCGAAGTGCTGAAGCTGGGCGATTTCCGCCGGCCGGCGGCCTACCTGGGCCTCGAGCAGGACCTGCCAGGCGACGCCGCGGCGGCGATCTTCTTTCTCGCGGACCTCGAGCGCGTGCTGGCGCGCTTCGGCAACCGGGGGTACCGCGCGGTGCAACTGGAGGCCGGCCTGCTCGGCGGGAAGATGTACCTCGCCTCTTACGCGCAGCGCGTGGGGACCACGGGACTGACGTTCTACGACGACGATGTGACCGCCTTCTTCTCTCCCCACGCCGCCGGCAAGAGCGCTATATTTCTAATTGCAGTCGGTCACGCCGCCAGGAGGACAACATGACGCTTCCGGAAAAGTATCTCGACCTGTTTCAAAAGAAAGCTTTCGCCAGCCTGGGAACCCTGATGCCCGACGGGCGCCCCCAGGTGACGCCCGTGTGGTGCGACTACGACGGAAAGCACGTCATCGTCAACACGGCCAAGGGACGCGCCAAGGACAAGAACATGCGCCGGGATCCCCGCGTCACGATGGCGGTGATCGACCCGGACAATCCGTACCGTTATCTGGAGGTGCGGGGCCGGGTGGTGGAGATCACCGAGCAGGGGGCCGACGCGCATATCGACAAGATGGCCAAGAAGTACCTGAACGTCGATAAGTATCCCGGCCGCCAGCCGGGCGAGGTGCGGGTGCTTTACATGATTGAGCCGGAGCGGTTCAGCTCGATGGGCTAATCCCTGCGGAACACCCGGTCGAGGCTCCAGGGGCCGGGCCCGGCCACGAAAAAGTAGAGGAACAGGAAGCAGTACAGCACGGCGAGCTCGCCGCCATTCAAGAGCGGCCAGAAGCCGCGCAGATAGTGGGTTGTGAAGTAGGCTACCGCCATTTCGCCGCACAGCACGAAGGCGATGCAGCGCGTTCCCAGTCAGGCTATAATCAGCAGCCCTCCCACGGTCTCGATAACGCCGGCCGTCCACAGGAGGCTATAGGTGCGGGCGTGAGCGCCCCCCATCCCGCCGAGCCAGCCGAGGGCCTTCTGGAAGCCGTGCAGCGAAAAGGTGAATCCGGCCACGATACGCAACAGGGAGCGCACGTGAGGTTCAAACCTGGCAAGAATCCGGGCGGGCATCTCTTACTCCTTACCACGATTATGAGCGCGCTACGAGCCGAGTTGCCAGACTGGTCTGAGACTAGTCTATAATGGAGGGCCATGGAAATCATCGGAGCGTATGAGGCCAAAACGCACCTTCCCCGCCTTCTGGAGCGGGTGGCGCACGGCGAGAGGATCACCATCACCAAGCACGGCGTACCGGTAGCCCTATTGGTTCCGGCGGGTCCGCCAGGCAGGCGCGCCGCAAGTGAAGTGATCGAGGAGATCAAGCGCAGCCGGAAGGGACGCAAGTTGCGCGGCGTAACCATTCGTCAATTGATTGAGGAGGGCCGCCGGTATTGAAGCGGTTTGTGCTCGACGCCTCGGTCGCGCTGGCATGGTTCTTCGAGGACGAAAGCAGTCCCGCCGCTGACCGGGTCCTGGATCTGCTCGCGGGTTCCGAAGCCATCGTGCCGGTGATCTGGCCGGTCGAGGTGGGTCACGCCCTGCTCGCCGGAGAACGTCGCAAAAGAATCAAGCCGGCCGCGACCGCTCGAGCACTAGATCAATTACGCAGCCTGAATATCCGGGTGGAGGATGCCGATTCCCGGCTGGAAGTGGATCGGCTGGTGGACCTGGCCCGGTCCGAGAAGCTCTCGGTCTACGATGCCGCTTACCTGTCGCTGGCCATGCGAGAAGGTCTCCCGCTGGCGACGCTCGATCGTAAGCTCGAACGGGCCGCGGAGACGATTGGTGTCAGGCTCTTGGAATTGTGAGCGGAAGGCGGCGCGGGTGGCGGCTGAGTCCCGCAAGGTATTGAAGGGAAGGAGCTTACGGGACGAGTCTGCCAATTGGCAGACTGAACATTTCCCCCACTGCGTACTTCGAATGCACTTTACTCAACAGATTCTGTTGAGATATACTAAGTTATGGCACTCGCCCATAAGGCCAGTCGCGCGGGTCGCAAGCCTCGGGCCTGGACGCCGATCGCGAGCCCGGTTAACCTGCGGAAAACTGCCGATGCCTTGGCCGATGTGCGGCCATTGTTGGCGCGAGTCATAAAGGCGCTGGGAACCAACGCTGCCGCACGACTGCTCGGAGCGGATCGCGCCCAGGTCTCGCGTTGGAGCGCGGGGACGGAAGCGATTAGCAGTGAAATGGGACGGCGTATAGTGGACCTGCATGACGTACTAACCCGCATCCTGCGCGTGTACGGGCGCGAGGCCGCGGCCATGTGGCTCGTAGGCTCGGAGCCGCTACTCGGAGGTGCGCGTCCCATCGACGTGCTCGCTTTGGAAGGCGCGGCGCCCGTTATTCGCGCCATCGACGGAATTGCGGAAGGGGCTTACGCCTAGCCTGCGTGCCAACTCTCTATCGTGTCTTTCCTTATCTCACGAGAGCCGCAGAAGACGAACCAGGTGGTCCGCTCTATGTTTCCGCGCAAGGCGGTGGGCGGCTCGATAACCCCGCAGCCTATGCGGTCCTTTACTTAAGCGATGCGGCCGCTGGTGCGATTGCCGAAGCGTTCGGCCGCTTCTCCGAATGGACCACGGCGATTCTGGAGGGTAGTCCCAGCCTGCCCGGAAGCGCTCGCGCGATAGCTCGCTTCCAGCTTCCGGAGGCGGCTCCGATTTGCAATCTGGATGATCCGGCGCAACTCGGCGCACTGGGCCTCCGGCCCTCCGATGTCGTGAGTCGAGATTACACCCGGAGCCGAGCCTGGGCCCACCGAATATACGAACAGGGCAGGTGGATTGGCGTCCGATGGTGGTCCTTCTATGACCCCCAATGGGCCAGCTTTGGCCTCTGGGAAACCGGCCAACTCGAGCTCGAGGAGGTGAGACTCCTTCAGCTCGACGATACAGCTCTTCAAGACGCCAGCCGGGCCATCGCGCGCCGCATCGTAATTCCCCGCCGCCCGTAGTCAGCCCAGAACGTTGGGTATTGCCGGGGTGCCGCTGAAAACGTGAAAGGCCTCGGGGTACAGACGCCTAATAACCTGGCGCTGCAGGAGCCGGCCAAAGCCCGATGAATTTGGCCATTCCGTGGATGCCGCCGGGCCGCACCTGAGCGCCGGAGACCGCACGGCCTGCCCGGGAGCTACAATCACTGTTATGATCCGCAGCCTGGAAGAACTGTTTCGGGAGGCAACCCAGTTGCCGGAGCACGATCGTGCGGCGCTGGCTGGCCTGCTCATCGAGTCCCTGGAACCGGCGCCGGAGCCGGACGTGGAGGCCGCCTGGTCGAAAGAGATCGCACGACGGGTGGCCGAGCTCGATGCTGGAACGGTAAAGACGATCCCATGGGAGGACGTGCGGGCGGAACTGTTCGGCCGGCGAAGTGACCGTTAGGTTCCATCCCGCGGCTCGCGACGAGCTTCGTGAAGCGCACCTCTGGTACGAGGATCGCAGCCCGCTGAGCGCGGTGGCCTTCGCCCACGAGATTGATGTCGCGGTGTCCCGGATCGCCGAGGCGCCGACGCGCTATCCAGTGGCCGAACACGGCACGCGGCGTGCCCTCTTGCCACGGTTTCCGTACAGCATCTTCTATCGGATTGGCGAAGAGATCGTCGTCGTCGCGGTCGCGCATCAGAAGCGCCGCCCGGGTTACTGGGGCGATCGATAGCGTATCATTTTCGCGCCAAAAAGAGGCGAAAAGTGGTCCAAACGGGCGGTTTTGGCGCTTCAAGAATTCATACGCTCGTATGAATTGGGCCGCCGCGCGGAGGCCGCTGGCGCGTCATGAAGTCCCGAGGGGGGTCTGGCGGAGAGGGGGGGATTCGAACCCCCGACACCGGTTTTAGCCAGTGTAACTGCTTAGCAGGCAGCCCTGTTCGGCCACTCCAGCACCTCTCCGCG
>JBGPDC010000128.1:0-16437 GCA_041482115.1 Terriglobia bacterium | reverse complement strand
TGCTGTAATCGTCGGTCCAGAGGCGCAGGCTCTTGAGGGTGGGAAATTTGCTGCCGGCGAGATACAGGGTGCGCTGCGCCAGCATCTCGCGGCTGCCCGAGACCAGCACGACCGTGCTGCCGAAGTAGCCGTCGGATTCCTCGTCGTCTATCAGCAGCGCGCTCTTGCCGAGAGCTTTCGCTTCAGCTTCCACCACGGGCGCTAGCTCCAGGTATTGGTTCGACACGTGAACGGCCAGGATGCCATCCGGCTTGAGGTGCCGGAAATAGACGGCGAAGGCCTCGCGCGTCAGCAAGTGGATGGGAATGGAGTCACTCGAAAAGGCGTCCACTATGAGGACGTCGAATTGGTGGCTCGGCTCGCGCTCGAGCGAGAGCCGCGCATCGCCCAGCGCTATCTCGGGGTGCGCCGGACAATCCTCGAGGAAAGTGAACTGCGTGCGGGCGATCTGGAGCACGAGCGGGTCGATCTCGTAAACGCGGTAGTAGTCCCCGGCGCGCCCGTAGGTCAGGATGACGCCCGACCCCAGCCCGATCACGCCGATCCGCTGCGGGCCGTCGCGCCGGACGTTGTTGATAGCCAGGCCCATGCCCGAAGAGGGTCCGTAATAGGTGGTGGACTCGCGGCGTCGCGAGGGCGTAAGCCACTGCTCGCCGTGGTTGATGGTGCCGTGGGTCAGCTCGCGGGATTCGCTGTCGCCGTTCTTCGTGCCCCAGTCGCTTACCCGCAGGCTGCCGTAAAAGCTGCGGGCCATGAGGCGATAGCGTGCGTCGTGCTGGTGGATCTTGACGATCAGGTACCCGCTGAGGGCCAAGGCCAGCGACAGCAGGATGGGAAAGCCCGGCGTGCGTCCCCGATAGAAGAGAACGCTCGCCGGGTCGCGGAAGTGCACCACTAAAACCAGCGCCGCGCAAGCTACGAGGCCGAGGGGCAGTTCATACTCGGCGTGGAACACCTGCGGCGCCACCAGGCCCACGAAGACGCCGCCCAGCGCGCCGCCCACCGCCACCATCAGATAAAAGGAGGTCAGATAGCGCGGATGCGGCTTCAGGCGCGTCATCTCGCCGTGGCACGTCATCGTGCAGATGAACAGTCCCAGACCGAACAGCAGCACGCTCTGCTTCACGCCGAGACTCCACATCTCGCCGTAGATCTGCAGCGCAAACCCTCCCAAGGCGAGGATGGTGAGAGGCAGGAACACCCCGCGGTGGTACCAACTGTCCCGCTCGAAGCAAATGATAAAGCTGAGCAGGTAGAGGCCCAGCGGCAGCACCCACAGAAACGGGATCGGCGCGATGTTCAGGCTGAGGTGCGTAGTGAAGGCGAGCAGCAGGGTCGAACCGCAGGCCGCGAGCGCCATCCACAGTACCTGCACGGTCCAACCCGGCCGGGGCACGGGTGCCTCTTCGACAGCCGTTTCGGGCGCGAGCGCCGCGGCCGCCGCCCGGCGTACGCTCCGCAGCGCGCACGCGCCGGCCAGCAGGGCATAAACCGCGTAGGCCACCGACCAAAGCTGGGCCTGCAGCCGCGTACCGAGCCGCGGCTCGAGGACCGCGGGATAACTCGCCAGCGCCAGCATCGAGGCCAGATTCGAGAGCGCAAACAGCCGGTAGGTGCTGGCGCTGGGACGGCTGCGTGCGTGCCAGGCCTGCAGCAGGGGGCTGGTCGTCGAGAGGACCAGGTAAGGCAGCCCAATGGTCGCGGCGAGCAGGCCGAGGATCCGCCACGTGGGGTTGCCGGACCCGAGGGGCTTCCAGGTTTCGCTCGGGATCACCGGGAGCACTAGAAGGCTGGCCACCAGCAGCACGCCGTGCAGCATCGCCTGCTGCCGCGGGTTCAAGTTTCCGGTGAGCCAGTGGGCGTAAAGGTAGCCCAGCAGCAGCGCCACCTGGAAGAACAGCATGCACGTGGTCCAGACCGCCGCCGTCCCGCCGAACCACGGCAGGATGATCTTGGCGATCATGGGCTGCACCTGGAACAGCAGGAACGCGCCTATAAAAATCGTGGTGGCGTAGAGCAGCGGCCGTGGCGCTGCCGGCGCGTCGAGGCTGACCGGATCGACCTGGGCAGGGAGTGTCGACAAACTCATATGATACGAAAGACCGCTGCGCGAGACAGGGAAAAATCACACACCTTGGAAAAGCGTTACAGAGCCGCGACCGTGAGGGAGCGGTCCCGGGTGCCCCCACGCTACAATTTCTACAGACGTGGTTTTCTTGAGAACCCTAAGCCTTGCGATCCTCGTGACTGCGCTCGCCGCCCCCGCTGCGGTCCGGGCGGCGGATAGCGTTCCCCCGCAACTGCAGCAGGCCATCGATCTCCAGACCAAAGGGGACCTGGCAGGCGCGGCGGCGCTCTTCGAAAAACTGAGCCGCGACCCCGACCGCAGCGTGGCCGCCCGCGCCCTGCTCCACCTCGGCGAGTGCCGCGAGCGGCAGGCCCAGACGGGCGCCCGGCAGACTTATCAGCGCGTGGTCCGCGAGTTCGGCGACCGGCCCGAGGTGGCCTCCGAGGCGCGCCAGCGGATGGCCGCGCTCGGCAGCGCGACGGTTGTCCCCAGTCCGGCTGTGGGCCTCGAGATCCGCCAGGTCTGGACGGGTGCGCCCGATAGCCTGGGCAACGTCTCGTCCGATGGCCGCTTCCTAACCTTTATCGACGTGGACAGCGGCGCCGTGGCGGTGCGCGATCTGCGAACCGGCCAGAACCGTCGCCTGACACAAAAGGGCTCCTCCAAGGAAACCGCCGCGACGCCGCGGCTTTCGCCCGATGGGAAGCAGGTCGTCTACTCTTGGGCCGGAAACGAGCTTCGTGTCATCGCGACCGACCCCACCTCGAAAGCCGGACCGCGCACGATCTGGAAGAGCGCCGACATTCGCTCCATCACTCTGTGGGGTTGGTCGCCCGACGGTAAGTCCATCGCGGCGCTGCTCTCGCGGGGCGAGGACTCGAACGAGCTGGCTTGGGTCGCCGTCGCCGATGGTGCGATCCGGCCGCTGAAGTCGCTCGCGGCGCCCCAGCCGCGCAACCTCGACGTCTCACCCGACGGCAAGTTTCTGGTCTACGATCTGCCGGCGTCGGATACCGCCCCCGAGCGCGACATCCTCGTGATGGCCGCCGACGGCACGCGCGAATTTCCCCTCGTGCGCGACCCGGCGGACGACTACGCCCCGCTGTGGACCCCCGACGGCCACGCTGTCCTCTTCGTCAGCAACCGCACCGGCACCCCCGGCCTGTGGTCCGTTCCGGTTGTCGATGGGCAGGCAGGCGCCCCGGCGCTCGTGAAGCCCGACCTCGGCCCGGCGCTGCCGCTCGGCATCACCAGCGGCGGCGCTCTCTATTACGCCGAGCGCCAGGGCCGCGACGACATTTATACAGCGGCGCTAGTACGCGGCGCGCCCACGCGGTTGATCGAGAAATTCATCGGACGCAACAGCGCCCCAGCGTGGTCGCCCGACGGCCGTTTGCTCGCCTACTACTCGAACCGGGAGTCGCCCCTGGACATCGTGGTGCGTACCGCCGCCACCGGCTCCGAACGCGTCTTCAGCGGGACCCTGCTCGATCTGCGCCAGGGCCTGCGGTGGATGCCGGACAGCAAGTCCCTCCTGGTAATCGCGAAGGACCCTCCCGCGGGGGCAATCTTTTCCCTGCTGGACGCCGCCACCGGCAGCCTCCGCCCCATCGCGCGCTCAACTCTGACTCTGCCGTCCCTGGCCGTGCCCCCGGACGGCCGCTCGTTCCTCGTGGCCGGTTCGGGCGTCATCCGGGCCTACGACGTCGCTACCGGCGACGCCCGCGAGGTCTACAAGTCGCCTCCCGGCTGGATCTTGCGAAACCTCACCATCTCCCGCGACGGGAGCACGCTGGCGTTTTCCGTAAGCCACCGGGCGCTCGACCGCACGGTGATCTACACGCTGCCGGCCGCCGGCGGCGAAGCGCGCGAGATAGCGCGAATGACCGAAGCCGTCACGCGCGAGGGCCTCACCTGGACCCCCGACGGCCGCTATCTCCTCTTCGCCCGGTCAGCAAGCCCGACACAGGCGGAGCTAATGCGGGTCTCAGCGGAAGGCGGCGCGCCCGAGAGCACGGGGCTTTCAGGCCGGGGACTATCGCTGCTCAGTGTGCATCCGGACGGGTCGCGCCTCGCCTATACCCTGGGCCAGTATTTCCAGGTGGACGTGTGGGCCCTCGAAAACTTCCTGCCGGCCGCGGGGGCAGCGCCATGAAGCTCTGGGCGATCCTCGCCACGGCCACGGCCCTCGCGCTAGGCCAGTCGTCATTCTCCACCACGCCCTTGGGCCTCGACGCCTTCCTGCCGGTGCCCGATGACAATCCCCTCACCGCTGAAAAGGTCGCGCTCGGACGAAGGCTCTTCAACGACAAGCGCCTCTCCCGCGACGAGACCGTCGCGTGCGCCTCCTGCCATGACGTCAAACTCGCGTTCACCGACGGCAAGCCGGTCTCCGATGGCATCCACGGGCGCAAGGGTGTGCGCAGCGCGCCGACGCTCGTAAACCGTGGCTACGGCGCGGCGCAGTTCTGGGATGGCCGCGCGTCCAGCCTGGAGGAGCAGGTACTCCACCCCATTCAGGACACCGCCGAGATGGACATGACCCTCGCCGAAGTCGCCGCGCGGGTCCGCCTGACGCCCCAGGAAATTTCCCGTGCGATTGCGAGCTATGTCCGGACGATCCGCTCCGGCAACTCGCCCTTCGACCGCTACCTGCACGGCGAGGTCGCGGCCTTGAACGAAGAGCAGCTTCGCGGCCTGAGCGTCTTTCGCCTCAAGGGCAACTGCAACGTCTGCCACGTGGGACCCAACTTCACCGACGAGAAATTCCACAACACCGGCGTGTCCTTTAAGGATGGAACTTTTACCGACGACGGACGGTTCAAGGTCACCGATCTCCCCGCGGACCGTGGCGCCTTCAAGACCCCCACGCTGCGCGAGGTGGCTCGCACCGCCCCTTACATGCACGACGGCAGCCTCCCGGCCCTCGAAGACGTGGTCGACTTCTATGACAAGGGCGGCAACAAGAACCCGAATATTGACGGGGAAATCCTGCCCCTGCGCCTGACGCCCGAGGAAAAGCGGGCCCTGGTGGCCTTCCTGAAGGCTCTCAGCGGGGAAATAACCGAGGGCGGGACGCCCGCGTCGCGCTAAAATACGAGTCAGGCGCTGCGCCATTAGGGAGGCAGTCGAAATGAGCTTGCGAACTGGACTTCCGCTGCTCGCAGCCGTGCTCGCCACAGCCGCCGCGAGCCCGGCGCAGATCAGTTTCAACCGCGACATCCGCCCCCTCATGGCCGACACCTGCTTCCGCTGCCACGGGCCGGACCGCAACGCCCGCATGGCCGGCATGCGCCTCGATATCCGCGACGAAGCCCTGAAGCCAACCGCCAGCGGCGCGGTACCCATCGTCCCGGGGGACCCGGAGCGCAGCGCGATCGTCCAGCGGATCTTCGCCAAAGATGCCCTCCTCATGCCGCCCGCCTTCGCGCACAAGGAGCTGACCGAGACGCAGAAGGATACGATCCGGCGCTGGGTGGCCGAGGGCGCGAAGTACGAGGGACATTGGGCCTACCTGCCCGTGCAGCGGCCCACGCCACCAGCGGGACAGCGCCACCCGCTCGACGCTTTCATCCAGGCGCGCCTGGCACGCGAGGGATTGCAACCCGCGCCCGAGGCCGACCGCCGTACCCTGATTCGCCGCGTGACTCTCGATCTCACCGGCCTGCCTCCGGCCTCCCGCGACGTGGAAGCGTTCGTCAACGACAAGTCCCCCGGCGCTTACGAGAAGCTGGTGGACCGCCTGCTGGCCTCGCCGCGCTACGCCGAGAAGCAGGCCATGCACTGGCTCGACGCCGTCCGCTACGCCGATACGTCCGGCTTCCACAGCGATCTTCCCTATCCCATCTGGCCGTATCGCGATTACGTGCTGCGGGCCTTCCGCGACAACAAGCCCTTCGACGTTTTCACCCGCGAGCAACTGGCCGGCGATCTCATGCCGAACGCGACGACCGAACAGAAAGTAGCTTCAGCCTACAACCGGCTTAGCCGCATGTCGCCCGAGGGTGGACTCCAGCCCAAAGAATATCTCGCGAAGTACGCCGCCGACCGCGTCCGCACCACCAGCACCGTGTGGCTGGGCAGCACGCTCGGCTGCGCCGAGTGCCACGACCACAAGTTCGACCCCTTCCTCTCGAAGGACTTCTACTCGATGAAGGCCTTCTTCGCGGATATTCTCGAGACCGGCCGCTCCCCCGACCGCGGCCCCACGGCGTGGGGCACCAAGCTCGACCTGCCCACCGAGGAGCAGCAACGGCGGCGCGAGCAACTCAACTGGCGGCTCACCGAAGCGCGCCGCCTGCGCGAACAGGACGCGCGGGCGCTCAATGAGACCGAGGCCGCGGCCTGGGAAGCGGAGGTGCTCCGGCGCTACGAGGCGGGCGAGCTCAACTGGCGCTATCAACGGCCGCTTTCCGCCGAGTCCGCGAATGGCGCGCGCCTCACCGTCTATAACGACGAGCCCGTCGAGAGCAACTACTACCTCGGCGGCACCCTGATTGCCGAGCGCGCTCCCGGCAACGGCTTGGTGGTCGCGACCGGTCCTAACCCGGACAACGAAACCTACACGGTGACGCTGCGTCCCGGCGAGGGCACGTGGACGGCGCTGGGCCTCGAGGTGGTCCACGACGAGAACCTGCCGTCCCACCGCCTGGCGCGCGGCGCCGATCGCCTGGTGGTGACCGAGGTCGAGGCCGACGTCTCCTCCGATGGCCGCAGTGCTCCCCGCCGGCTGCCCTTCGTACTGGCGAGTGCCAGCGTGGCCGTCGAGCCGCCCGAGCTGCACCCCATGGCGGTGATCGACGGCGACCCCAAGACGGGCTGGGGCGTCGCCTCTAGCGGCGATTACGGCAACCTGTTCCTCGCCTTGCGGTTTGCTCAAGAGCTCCACACCGACGCCGGTTCCATCCTTACTGTACGCATCAAGCACGACTCGGAATTTCGCCGCGCCGTCATGGGACGCTTCCGGCTCACCCTTTCCTCGGGCGTCCACTCGTGGCCGGAACCTGAGAATCTGCGCGCCCGGCTCCGCAGGGACACCAACCTCCCCGCGCCTGACAAGGACAAGCACGGCGTTCCGAACGCGGTGCTGACCGCGCTGCACACCCCGGAAGACAAGCGTACCGACGAACACCGCCGGACGCTCCTCGATTACTACCAATGGCTCGCGCCCGGCCTGCAAGCGCGTACCACCGAGATCGCGAAGCTCGAGGCCGCCCTCGGCCAGCTCGACGCCGAGATTCCCAAGGTCGTCGTGAGCCAGGCCACGCGCCCGGCCGTCACGCGCATTCTGCCGCGCTCGAACTGGATGGACGAGACCGGCGAAATCGTCCAGCCCGCCATCCCCGTTTTCCTCGGCAAGCTCGCTAACGACGGTCGCGCCACGCGCCTCGATCTCGCCAACTGGCTCGTCTCGCCCGACAATCCCCTAACGGCCCGCGTCTTCGTCAATCGCCTCTGGCGCGAATTCTTCGGCGCCGGCCTCGTAAAGACCCTCGACGATCTCGGCTCGCAGGGCGACTGGCCCGCGTATCCCGAAGTCCTCGACTGGCTCGCCGCCGAATTCATGCAGCCGGCGTGGCAAGCCACGGGCACCCACCCCTGGGACATACGCCACGCCATCCGCACCATCGTCACCAGCCGCGCCTACCGCCAGTCTTCGCTCGGAACCCCGGAGTTGAACGAGCGCGACCCCGACAATCGCCTGCTCGCCCGCCAAAGCCGCTTCCGCGTGGACGCCGAAGTCGTGCACGATATCGCCCTCGACGTCTCCGGCCTGCTGGTCGAGAAATTCGGCGGACCGAGCGTCCGGCCCTACCAGCCCGACGGCTACCTCGCCGCCCTCAACTTCCCGAAGCGCGAGTGGGCGGCAAGCCGGGGCGAAGACCTCTACCGGCGCGCCGTTTACATGTTCTGGCAGCGGACGTTCCTGCACCCCACGCTGATGAACTTCGACGCCTCGACGCGCGAAGAGTGTGCCGTCAACCGCGTCAACTCCAACACCCCGCTGCAGGCGCTCGACCTATTAAACGACCCGATCTACGTCGAAGCCGCGCGCGTCTTCGCCCAGAACATCCTCAAGGACGGCGGCCGCAGTGTCGCAGACCGCCTCGACTGGGCCTTCGCGCGTGCCGCCAGCCGCAAGCCCGCCGAGGAAGAGCGCCGCACCCTGGCCGGCCTCTACCGCGAAAGCCTGAAGCGCTTCCAGGCCGCTCCAGCGGACGCACAACAACTGATCCACGTGGGCGAGGCCCCGCTGCTGAGCACGGCCGATCCCGCGGAACTCGCGGCCCTGACCACGGTCGCCCGCGCCATTCTCAACCTGCACGAGACGATTGCCCGTGATTAAGGCAGTGCCCATGATTAGAGAAGCCTAGAGGAGCCGCCGTGTACCGACCCGATCCATTGCTTACCGACATTCACCGCCGGACCTTCCTCGGCCGCGGCGTCGCCGGACTCGGCCTGCTGGCGCTCAACTCCCTGCTCGGCGAGCGTCTCTTCGGCGCCGAAACGGCAGCGGGCGGCTCGAAGGGCGTGGTCAATCCGCTGCACCACCCGGCCAAGGCCAAGCGCGTGATCTTCCTCTATCAGGCCGGCGGCCCCTCCCACCTCGAGACCTTCGACTACAAACCCAAGCTCGCCGCGATGGACGGCAAGGCGATGCCCGAGTCGCTGACCAAAGGACAGCAGATCGCGCAGTTACAGGGCAAGGCGCTGGTCTGCTTCGGGCCCCAACACAAATTCCAGACCTACGGCAAATCGGGCCAGCAGATCTGCGAGCTATTCCCGCACATCGGCAGCGTCGCCGACGACCTCTGCATCGTCCGCTCCATGTGGACCGAGCAGATCAACCACGACCCCGCCCACACCGTGATGAACAGCGGCTCGATCCTGACCGGACGTCCCAGCATGGGCTCGTGGATCTTCTACGGCCTGGGCGCCGAGACCGACGACCTGCCCGGCTTCGTCGTCCTGACCTCGGCGGGCAAGGGCGGCCAGATGCAGCCCATCGCGGCGCGGCAGTGGTCCGCCGGCATCCTGCCGAGCAAGTTTCAAGGCGTGAAGCTCAACTCCATCGGCGACCCGGTGCTCTACATCCAGAACCCGCCCGGCATTAATAAGGATGCGCAGCGCGAGTCGATCGACGCCGTCGCCAGGCTCAACCGCCTGCGCTACGACTCGCTCCACGACCCGGAAATCCTCACCCGCGTCGCCCAGTACGAGATGGCGTTCCGGATGCAAGCGAGCGTCCCCGGTCTCGTGGATATGAGCGCGGAGCCTAAAGCCGTGCTCGAGAGCTATGGCGCAAACCCCGGCGACGGGTCCTTTGCATCGAACTGCCTCCTCGCGCGCCGTCTCGCCGAGCGCGGCGTCCGTTTCATCCAGCTCTATCACCGCGACTGGGACCACCACGGCGCCGTGAAGCAGAACATCGCCCTCAAAGCCGAGGAAGTGGACCGCCCCACCGCCGCCCTGATCCAGGACCTCAAGCAGCGCGGCATGCTCGACGATACGCTGGTGGTATGGGGCGGCGAGTTCGGCCGCACGCCGATGTCGCAAGGCGGCGACGGCCGCGACCATCACATCAAGGGCTTCTCGTTCCTGCTCGCCGGCGGCGGCATCAAGGGCGGCATCAGCTACGGCGCCACCGACGACCTCGGCTATGCCGCGGAAGAAAATCCCGTCAGCGTCCACGATTTCCACGCCACGATGCTCCAACTGCTAGGCGTGAACCACGAGCGTCTCACCGTAAAATTCCAGGGACTCGACGCGAAGCTAACCGGCGTCCAAGGCGCGTCGGTTGTGAAGGCGATTCTGTCGTAGCCGCCCGGCCCAGCTCATCCCTTCAAAAATCCCAGCAGATCGGCGTTGAGCTGGTCCTTGTGCGTGTCAGTCAGACCGTGCGGTGCGCCCTTATAGACCTTCAGCATCGCGTTCTTGACGATCTTCGCGGAAGCCAGACCCGCGGCGCCGATCGGCACGATCTGGTCGTCATCGCCGTGCAGCACCAGCGTCGGCACATCGAATTTCTTCAGGTCCTCCGTGAAGTCCGTCTCCGAGAACGCCTTGATGCAATCGAACGCGTTCTTGTGCCCGGCCAGCATCCCCTGCATCCAGAACCAATCGATCATGCCCTGTGACACCTTGGCGCCCGGCCGGTTGAAGCCGAAGAACGGGCCACTGGCGATGTCCTTATAGAGCTGCGCACGGTTGGCGAGAGAGCCGGCGCGGAGACCGTCGAAAACCTCGATAGGCAGGCCGCCGGGATTGGCCGCCGTCTTCAGCATCAGCGGCGGCACGGATGAGATCAGTCCTGCCTTGGCCACCCGTTTCGTGCCGTGCCGGCCGATATAGCGGGCGACTTCACCCCCGCCCGTAGAAAACCCGAACAGGACGCCGTTTTTCAAGTCGAGCGTTTCGAGGAGCGCCGCCAGGTCGTCGGCATAGGTGTCCATGTCGTTGCCGCCCCAGGGCTGGCTCGAGCGGCCATGGCCCCGGCGGTCATGGGCGATGCAGCGATAGCCGTGGTCTGCCAGGAAGAGCATCTGCGACTCCCAACTATCGGCGTTGAGCGGCCAGCCGTGGCTGAACACGACCGGTTGTCCGGTGCCCCAGTCCTTGTAATAAATCTGTGTGCCGTCTTTCGCGGTGATCATGCCCATGGTTTGTCTCCCTTCAATACCCCAGCCGCAGCATCCCTTCCGGCTTCCCCAGCACCGCACCCTGCACCAGCCATTCGAGGGACGCTTTGAAGAGCAGCAAGTGGTTCCTCTCCCACATCGCATTGTGCGAGGAACAGGCGAGATCGACAAACACTTTCCGAGGCGAGCCTAGGTCGGTGTAGAGTTCCCGCACGCGGTCGGGATTGGCTTGCTTGTCATGCGCCCCCACCACAATGAGCGTGGGGATCTGCATTTTCGCCGCCACCGCGGTGGTCCATCCCCACGACGTGACCTGCGGCGCCCGCCGCACGCCCCCTCCCCAGGTCGCACCCACCGGGTCCGAAGCGATCATCTCCGCCCACACGGAGTCGCGGGTCCCCGCCTCGTATTGATCCGTGCAGCCCACCTGGCGGTCCCAGTTGGCGATGAATTCGGCCCGGGACTGCGTGTTCATGGCCGCGCCGCTCGCGGGCACCTCGGCAGGCGGCTCCGCCTTCGCGGCACGGTTGTAGCCCGGTGCGAGCAATACGAGCTTCGCGACTTTATCCGCATGGTGTGCCGCGTAACCCGCCGAGCGCGGCCCGCCCTGGGACCAGCCCAGCAAATTCAGTTTCTCCACGTGGCGCAGGGCGCGTACCCGCTCCACCACGGCGTCGATGTCGTGCCAGTCCGACGCCAGGGTCGTCATCTGGTGCGAGTAGCTCGGGGCACAAGGCGCGCGGATCAGCGTCGGCACATACGCCGCCTGCTGCTCCCGGGTGAGGTTGCAAGGGTCGTTCATCGCCGCGGGCCGCGTGGACCGTCCGTAGCCCGTCATGTCCATCGAGAAAACATCGAAGCCGGCGTGCGCCAGGTACGCCATCCAACTGTAGTCTTGGTAGGGGACGTCGAAGGCGACCTCCGCCGGCGTGCCCGCGCCGTGGATGAATAGCGCCACGCGATCCGGCGCCGGTCCGCCCCGTAAGACCGTTCCGGCCTCAACTACCTCCCGCACATAGATCTGCGTGCCCTGGCCGGAAATCGCCGGCACGATAGAGCGCACCTGGACGTAATGGTCGAGGCGCAAGAGACGGCTCCCGTCGTCGCCAAATCCCGCCGGCGCGAGACCTAGGCCCACAAGAACTGCGGTCTGCCAGAGGGTGAATCTCATCGAAAGGCCTCCCAGCGCGGCTGCGCCCCATCAGTATACGTCCTCGCGGGGCAGCGGGCGACGGACGCGAAAAGGCGCTTTCTGGCGTCGAAAAGAGGCCAAAATGACGCTTAAAGAGCCCTTTCTGCGCCCCAGAAATTCAAACGGTCGTTTGATTTAATTCCACGTCCCGTCCGGCGCCCCGGCAGCCGGCTCCAATCAATTCTTCGGTGCCGCGACAGGGTACCCCTGCCATATGTATTCCAGAGCCTCGGGCAGGGTTTGTTGTTTCACGGCGCGGTCGGTGTGCCCGGCGTTGCGCGCAAATACAAACTGATAATGATAGCCCTGGGCGGCCAGCACTTTCGCCATGTTCTCATTGGCGAGGACCCAGTCGTGCATGCCGTCGCGCGCGTTGAAATTGTCCCGGTCGCCGACTTCCATCCAGAGGCGCAGCGGCTTGGCCGGGGTGTTGGGGATGAGGTGTTCATGGAACTCCCAGGCGCCGTGGGGGGTCTGGGGATTCGACGGCCACTGCTGGTTCACGTAAGTGCCGGAGTAGGTGAGAACGCGGTGGTAGAGCTCGGGGTGATACCAGGCCATGATGAGGGCGCACGAGCCGCCGGAGCTGCCGCCCATCGTCGCGCGGCCGTCGGGGTCTTTGGTCAGTTTCACGTTGTATTGCGTCTCCACAAGAGGCAGCAATTCTTGCTCGACGAACTCCGCGTACCGGCCCGACATCGTGTCGTATTCCAGGCCGCGCTCGCTTCCCTGGGCGTCGCCCCCACCGTTGCTTATGGAAATGGCTATCATGACGGGCACGCGATGCTGGGCGATCAGATTGTCCAGGGCCGTGAACAACGCCTGGTCCGGGCCGTCCGCCCCAACGATGAACGGCGCGGCCGTGCCGGGGACGTATTGTTTGGGAATATACACAGCCACTTGGCGAGTGTAGGGAGCGGGGTGGCTGGTGGTGACTATCATCTTGGCGGGGTCGGCGGGGTCGGGCGTGCCAAAGGTGTTGGGCTCGCGCGCGATGCCGGGATAGAACTTGCTGTCGGCCGATTCCATGGTGAGGGTGTGAACCGTCCCCTGGGGCACGCCTTCCGGCGTGCTCATCTCCGGTGCGGGGTTGTGCGTGGGGCCGAGGATGAAGTTTCCGTCGGCCTTTACCGGCGCATTGGCGCCGTCCGGTAATTCTTTGGCCGTGACATAACCGGGAGTGTTCGGATCGCGGGTCGGCGGCGTCGGGCGCGCGGGGCGTGCGGCCGCCGTCGGAGCTTGGGCCGCGGCCGGATCGAAGCCAGTCAGCAGGCTGACCAAGAACGCGATGTTTATAAGACGGACCATGAGGAACTCCTTCTCGTCGTAGCGATGTCAATTCCCACGCCTACGGGCCCCTAGCCGATCCACCGGCCCGCTCAAGAAAACTCTCACAACTCTGTGGGTTGTGAGTGGTTACCGGATCTGGAAATTCCACTTCGACTTCCGCGGTGGTCACCGGCTGTTGGAGCCGGCTGGCGACCGTTGCTGCCGCCGGTAGGCCACCGAGGCCAGCATTTGCTGGAAGCGCGGCTCGTCCCGGATGCTCGCCAAATGCGGATCGCGGCGCAACCAGTCTTCCCGGTCATCGCCCATACGCACCGCCCGGTCCAGCCACTCCAGCGCTTTAGCCGTGTCGCCCATCACCGCATAAAACTCCGCGGCCATCAGCGGAACCCAGACTTGCGCTCCGGCATAGGCCTGAACTTCGCTGTCCATTTCCCGAAACGCCTCCGATCTTTTTCCCTCCAGAGCCAGCAGCAGCGCCCATTGCAGCCGCAGCATGTAGTTTTGCCGCTCCTCGCTCCGCACCCGTTCCAGAGCCTGGCGGGCTTTCGGAAGGTCGCCGGAGTCCATGTAGGTGCGAGCTAGAAACATAAGGGCGACGCGACTTTGGGCGTCCTGCTCCAGGATTCGCTCTTGTTCGCGGATCGCACCGGCCGTGTCGCCTTGTTCCCGCAGCAGCTCTGCCAAGGCCACGCGGGCCGGCCAAAACAGCGGCCAGCGGGCGATCACCCGCTTCTCCTCCTCGATGGCTTGCGCGTAGTCTCCGTTAAGCCTGTGGTATAGCGGAACCCATTGAGCGGCCGCCGGGTCGTTCGGATTCGCCTTTATGGCTTTGTCCGCTTCTCCCCGACTCAGTTCCGCGCGTCCCTGGAGGAAATAGGTCCCTGCCAGGACGGAGTGGGCGAGGCCGGAATCGGGGTCGTCTTGCAAGGCTTGCCGGCTTTCCGCTTCCGCCTTGTAGAGCAAGCCCGGGTCGTTGGAGTCCCCCTGAAGAACCTGGAGTGCCTGAGTGAAAGCATGCTGGGCTCGGGCGGCGGCGAACTGCGGGTCGAGCTCCAGAGCCCGCTCCAACATCCGCCGCACCTGCGGCGGGTCGTGCCGGGCCCCGTTTCCCGCGGATAATAAGGCTCGCTCATAGTACTCGTTCGCCTCGGGATTCGTGGAGGGGCGGTTGCCGTCGCTGAGCCGCTGCCCGCTCGCTGGCGCCGGCGGCGTACCCCGCCTCTGGATGCCGACCCAGGCAAGTGCCGCCGCCACCGTCACCGCGCCGGCGACCCACAGCCAGCGCCGGCGCGAGACCCGGACCACCGGCACCGGGCTCGAAACCGCGGCGCCCGGCTGAATGGCTTCGAGCGCCGCGCGCGCTTCACTCGCCCGCTGATATCGCTCCCCGGGTTGCTTGGCCAGCAAGCGCTGGACGATGGCGGCGAGTCCCGGCGGCACGTGAGCCGGCAGCGGCGCCGCGGAATCCCGCAGGATCGCCGAGGTGATCTCAAACGCCGTGGATCCCCGGAACGGCAACGTTCCGGTCACGGCATGGTAGAGCATTACTCCGAACGCCCACAGGTCGCTGCGGGCGTCGGCCTGCTCCCCGCGCAGAGCTTCCGGCGCCATGTGAGACAGCGTCCCGGCCACGGTACCGGCTTCGGTGAGCGGCTCCGCGGTCCGCGTGGCCTCCCCGGCGTGCTCGACCAGCCGCTTGGCCAGCCCGAAATCCAGCACCTTGGGCCGCCCCTCCGGGGTGACGATCACGTTCGCACTCTTCAGGTCGCGATGCACCACGCCGCGCTCGTGAGCGTGGGCCAAGGCGTCGGCGATCTGTATCCCGTACCGGATCGTCGTCTCGACCGGCAGCCCGTCGGTCGAAATCATGGCACTCAGGGGTTGGCCCTCCACCAGTTCCATGGCGATGTAGGTTTCCCCGTCGGCCACTCCGGCTTCGTAGATCGTGCAGATGTTGGGATGGTTGAGGGCCGAAGCAGTCCGGGCCTCCCGCAACAGGCGCGCCCGGGCGTTTTCATCCACCTGCGCCTGCTCGCCCACCACCTTGAGGGCCACGGAGCGCTCCAGTTGCGTATCGCGCGCCCGGTAGACGACGCCCATACCTCCGGCGCCGATCTTTTCCAGGATCACGTAGTGCGCCAACGTGCGGCCGACCATTGCTCGTATCTTATGATAACCAGCGGTGTACTGGGAAGAACGAGCCGCTGGGTAGTGGGTCAGTTTGAAATCCGCTAGTGAGCTACTTTCCTCTGCTCTTCGGACGGCCTCTTTGTAACCGCAAACGCTACGAAGCCCCCGGTGGCTAAGGCCACCACGGCCCCGGCGCGCAGGAGCGCGGTTCCCTGCATCGCCTCCCATTCCATGATCGCTCGCGCGCGTTCAAGTCCGAAGAGCGTCGCCGCAACTCCTTGCAGGCACACCACGGCTCCCAACGCGCGCAGGGTCCTGGGCCAGCGAGAACTCGAGGCAGCCTGCATCAGCACTAGCCCCATGGCTACACGAAGAGCGCCGGCCGCGTAGAATCGGCCAGGCGTCGCGAAGTACAATCGGCGAAGCGTCATCCCGCTATCGGGGGAAACGATGCCCACCATGCCAACGGCGATGGTGAAGAGAGCGACGAGCAACGCGGCAATTCTCATGTCTTTCCTACGGCTAGGCATGGCTCATTCTCGGACGGTCAACGGCGGCTGGCCAGAATCCGACGCACCAGAGATTTCAAACTGACCCACTACCAGCCGCTGACGGCGCTACGACGCGATCACTTCGTAGAAATTCTGCAAGCCGGAAACGTGGGTCCGCCCTCAAGCCAGTCGATTCAATGGCTTGGAGGTGAGCAAATTTGCTCCCTTTTACCAGCTCAACTGCAGCTTGAGATTCATCAGCGGCTGGCCGCCGATGCTCGAAGTCCGCTGGTCGGCGCTGATCTTCCCGAAGGTCTGCGGATTGCGCGTGTCCACGGTCGTCGTCGGATTGCTCCACGCGTAATTGTGGAACACGTTCTGGAAGTCCAGGCGGATCTGGAAATTCCACCGCTCCTTGAACGGGATGTTCTTTTGCGCCGAACCCTGCGAATACAGCAGCCGCGTTCCGGTCACGATGTTGCGGCCGGAATTGCCAGGCGTGAAGGCCGCCGGATAGCTGAAGTAGCTCATGTCGATCACGGAGTAGATATTCGCCTGGTTGAAGCGGTCGCCGCCAAAGTCGCCCCAGCCGTCGCGCAGAGCGGGGCGGCCGGTCACGTCGGCGCG
>JBGPDC010000127.1:0-16571 GCA_041482115.1 Terriglobia bacterium | reverse complement strand
GTGCCCACCTCGAGCTTGTAATCGTAGCCGGCGTATTCGAGAGCCGCCGCCATCTGCCGGTTTCCGAGGTACCAACTGCCGGCGTTGTTGTTGAGATCGTTGGAGCCCTCCTGCAGGAACACGCGCAACGGTTTCGGCTCCGTCTTGCGGATGAGGCCGGGGTAGAGGTGGCCGCCCTTCAGGTCCGTGTAGCTGCCGACCGCGGTGAGGACGCGGTGGAAGGCGTCGGGCCGCAGCCAGGCGGCCGTAAAAGCCGCAATGCCGCCGGAGCTGATTCCGGAGATCGCGCGGTCGTTGGGGTCGGTCGAGAGGTTGTACTGTTTCGAAACCTCGGGCAGAATCTCTTCGAGCAGAAACCGGACGTAGCGGTCATCGACGGCATCGTACTCGTAGGCGCGGTTATAGCGCGCCTGCTGGTTATCCGAGCGCGCCGGCAGGATGCCGGGGTCGATGAAGACGGCGATGGTGACCGGCATCTGCCCTTTGTGGATCAGGTTGTCGAAGACAATGGGCACGCGCCAGCGGTCCTGCTCGGTGGCGTACCGGCTGCGGACGCCATCCTGAAAGACCATCACGCAGGCCGGATGGTCGGATTTGTACTGGGCAGGAACGTAGACCGCATAGTCGCGCTCCGTGCCGGGATAGATTTTGCTGGTGGTCCAGCGCTGCGTGGTGAGGCGGCCTTGCGGCACCCCGGGCTGGCGCTGGGAATCGGGTCCTAGGGGATATTCGTCGGCGGCTGCGAGGCCCGCGCCGGCGAGCAGTCCGCAGAGCAGCTTGGCGATAGCTCGGGACCTCATGGGCAGTCCTCCAGCTTCTGCAGCAGCCCCTGGCAGAACTGCGGCAGATCGTCCGGCGTCCGCGACGTTACGAGGTTGCCGTCGATGACGACCGGCTCGTCGACATAGTCGGCGCCGGCGTGGATCAGGTCGTCCTTGATCGAGTGAAAACAAGTGACGCGGCGATTCTTCACGATTTCGGCCGAGCAAAGCACCCAGCCGCCGTGGCAGATCGCGCCGATCACTTTGTCGAGCCCATTCATCTCGCGCACCAGCGCCACGCAGCTCGGATGCCGGCGCAGGTAGTCGGGCGCCCAGCCGCCGGGGATCACGAGGCCGTCTATCTCGGTGGGCGACACGGTCCCGAGCTGCCGGTCGGCCTTCACCGGATAACCGAGCTTGCTCTTGTAAGTCGCTCCGGCCTGCGGGCCGATCGTGAACACCGTCACGCCGGCCTCCCGCAGCCGCAGGAGCGGATACCAGACTTCCAGCTCCTGGTAATACTCTTCCACCAGGATTCCGACGGTCTTGTCAGCGAGCGCCATGCTATTCTCCCTCCCCTGATTCTAACCGCCATTGGCGGTAGGCTTCCCGTTTCGGCAGGCCACGCTCCAGCGCCACCCGCTTAATGGCTTCCATGCGGTCGAGGTTTTCCTCGCGGAGGAGGTGCTCGACGCGCTGCCGGACGCTCACTCCGTCCGCGACGGGCGCCGCTTCGCCCCGGCCGATGAGCAGCGTGATCTCGCCCTTCACGGCCGGACGCTCGCGTAGCTCGGCCAGCACCTCGTCCGCCCGGCCGCGCAGAAATTCTTCGTGGAGCTTGGTCAGCTCCCGCGCCACCACCACGGGCCGCGGGCCGAGGATCGCGACCACGTCTTCGAGCGCGGCGACGATCCGGTGGGGCGCCTCATAGAAGATTAGCGTCGCGGTTTCCGTGGCGAGAGCTTCGAGAGCCTTCCGGCGCTGCCCCTGTTTCGACGGCAGGAAGCCGCCGAACCGGAAGGCCTCCGCCGGGAGCGCCGAGGCGGCGAGCGCCGTCTCCACCGCTACCGGACCCGGCACCGGCACCACCGGGACGCCGCGCTCGATCGCCAGCTTGACCACTCGAAAGCCGGGGTCCGAGATGCCCGGCATTCCGGCGTCGGTCACGACCGCCACCGACTGGCCGCCCTCCGCCTTTGCGACCAGTTCCTCGGCCCGCGCCGCCTCGTTGTGTTCGTGGTAGCTGACGAGCGGCTTGCGGATCTCGTAATGCTCGAGCAGTTTGCGGGTCTGGCGCGTATCCTCGCAGGCGATGAGGTCCGCCTCGCGCAGCACCCGCAGAGCGCGCAGGGTGATGTCCTCCAGGTTCCCGATCGGAGTCGCCACCAGGTAAATCGTTCCGGGCACTGCCGAATTCTAGCAGTTGGCTGCCGAGCCCTTGCGACGACTATGGCCCGCGCGCCTCGTGCCTGGCAAACAGACGGTCCAACTCTTCGAGCAAGGCCGTCCCCACGATGCGGTGTCCTTTCGCGTTCCAGTGACGCTCGGCCGGAAAGTATAAGGGCCCGCCGGCGCGGTCCAGAAACACATCCAGATTTAGCTTGCTGGGATTGCCGGCTGGGCAGACTTCCTGCAGCATGTGGCGGATCTCTCCCTCCGCCGGCTCGCCCAGCATCGAGGCGCCGTGGTAGGCGATCAGCACGAGGACGCCTCGCGCCGTCAGAACTTTGAATTCTTGAGACACGATCGCCTGGTACAGGCGCAGTCCGAGGCGCCAGTCTTCGGCAGAGAAAGCCCGCCGCTCGGCGAGTGCCGACGCCCGCGCCAGCAGATACGAGTGATCCTGGATACGGCTCCGCCAGCCAATCGCCGGAGCGTGCGCGGTCAGGACCCCCTCCTGCAGCTCGAACCAGGGTTTGGGTCGCCCGGAGACCGAGTGCCGCAGCACGTCATAAAAGTCGTTCCAGTGAGTAAGCAGGACCAGCGCGTCCCCCGGCTGGAGACCGGCGTAGTAGCGGCGTCCGGCCATCACTTCCTGATCCGTGCCGTATCCCATGATTCCGAGGTTGACAAGCGACCAGGCCGGCCTCTGGCGCACCAGGACGGCATCGAAGCGCTCCTGCACGTTGACCCCCTGGCCGAAGGCGAAGGAATCACCCAGCACGAGAATTCTCCTACTGGCCTCCGGGGTCCAAGCGTCGGGCCCGCGAAAGCCCTGGTTGTTGATTTGGATTTGCCACAGTTCGCCGTTCGGATTTCTGCGCGCCGTCGAGAGACGGGGTATGTTCTTCCAGCCCAAGACCGGATCGGTCTCGAAGATCCGCCCTTGGTGGAGAACCCGTGCCGCAAACGCGCCGGCGATCCATTCGCTCAGGACCAACAGGACCGCCACGGTAAGGGTCGTTAAAGAGGCTCTACGCCACACGCCGGGTGATATCCTCAAGGTTCCCGATCGGCGTCACCACCAGATACATCGTTCCGGGCACAGGAGCATTGTAAATGTTCGAGATCCTCGAGCACACCGCCGATATCGGTTTTCGTGCCCACGCCCGCGGTCTGGAGGAGCTTTTTGCCGAAGCGGGCATCGCGCTGGTGGCGATCACGATGGAGCCGGACTATATCGCGGGCCGCTTCGAATACCCGCTCGCAGCCTCCGGCGTCGACGTGCCGTCCCTGCTGGTGAACTGGCTCAATGAGGTGCTGTATTGGGTGGATGGAGAGCGCGTCGCCTTTCACCATTTTGAGTTTCACGAGTTCACCCCGGTGCTGGTGCGCGCCACCGGGTTTGGCGAGCCCCGCGACCACCTGCGGCACACGCCCCGGCTGATCGTGAAGGGGGTGACCTACCACCAATTGGAAGTGGCCCCGGACGCTACCGGTTGGAACGCCCGCGTGTACCTCGACATTTGATGGCATGAAATTTTGATGACACGAACTTTCGAGATCGAAGCGCTCGATGATTTGCGGCACTGCATCCGCCGGGACCCGGCCCGCGGCATGCTCACCGACGTCATCGTCTACGCCAGCCGCCGCCTGCTCGACCAGATTCGCCAGGACCTCTCGCTCGAGCAGGCCATGAACGTCGCCTGCCTGCCCGGCATAGTCGGCTCGAGCCTCGCCATGCCGGACATCCACCAGGGCTACGGTTTCCCGATCGGCGGCGTCGCGGCCACGGACTTCGACCACGGCGTCGTCTCGCCCGGCGGCGTCGGCTTCGACATCAACTGCGGAGTGCGGCTGGTCGCTACTTCGCTCGGTGAGGCGGAGGTCCGGCCGCGCCTGCACGACCTCGTCAACCAGGTCTTCCGCGACGTGCCCTGCGGGACCGGCGGCGCGGGCTTCATCCAGATTAACGAGGATCAACTGGACGACGTCCTGCTGCGCGGCGCGCAGTGGATGGTCGAGAACGGCTACGGCGACGCGCGCGACGCCGAGTTCGCCGAAGCGCGCGGCGCGCTCGACGACGCCGACCCTGGCCGCGTCTCAGCGCGCGCCAAGCAGCGGGGCCGCCCGCAGATCGGCACCCTCGGCAGCGGCAACCACTTCCTCGAGATCCAGTGGGTCGAGGAGATCCACGACCGGGACGCCGCCCGCGTGCTCGGCCTCGAGAAGGGGCAGGTCGTGGTCCTGATCCACTCGGGCTCGCGCGGCCTCGGCCACCAGGTCTGCACCGATTACCTGGCCGAGATGGGCGCGGCGATGAAGCGTTACGACATCACCCTGCCCGACCGCCAGTTAGCGTGCGTGCCGACCCAGTCGCCCGAGGGACAGGCTTATCTCGGAGCCATGAGCGCCGCCGCCAACTTCGCCTGGGCGAACCGCCAGGGGATCACGCACTTCCTGCGGAAGTCGGTCCGCAAGCTTTTCGGTGAGGGGACCCGGCTCAACCTGATCTACGACGTCTGCCACAACATCGCCAAGCACGAGCGCTACGAGGTAGACGGGAAGAAGCGACAGGTGCTGGTACACCGCAAGGGCGCCACGCGCGCCTTTTCCGCCGGCAGCCGCGAAATCCCCGAGGCCTATCGCAACATCGGCCAGCCGGTGTTCATCCCCGGCAGTATGGGGACTGCCTCGTGGGTCCTCGTCGGCGCTCCCGGGGCGATGCAGGAGACCTTCGGCAGCGTTTGCCACGGCGCTGGACGCCTGCTCAGCCGCACGGCCGCCCGCAAGGGCCGCGACGCTCGCCAGGTGCAGAAGAAGCTCGAAGAGGCCGGTATCCTGGTGAAAAGCGAGACGCGCGACGGCATCCTCGAGGAGATTCCCGAAGCTTATAAGGATGTCGATGAGGTCATCGAGGTCGTCAGCCGCGCCGGGCTTGCCCGAAAGGTTGCGCGCCTGCGCCCGATGGGTGTTATTAAAGGATAGAACCGTGCCCGACCCCAATTGCCCGCACTGCGAAGGGACCGGCTGGCACCCGGTGGAGCGCGGCGGCGTCTCCGCCGTCGAACGCTGCTCGTGTAACCAGACCCGGCGGCCCGCTAGCCTGCTCACCGCGGCGCAGATCCCGCCTCGCTTTGAACACGCCTCGTTTGAGAATTTCAGCATCCGCCGCGAGAACCCGCTGGCCAGCGAATCGCTCACCAGGTCCATGCTCGACGCGCGGAACTTCGTCCGCGAATATCCGCTGGCGGCGAAGCCGGGGGTACTGTTCATGGGCGTCCCCGGGGTCGGCAAGACCCACCTGGCCGTGGCGGTGCTAAAAGGACTGCTCGACAAGGGCTTCGAGGGCATCTTCCTCGACTACACCAGCATGCTGGAAGGCATTCTGCGCAGCTTCGATTCCGCGGTGGGGACGGGCTCGCGCGAGGCTTACCAAGCCGCGCTCGACACCGAAGTCGTCCTGCTCGACGATCTCGGCGCGCGCCGCGCGAGCGACTGGGCCATCGACACCGTCTTCAGTATCATCAACCACCGCTACAACCAGAAGAAGGCCACCATCGTCACCACCAACCTGCCCGACGAGGCGCTCGGCGACAAGCTGGCCGAGAAGACCGAGGGCTCCTACCGTGTGAAAGATTCGCTCTCCGACCGTATCGGCGCCCGGGCTCGCTCGCGTCTATTTGAGATGTGCCGCGTGGTGCGCTTCACGGTCACGGAAGACTACCGGATGCGCGGGGTACGGTGAAGATGTCTACCCGCCGGGAATTTCTAGTCGCCAGCCTCGCAGCCACTGTGTTACACGCCGAACGTGGAGAGCTAACGGGCTTGACCCTCCAACAAGCCTCCGAGATGGTCCGCAAGAAGTCGGTCTCTCCGGTCGAGCTAACCCGCGCTTGCCTGGAGCGGATCGAACGGCTGAACCCCACGCTGAACGCCTTCATCACGGTGACTGCCGAACAGGCGCTGGCGCAGGCGCGCGCCCTCGAAGCCGAGCAGCACGGCGGCCGCTGGCGCGGGCCGCTGCACGGTATTCCCATCGCGCTCAAAGATCTCTTCGACACGGCGGGCGTCAGGACGACCGCCGCCAGCGCCGTGTTTGCCGATCGCGTCCCGGGCGAGGACGCCGAGGTGGTACGACGGCTGAAGGCGGCGGGCGCCATCTCGCTGGGCAAGCTCAACATGCACGAGTTTGCCTACGGCGGCACGTCGGCAGCCTCGCACTATGGCGCCGTCCATAACCCGTGGAAGCTTGATCGGATCGCCGGCGGTTCCTCGGGCGGCTCCGGCGCCGCCGTGGCCGCCGGGCTTTGCTATGGCGCGCTCGGCTCGGACACCGGTGGCTCGATCCGCGAGCCCGCGGCCTTTTGCAGCATCGTAGGTCTCAAGCCGACCTACGGTCGCGTGAGTACGCGCGGTGTGATTCCGCTTTCCTGGTCGCTCGATCATGTCGGACCCATGTGCCGCACCGTGGCTGATGCGGCTCTCCTGCTACAGCCGATCGCCGGTTACGATCCCTTGGACAGCAACAGTGTCGATGCCCCCGTGCCGGATTATGCCGCCGCCCTCCGCGCCAAAACGACGTCGCTCCGCTTGGGGATCCCCCGCGCCATCTTCTACCAGCAGCTCGATTCGGAAATCGAAGCGGCGATAACTACAGCCCTGGAAGTCTTGCGACGCCTCACGGCGGGGCTGCGTGACGTCGAGTTGCCTCCTCTTCAGACGCTGCCGATTGTTGGCGCGGAGGCCTATGCCTTCCACATGCCCTACTTCTCCAAGACACCTGAACTCTACCAACCTCAGACTCGCCGGCGTTTGGAGGACGGCAGCCAAGTGACTACCACCGCGTACGTTCAGGCGCGGCGGGAACTCGATCGACTGCGCCGCGCCGTCAGCAGCGTCTTTGCCGGGGTCGATCTGCTGGTAACGCCAACCACTCCCATTCCCCCGGTGACGATCGAAGAGGCTCCGACGGCCGATATGGCGCCGCCGGGCGCAGCCAATTCCTTACTGCGCAACACCCGCCCGTTCGATATCTACGGCTTGCCCACCATCTCGGTTCCTTGCGGATTCACACGCGCCGGACTGCCCATCGGATTACAGATCAGCGGGCCGCGCTTCGGCGAGGGAAAGGTGCTGGCCCTGGCGCACGCCTACGAGCAGGCGACCGACTGGCACAAGGCGCGTCCTGCTACGATGCTCTAAGAGACGGCTGCGTGCGTGTCGAGCCGGCGGCTATGCGGCGCTGTCCGATCTCACCACTGAAACCCTTATCCGATAGCCACACGAGCCCAGGAGGCGGATCAAGAGGTCAGTCGACACGTGTTCAAGGTGGTCGTTCAAAATGGCAGTCACTCTGGTTCGCGAAGTGCCCGCCCGTTTTGCAATCTCCGCGTGGGTGATGCTTTGCCGGCGCACAATCTCTTTCAGACGCTTGAGCAGCACCTGCTGAACCTGCCATTCCTCGGCCTCTGCGGCGGAGAGTCCCAGAGCCGCCGCCAGTTCCTCTGGTGTCGCAGCGACGATCGGTTTGATTCTAGGCATCGAGAAGTTCCTTTAAGCGTTTTCTGGCCAGCTCGATTTCGAGCGGAGGGGTCCGCGGCGTCTTTTTGACAAAAGCGTGAAAGACGAGGACACCCTCCGGCGCCGCCGTGTAGTAGAACACCCGGAAGATGCCGTCGTCACCCTGGACCCTCAGTTCCGATACCCCGGCAGCCACGGCCGGCATCGGTCGAGAATTCGGCATTGCAATCTTCTCTCCCATCTGCAGTCGGAAGAGGCCCCTTCCCAGTCGGACCCGCGCTTCTTTCGGAAACCGGCGAATCACATCCCGCGCCCTGGGATGCAGAATAACTGGCCGCACCATACCACTGTATCAGATTTGAGACGTAAGCGCGGCGGCTGATTCCAGCGTGCCCCCAACCGCCACGGTGCCTGCTGAACCGCGCCGCGCCCCTGTCCTGCTACGATGCCTTAAGAGACGGCTGCGTGCCGCTCCCAGATGCGCCGGCTGCCCGCACTCCTGCTGATTTTGGCCTTGGCACAGGCCGCGCTGTTCGCTGCCGTCCGCGAGCAGGACGGCCGGCCCGTCTACTTCCTCGACGGCAAGCCTTTCTTCGTCTACAGCGCCACCTTTACCTACTGGGACTACCCGCCGGACCTCTGGCCCGACCTGCTGGTGCGTCTCAAGGGACTGGGATTCAACACCCTTCAGATTCCCGCAGCGCCCGCCGGCGGCACGGGACTCCTCGAGCTGCTGCGCCTGGTCCGGCGGCTCAACCTGCACGTGTGGATCGAGGACGCGAGCGACGCGCCAGAACTCGAGCCTTTCCGCGGCGCCCGCGGCGGCCCGATTCTCGACGACCTCACCGGCCACGCGGCCACCTGGTTTCCCGCCGAAGACGCCACGGCGGGCCAGCAGCGGTTCCTCCATGCCACGGACTTCACCTCGTTGCGCCGCCTGCTCGAGGGCCAGTCCAAGCGCCGGGATTTCCCGCCGTTGCTGTCCGCCTTCGACGCCGGGTGGCCGGCGGCCGGCGACCTGCATCCCCGCCCCTCCGAGCCCTCGAACCACCTGCTCGCCTTCCGTGAAACACTGCTCGCAGGCGCGAAGGTGCTGAACTGCCCCGCCCTCGTAGAAGGACGCTCCGCCCCCGAGCACGAACCCGCCCTCGCGCTCACCGGCGCCGGGCGTCCGCAGGCCCCCGTCTTCGGACGCCACGGTGCCATCATCCGACAGTTCGGCTCCCTGCTCGCGACGCTCGAGCCGCTCGACGCCGCCACCGCGCGCCGTTCGTTATCCCTCGTGCGACAGCCAGGCGACAAGCCCTCTCCGACGCTGCGGCTTGGCATGCTGGTCTCCCACGACCCGCGCGGCCCGGCCTTCGTCTCGGCGCTGAACTACAGCGACGACCGCGCCCTCCACGGCACGCTCACCCTGCCCAGCCCGCGCACCGGCCGTCCGGTGCTGCTGCGCAACGTGGTGCTGCCGCCGCGGGAAGCGCTGCTCATCCCGCTGAACCTGCCGCTCGCGGCCCCCGAAGTTTGCCCCACCTGCGCCGCCTTCGCCCCGCACGAGCGCCTCGTCTCGGCCACCGCGGAGCTCATCGCGATGGCGTATGAGAACGGCGTGCTGGGGATGGAGTTCATCGCGCCCAGCGAAGGGGAGCTGGTGCTGGAACTCGCCCGGCGTCCCCGCGGACCCGTCATCGCCGGCGCCCGCTTACGGGACTTCGAGTTCGACGACAAGACTCATCTGTTCCGAGTGCGCATTCCCGCCGGCCCAGCGCCGGATTTCCGCTCCCGCGTCGGCATCGGCGTCGAGCTGCCCGAGAGCTCCGTGTTCCTCAAGACGCCGCCGCGCCTCGTGCTCGGCTCGACCGCCCGGGTGACCGCGACCTTTTCGTCCGAGGAGCTCGCCACCCGGGCGCGGCTCCTCCCGCCCCCCGGCTGGCCCGTGCGCTCCGAGTCGCGCAGTGCGACCGAGACCGACTACCTGCTCGACGTTCCCGCCGACGCGGTCGCGGGTGACACGGTCACGCTCGCCGTCGAAGCCGATGGACGCATCGCGCAGTCGGCTTCGCTACCTCTCGCGCCCCCCTGGACCGTCCGCATCGAGCCGGAAGAATCCCTGCACCCGCGTCCCGGCGAGGAGTTCCCCCTCCGGCCTTACCTCGCCACCCTGCCCCTCGCGGTAGGCCGCACCTATACGATCCGCTTGCGCAACGGCTACGACGAGATTCGCACCCTGGTGGTCGCGGCGGCGGGCGAGGGACTGCGGTTCTCGACCCTCCGGCAGGAGGTTTCGATCGGCGCTAACCTCGAACGCGAAGTCAGCCTCACCGTCTCGGCTGCCGCGCGGCGTCCCGGCCTCTACCGCTGGACCCTCGAGATCACCGACGGCACGCGCCGCACCCAGACCACGCTGGCACTCGCCGCCCTCGCTCCCGACGAGCCTCTGGCTTACGAATACGACGTCGACCGCGACGGGTTCCCCGACCTGGTGCTCGAGAACCAGCGTCTCCGAGCGGTCTTCTCGCCACACCTCGGCGGCCGCGCCCTGGAATTTCTGCTGAAGGACCGCCGCGCCAACGCCTTCGCGCCGCGCGGCACGCTCGACACCGGGAGTCCGCTGGAGGGCCGCATCGTGGGTCCGGGGCGCCTCGAGCTTTCCGGAGGCGGCCTCGTCCGCCTCGTCTCGCTCGGCGCGGCCGACGATTTTCTCGCCATCGAGCAGACCGGCGGGGCGGCCGAATGGCAGGTCCTGAGCCCGCTGCGCGGCCAGCCGCAGGAGTCGCGCCTGAGCATCCTCAGCCCGGAAGGACAAGTCGAGCTGCAGAGGAAGCCGTTCTCGACCTTCTATCGCATTCGGTTCCCGGCCAGCGGCCCCCGCCGCGCGCATTTCTCGCTACTGGGGCCGGGCTGAACCAGAGTGGAAGTGTGCGAAGGGGCCCTCGCGCTGAGCCGCGACCGTGAGGGAGCGGTCTTCGCCCGATTCCCTGAAACCCCTCCTTTACAGTCGCGGCTCGGCCTGTCGTACACGTGTTCAAGCCTCCCGGGTGTCGCTACGCTAAAATAGGCTCCATGGCGGAAGAGAACCGCGAACCGGATATCAAGGTCACCGACCGGCGCCGCTTTTCCGCGGACGGCGAGCCGCTCGATAGCGCGGACGACGCGCCCGCACCGGCCGCGGAGCGCGCTTCGGAACGGCCGCCCGAGCGGCCGCCCCTGCCGCCGGCGACCTTCGAGTTCCTGGTGATTTCGCTCCGCTGGCAGGCCGAGATGCAACTGGGTATGTACGGCACGGAAGCGGAAGGTGACCCGCCCCGCGATCTCGAGGGCGCGCGCCACAGCATCGACCTGCTGGGCATGCTCCAGGAAAAGACCAAGGGCAACCTGCGCCTCGAGGAACAGCGCCTGCTCGAGAACACCCTGACCGAGATGCGGTTCCGGTACGTCCAGGCTGTGGAGGCCGCTGCGAAGCGGTAATGGCCGTTCCAGATCCCGTCCATATCACGGTTTTGGGCTCGGGCACCAGTGTCGGCGTGCCGACCATCGGTTGCGAGTGCCGCGTCTGCGCCTCGCCCGACCCGCGCGACAAGCGCCTGCGGCCCTCCGTGCTGATCAGTTACGGCGGCCACAATGTTCTGATCGACACCAGCCCTGACTTCCGCGCCCAGGCCCTGCGCGCCGGCTTCCGCCACCTCGACGCCGTGTTGTATACCCACGCCCACGCCGATCACATCTTGGGGCTCGATGATATCCGGCCCTTCAACTATGGACGGCGCGAGCAGATTCCGATCTACGCCCGCCCCGATACTCTTGAGACGATCCGCCGCATCTTTCGCTATGTTTTCGAGGAAGAGGCCCGGCACCCGGGCGGTATCCCGCGCATTCAAGCCTTCCCGATCGAGGAAGGCCACGTGGATCTCTTCGGGCTGCGCTTCGAAGTGGTGCCGCTCCTCCACGGCGAGCGTCCCATCATTGGCTTTCGTTTCGGACGCGCCGCCTACCTTACCGATCACAGCGACATACCGGCGGAGTCGCTGGCGATGCTCCGCGGCCTCGACGTGCTGTTCCTCGACGCCCTGCGCCGCACCCCCCACCCGACGCACTCGACCATCGAGCGCTCGCTCGGCTGGGTGCGGGAGTTACAGCCGCGCCGCGCGTTCTTTACCCACATCTGCCACGAGCTCGCCCACGAAGAGACGAACCGCACCCTGCCGCCGAACGTGGAGCTTGCCTACGACGGCCTCGAGATCGCCGTGGAGGGAGAGGCTTAGCGTGCTCGCTACCTTCCGCCGGATCGAGGACGTCCCGCCGGGCTTCGGTCCCACGGCCCTCACCATCGGCAACTTCGACGGCGTGCACGTCGGGCACGCCCGCATCCTGCGCGAAGTCGTGGAGGCGGCGCGCCAAAATGGCTCGACGCCCGCCGCCCTGACGTTCGATCCGCACCCCACCCGCGTACTCGCGCCGGAGCGTGCGCCTAAACTCCTCACGAGCCTCTCGCAGCGGCTGGCGCTCTTTGAGCGGGCCGGTCTCGAGGCGGCGCTGGTCCTGCCGTTCACGCCCGACGTGGCGCGGCTCTCCCCCGAGGAATTTGTCCGCAACATTCTGGTAAAGGCGCTCGGCGCCCGCCTGGTCGTGGTCGGCGGCAACTTCCGCTTTGGCCACCGGCAGGCCGGGACCGTCGAGACGCTCGAAGGCCTCGGCCGCGACCTCGGCTTTGCGGTCCGCATCGTCGCCCCGGTCTCTTGCCGCGGCGGACTTGCGTCCAGCTCACGAGTGCGTCATCTTATCGTGGAGGGCGGCGTGGCGCGCGCCGGTCGTTTGCTCGGCCGGCCCTTCGCACTAGAGGGACGCGTCGTCTCCGGTCATGGCATCGGCTCGCGCCAGACCGTTCCCACGCTAAACCTCGCGCCCGATACCGAGGTGATCCCCGCCCGCGGCGTCTACGTGACCTGCGCGGAGGACGCGGACTCGGCCCGCCGCTGGCCGGCCGTGACCAACGTGGGGATCCGCCCGACCTTTGGCGGCACCGATTTGAGCATTGAGACCTATTTGCTGCGCCCCCTCGAGGGGCCCGACCCGGTTAAGCTGCGGCTCGGCTTCTGGCGCCGCCTGCGCGACGAGAAGAAATTCGACTCGCCCGAGGCCCTGCGCCGCCAGATCCTGCACGATGTGGCCCGGGCCGAAACATTTTTCCGTCGCCTGAGCGCGGCGCATCCCGTTAAGGAGATCGTCCTGTGAAAATCACCCCTGGAAAACTAGCCTCTCTCAAGCGCCTCTCGGACTCGCGTGGCGCCATCGCAGCCGCCGCCATGGACCAGCGCGGAGCCTTGCGCTCGCCGATTGCGAAGGCCCGCGGCCTGAAGCCCGAGGAAGTCAGCGCCAAGGACATGGCCGAGTTCAAGACCGTCATCACGCGCGTGCTGACGCCCTATGCCACCGCTATCCTGCTCGACCCCGAGTATGGCCTGGAGGCCGCCGCCGCCCGCGCCAAGACCGCTGGCCTGCTGCTCGCCTATGAGAAGAGCGGCTACGACAACACCGCGCCCGGCCGCCGTCCCGACCTGCTGCCGCTCATCTCGGTCCGCCGCCTGAAAGAATTGGGGGCCGATGCCGTCAAGGTGCTCCTCTACTACACGCCCGAGGAGGCGGCCGCCATCAACGACGCGAAGCACGCCTTCATCGAGCGCATCGGGGCGGAGTGCGCGGCCGTCGATACCCCGTTCTTCCTGGAGTTCGTCGGCTACGATCCGGCCGGCGGCGACGAGAAGGGCTTCGAGTTCGCCAAGAAGAAGCCGGACGTGGTGACCAAGAGCATCGCCGAGTTTTCGAAGGACCGCTACGGCGTCGACGTTCTCAAGGTCGAGGTGCCGGTGAACGTGGCCTTTGCCGAGGGCGCCGTCGGCTACACCGGCCAAAAGGCGTATACCCGGAAGGAAGCGCTCGAGCATTACCGTACGGCCGCCTCCGCCGCGCGCCGGCCGTTCATTTACCTGAGCGCCGGGGTGAGCAACGAGCAGTTTACCGAGTCGCTACGCTGGGCGGCGGAAGCGGGTGCGCCGTTCTCGGGCGTCCTCTGCGGCCGCGCGACGTGGAAAGACGGCGTGCCGGTCTACGCCAAAGAAGGCGCCGCCGGGCTTGAGAAGTGGCTCCAGGGCCAAGGCATCGCCAACATCCAGGCGGTCAACGAGTGCGTGAAAGCGGCGAAGCCGTGGTTTGCGTTCTATGGAGCGAAGTCGCCCGCGGAGCTCGCGGCATAGTCAATGAATAGGATCTTCATACCAGCGCGGTCTACAGCGGACTGGCAGCGCCTGCAGCCAGATCGGCATTGGAAGGCAGGGTTCTCTGCTATGAGCTTGGCCCAATGCTGGCAGGGCGCGGCTGGTGCCTTGCCGTTAGAGGTCAGCGCCTTGCTCGCAACGGGTCGCCATCCGGCACTGGAAAAACCGGAACTGTTGCTCGCCATTCCGGAGTACCAAGTCGATCTCCCGGGCGGAACGCGCCCCACTCAGACCGACGTATTCGCACTGGTGCGCGGTCGGGGTGGCCTCGCCGCACTCGCTGTCGAAGGCAAGGTCAATGAGGAGTTCGGACCAACCGTCGAGGCGAAGCAACGCGAGGGTGCCTCCCAGCGCCTCGACTATCTGCATGAACTGCTCCGCATACCTCCTTCCAGCTCTCCAAGACTTCGGTACCAGTTGCTCCACCGTACTGCGGCTGCGATTCTCCTCGCGCAGCGTTTTTTCACGTCGGTGGCGGTCCTCGTCGTTCATTCGTTTAGTGCCGATCACCGCTGGTACTCTGATTTCGAGGCCTTTGCTGCGGCGCTCGATGTGCAAACGACACGCGGTTCCCTGGCAGCCGTTGGCGAGCGTGGCGGAGTGCAGCTCTTCATAGGCTGGGCTTGCGGCGATCAGCGTTTTCGTGAGGATCTTTCGCAGTCCGCGGTCTAAACCGGGCTCTGTAGCCGACGAGTGGCGCCGGAAGGGGCTGCGAGTCTGAAAACGCTGTCTGATGCCGCTGGCGATTGAGCGCCGGACAGCATGCCAACGAGTAACACGCCTCCAGTGACCCACCGGGGCCGCTTGAAACCTAAGGCGCTAGTGGCAATATTATCTGTAATCTATTGAATCCACACTAGATTCAAACTCAGCCGCAAATTTGCGGCTGAGATCCAGCAGCCTTAGCGACTGCCCTGCGATCCCCCTGCGCCGGGCGTCTCTTGCTTGAGCCTCTCCAACTCCTCTACTAGCTTCTGCCAGGCGGCGGGGTTGTTCTTGGTGGTGTAAGGCAACTGCAGATCCGAGTAATAGCCGAGGATATTATTCCGTAGTTCGGGGGAGACCGGCTTTTTCGAAACGCGGTCCAGCAAGTGGGCATAGACGTCGTCGGCCAGCGAGTAGGCGCCGGGCTTGAGAGGCTGGCCGGTGTCCAGATTGTGATTGGGGAGCTGCAGCGTATGCCGACGGTGGGCGGCGAGCAGCGCACGGTAGTGGTCCAAGGTGCTGTCGAAGCTTGTTATGAACATCGCCTCCGTGGCGGGCGTGGGCGGCCGGAACCCGAAGGCCCGCAGGGGCCCCGCCCTGGGAATCAGCCGGAAGAGAAACACCAGAAACCGTGTACCCACGCCGGGCCGCTCGTAGACGTTCCCCCATTTCTGGTGGTAGCTCTGACGCGACAGGTTGTAGATGAACTTCCGCCTGGTGACTCCAGGCTGGCTCTGCCGGATATCATCCTTCCGCAGTGCCCACGCCGTCCGGGTCATGCGCGGAATCAGCGAGGAGACGGCGTAGCGATAGGTCCCGAGCGCCAGATCCTCGTTGAGGAACTGGTCCGAAAATTCCAGTCCATAGGTTTGCTCGAACGTCTGCTCCAGCAGCCGCTGGGCTATCTCGAAGCCGATGAAGTCGTGATAGGCCTGCGGTGCGTAGTGTCCTTGGGCCACCTGGACCACGTCGAAAGCGAACTCGACCTTCAAGTGCGACACGGCATCCTGGGCGTAAGTGACAATGCCGCCGAATCTCTGGCGCAGGTTCGGGAACAAGACCGGGACGGCGCGATTCACCGCCAGGGAGTGGCCGGCCGTGTCCGCGGCGTGGTGAGCGAGGGCCCCCAGCGCAAACGCGTACTCGTTCAGATCCTGGGATTGATCGAGCAAGGCCAGCACGAAGTCGCCGCTGCGGACGTAATGCGTCAAGTCACTGAAGAAATGGCTCCCGAAAGGGTAGTAGCCCATGTCTTGAATGATGGCGCCCCCATAAGTATAGGCGTGGGCGCCGGCCAATTCCTCCGGCGTCGCGGCCGGAAAACGCTGCCGGAGCAGGGGCTCGATGCTGTCGGTCCAGGCCGCGTCGATGATGGCCTCGTGACTCAGCACCGAGTAGGCGGCTCCCCCGCGGGCCAGGCACAGCAGGATCGTCAAAGCGAGGGTCCCACGGCGGAGCATCGGCCCCAGTGTAACGCGACAGGGACGCTCTCCGAGGGTCCTATCACCCATTGCTACTCTTCCTGACCTACGACAAAAAACCTAGCTGCTTAGTGCAATCTACCAATTCTCCAGTTTTCCTCTTTCTGATGTACTTCTAGTGAGGTCCGCTCCGCGCGGGAGTTGGCGCGACCGTTACAACAGGCGGCTGGAATCTGCTTATGAACCGGAAACTATTGCCATTGCTGGGGGTCGCCTTTGTCGTGGCGCTGATCGCGACCGGAATCTTTTACGGGCTGCTCGCCGGGCGGCTCAGCCGGGCCAACTCCGGACGGACTAGCCCGTTAGTGGTAGCCACCCGCAGCCTCCCGCCGGGCACGATCTTGAAGAAACAGGACCTCAAGGTCGCCTCCTGGTCGGGTACGGCCCCGAAAGGGTCTTTCACCGCCGCCGAGCCCGTCGTGGGCATGACGGTGCTGCAGGAGATCGAGCAG
>JBGPDC010000126.1:0-16596 GCA_041482115.1 Terriglobia bacterium | reverse complement strand
TGCGCCGCTACCGCATCTCCGGCGTGCCCATCACCAAGAACAAGCAGCTGGTGGGCATCCTCACCAACCGCGACCTGCGCTTTGAGACCCGCCTGGATCTGCCCATCTCCGAGGTGATGACCAAGGAGAACCTCATCACGGTGTCGGTCGGCACGACCCTCGAGGAGGCCGAAAAGATCCTGCACCGGCACCGGGTGGAGAAGCTGCTAGTGGTGGACGACGAGTACAACCTGAAGGGCCTGATCACGGTCAAGGACATCCAGAAAAAACTGAAGTATCCCAACGCCGCCAAGGACGACAAGGGTCGCCTGCTCGTCGGCGCGGCCATCGGCGCGACCGGCGATTACCTCGAGCGCGCCCAGGAGCTGCACGGGCGCAACGTGGACGTGCTCTGTATCGACACCGCCCACGGACACAGCGAGCGGGTGCTCGAGGCGATCCGGGAGGTGCGGCGCATCCTGCCCGACGTGCAACTGGTGGCGGGCAACGTGGCGACCGAAAAGGCCGCCGCGGACCTGATCCACCTGGGGGTAGACGCCATCAAGGTGGGCATCGGTCCCGGGTCCATCTGCACGACCCGCGTGGTCAGCGGGGCGGGGGTGCCGCAGGTCACGGCCATTTCCGAGTGCGCGCGAGCGGCGCGCGGCACCGGGGTGCCGGTCATCTCCGACGGCGGGATCAAGTATTCGGGCGATATCACGAAGGCCGTGGCGGCCGGCGCCAACGTGGTGATGATAGGCAGCCTCTTCGCCGGCACCGACGAGAGCCCCGGCGAGACGATCCTCTACCAGGGCCGCAGCTTCAAGAGCTACCGCGGCATGGGCTCGATGGGGGCGATGACCGCCGGCTCGAGCGACCGCTACTCGCAATCGCCGGACAGCAAGATGGTGCCCGAGGGCATCGAGGGACGGGTGCCTTACAAGGGACCGGTCTCGGACCTGGTGTATCAGCTCGTCGGCGGTCTCAAGGCCGGCATGGGGTACTGTGGCGCGCCGAATATTCAGGAGCTGCAGGCGAACGCCCGCTTCCTGCGCATCTCGTGGGCCGGCCTGCGCGAGAGCCACGTCCACGACGTGATTATCACGAAGGAAGCGCCGAATTACCAGGCGGAGTAGGGGGACTCAGGATAGAATGGCGACGGAGTGCCGACGGTTCTCAAGATCCGTTCGTATCGTTTCTTCTTCGTATCCTTGGACCGGGGCGAGCCTCCCCACGTTCACGTCAGGCGCGAGAGCATGGTGGCGAAACTCTGGTTGGAACCCGTCGCCTTGGAGCGCGCCGGGGGCTTCAGCCGGGTGGAACTGAACGCCATCGCAAAGCTGGTTCAGGAGCACCAGGAACGGCTGCTCAAGAGTTGGTATGAGTTCTTCGATCGCTGAAATACAGGAAGCCCGCGCGCAATCGGTGAGACTGACTGACGACGCCGTAACTGTTGACTTGGTCGATGGCCGGACGATCATAGTGCCCCTGGTCTGGTTTCCTCGGCTCTGGCATGGGACACCGCGAGAGCGTAATCATTTTGAGATTTTTGGGGACGGCGCTTACCTCCATTGGCCGGATCTCGATGAAGACTTAACCATCGCGGGTTTATTGGCCGGGCGGCGATCGGGAGAGGGACGACAATCCCTGAAAAAATGGCTGGACGGCCGAAAGGCGAAACAGAGGAAGCGCGGCACCAAAAGAGTCGCTTGACTGCTGCGACGGCGCTCAACAGCACGCAGATTACCGCGTCGTTACGCCACCTTGAGACGGCCGCGGGACGCTGCTTTCAGCACCAGCCGGACCTGAACGCCGAGGCGTGCTAACAAATCGATCAAAGCGTCGGTAGTGAACAGATCGATCCGGCTTTGGAGGAGATGGCTGAGACGGGCTTCGGTTAGCCCAAGAATCTTGGCGGACTCGGTGTGCTTCATCCCTCGGGATGCGATCACCTTCTGGACCTGTATCATTAGATCCGACCGGACCCGCAGATGCTCGGCCTCCTGGGGCGGGAAGCCGAGGTCAAGGAAAACGTTGCCGCTCGACCGGGTGAGCCTGACTTTATCCTTATTTGGCATCTGGTATCCGTCTCATCGTGAGCAGGGCGCGAAACCGGTCGCGGGGCCAGTCTCACGTCCCGCTGGGGCGTTCGCATGGTCCGTTTTTCAAAGGCGTGGAGCACGTAGATGCCCTCTGCGAACTTGGCCACGTAAAAGACCCGGTGTTCTCGCCCAGTGTGAATCCGAATCTCCTTGACACCGGGACCAACGCCAGGCATCGGCTTCCAGTCGTTCGCCTCGAGGCCCTACTGCACCCGGCGCAGTTGAGAACCGGCTACGCGCCGGGTAGGGGCCGGAAAAGTCTCAAATCAGTCCGTGAGGACCCCAGCCAGAGCAGGGGCTTGTCCGCCACAACTCAATATGCAAGCATTTGCATGGGGGTGTCAACACTCCGGTGCCCGGCGCACGCACTTTGACCGCAAGCTTCGGATAGCAACCCGGTCCGCCGCGCTCTATCCTGGGCGTATGGAAAACCTCGAACCACGCTGGCAAGCTGTTCTCGGGCGCGACCGCCGTTATGACGCCGCGTTCGTCTACGCGGTGCGCTCTACGGGCGTCTATTGCCGCCCGTCGTGCCCCTCGCGGCGGCCGCGGCCTGCCCAGGTCATCTTCTTCGACAATCCGGGACTCGCCGAGCGGGCCGGATTCCGCGCCTGCCGCCGGTGCCGTCCCAACGCCGCCGATCCGCAGATTGAGTTGGTTCGCCGAGTGTGCCGCTATCTCGAATCGCACCTCGACGGTCCGGCCGATCTCGCGACCCTCGCCCGCCACGTCAGCCTCAGTCCCTCGCACTTGCAGCGCGTCTTCCGGAGCAAGCTGGGAGTCTCGCCACGACAATACGCGAGCGCACTTCGGCTGCGGTCGTTTAAGCAGGCGCTACGGCAGGGGCAAGACGTAACGCGCGCGCTCTACGACGCCGGGTACGGGGCGAGCAGCCGTCTCTACGAGCAGTCGGCTCCGCGGCTGGGCATGACGCCGGGCGCTTACCGGCAAGGCGGGAAGAATATGCGGATCGGCTACACCATCGCCGACAGTCCGGTGGGACGCGTTCTGGTGGCAGGTACCGCGCGCGGTCTCTCGATGGTCAGCCTGGGCGATCGTGACCAGGCCCTCCTCGACGCACTGGCGCAAGAGTACCCTCGGGCCGAGGTGCACCCCGACCGCAATGGCCTGAACGAATGGGCGCGCGCCATCGTCGAGCAGCTTCGCGGCCGCCGTGAAGAACTCGACTTGCCTCTCGACGTCCTCGGCACCGCCTTCCAGAGCCGCGTGTGGGAGGCGCTGCGCAAGATCCCCTACGGGACCACCCGCACGTACAGCCAGATCGCCCGTTCGCTCGGCCGCCCGACCGCGAACCGGGCCGTCGCGCGCGCTTGTGCCACCAACCCGGTTGCGGTCGTCGTGCCCTGCCACCGTGTGGTCCGGCAGGACGGCGGCTTGGGCGGCTATCGCTGGGGGCTCGAGCGCAAGAAGGAGATGATCGCGGAGGAGTCCCGCCGCCGCGGCTGATCCCGTTAGAATCACCCATGGCTACCCTAACTCTGAAGAACGTTCCGGACGATCTCTACGCACGGCTCAAGCAAAGCGCTATTGAGCACCGTCGTAGCATCAACCGCGAGGCCATCGCTTGTCTCGAGAGAGTGCTCCGCAGACGTCCTTTTGATCCGGAGGCCTTCTTAGCGGACGTGCGCGCGCTTCGCCGCAAAATCGGCCCTATCCAGGTCACCGACCGGGACATAAACGCCGCGAAGAGACCAGGACGGCCTTGATCCTCTGTAACACCAACGTGGTAACCTCGGATCGAGCGGTGCTGGCAGCCTTTCCTTCGATCGCGGTCTCTGTGGACGCCTTTGCGCGCTGACCCTATACTGGTGCCGTGACCGCCCGCAAGCTTTCATTCGCGTGTCCTGTCTGCGGCTCGCTCGACATCGTCTATAGCTGCGAACCGAAGTGCTGCTTCAACCACGTCTGCGCGGACTGCCGCGCGTCGTTCCAGACCGGCGCCCGCCTCGCCGGCGGCAAGGTCGCCGGCGTTCAGCCGCCCGATCCGCTCCCGGAGTGTACCGACCCTGCGGTGGCCTGCCCCAAGTGCGAGTCGACGCGCGTTTATATGACGGAGGACAACCGCCTCGTCTGCGCCGCTTGCGGCTTGCTGCTGGAACTCGAAATCACGGAGGTATGTCCGGCATGAAAGAACCCGAACCCTGGCTGCGCGGACCGCTGCCCGGAGTCGATCCACTTGTCGCACCCCTATTGCGCTCTTTTGAGCATGCTCGTGAAGAGCTGGCTGATTATGTCCGCGGTCTCACCCCGGAGCAGGTCTGGGCTCGTCCTCACGGCCAGGTGCCGCTTGGCTACCACGTCCGCCACATCGCCGGCAGCGTGAACCGCATGACGACTTACTTGCTCGGCGGGACGCTGACCGCCGCACAGCACGCCGACAAGTCCCGCGAGCAACAGCCCGGGGCCTCCGCTGAGGAACTCCTCGCTGAAGTGGAAGCGTCGCTCACCCGCGCCGCCGAAGACGCCAGGCGGATCACCCGCGAGTCTCTCACCGAGCCGCGCTACGTGGGCCGGCTGCGTCTTCCCACTACCGCCGCCGGACTGCTGGTACACATCTCCGAGCACACGATGCGGCACGTGGGCCAGGCCATCGAGGCCGCCAAGCTGATCCGGGCCTACTCCTCTTCGGACGCCTCGGGCGGAGCGAGCGGCCGCACCCGCTGATTCACGAGCGGCAGCTCCTCGACCTCTTTCTTCGTCCCGGCGCCCAGCTCTTTGAAGCGCCGCGCCGAGGGGAACACGCGGCTCTCGAGGGCCCCTACCGCCAGGTTGTACGCCTCGACGGCTTTTCCGATACTGCCGCCCAGCTTGCTGAAGTGCTCGGCGAGCGTGGCCAGCCGGTCGTAGAGTTCCTGTCCCAACTGGCTGATGCGCTCGGCGTTTTCGGCGAGCGCTTCCTGCCGCCACCCGTAGGCGATGGCCCGCAGCAGGGCGATGAACGTCGCGGGCGTCGCGATAATGACTTTCTTGGCGATCGCCGACTCGATCAGGTCCGGCGCCTTCTCGGCCGCCGCCGCGAGAAACGAATCGTTCGGGATGAACAGGACAACGAACTCCGGCGTGGACGAAAGCTGGTCCCAGTAGTCTTTGGCGGCGAGCTTCGTCACATGCTGCTGGATCTGCGAGGCGTGCCGCTGCAAGGCCGCCTCCCGCTCCGGCTCCGTGGTGGCTTCGAGCGCCTGGAGGAAGCCCTCCAGCGGGACCTTCGAATCGACCACCACCTCGCGTCCCGCCGGCAGGCGTACGATCATATCCGGCCGGACGCTCCCTTCTTCGCTGAACAGCGTGTGCTGCTCGACGAAATCGCAGTGGAGGCTCATCCCGGCCAGCTCGGCCGTCCGGCGCAGCGCGATTTCTCCCCAGCGGCCGCGCACCTGCGGCGACCGCAGCGCGTTCACCAGCTTGGCCGTTTCGTTCTGGAGCGTGGTGAGCTGTTGCCCCACGAGCCCCACTTCCTGCAGCCGCTTCTCTTCAAGGCTTCGCGCCTCTTTTTGATAGTTCGTGAGGGTCTCGTTCAGCGGCCTCACGAGCCCTTGCAGCTTCTCTTCCGCCAGCAGCAGGAAGCCCTGGTTGCTGCCCGCGAGCGCCTCCGCGGCCGCCGACCGGAACGTTTCGGTAAGCTTCTGCCGCGCGTCCTCGAGCAGCGCCTTCTGCTCGCTGAGATTTTTCTCCGTCTCGTGGGCCCGGGTCTCGGCCGTCACGCGCGCGTTCTCGGACTCGGCCGTCCGGCTCCGCAGCGACTCCGCCTGGGCCCGCGCCGACTCCAACTCCCGGCGGACTTCCGTCTCCCGCGCCTCGGCCGCCGCCGTCCGCGCCGCTGCCCGCGCGCCGCTCAGAACCCACCCGAGCGCTCCGCCCGCGAGCAGCGCCACCACCGCCACCAGTGCTTCGATCATGGAGTTGGGGGCAGGCTCAGCCCGCCACCACCTGGTTGAACTTCAATAATTGTGCGTCGGGCGTGTCGTTGGGCACCGAACATCCCGGGGCCAGGATGAACTTCGCTCCCGCCTCGGCGCGCGCCGTCTGGACCTGCTGGCGCATCTGCTCGACGCTCAATTCTTTGAAGTGGATCTCGTCCACGCCCCCCATCACCACCCCGTGGTAGTTCTCGCGGACCTTCCGTATCGGAACCCCGGTGCCCGCGACCGAGTGCTGCACCACCCGCGCCGGCCATCCTTTGTGGAAGAGATCGAGATAGACCTTCTCGCCGTGCAGGTGCAGGATGTTCAGCTCGCCCTCCCTGGCCCCCGCCAGGACCATCCGGTCGAACGGCTCGCTGAATTTGCGGTATTCGTCCCGGGTGAGGTACCCGTCATTGGCGTTGGAGATCGCGATGAAGATGCCGGCCGCGCCCGCCCTTAACGCGCGGCGCGCGTGGCTGGCCTCGGCGCGCGCGATCTTCTCCAGGCGGTCGAGCAGCGCCTGCGGATTCTCCCGCATCAGCCGCTTGACCGCCTCGGGTGACGACGTCTTCTCCGCCTGGTTGAAGGGCTGGAACAGCGTCTCGACAAACAGCGCCTGTCCCTTCAGCTCCCGCCCGATGATCTGGAGCGCTTTCACCTGCTCGGGGAAGGGGCTCCGCGGGTCGTCGCCGAAGGGGTAGTCGCTCATGACCTTTACGAGGTCCACCGAGAACTTTCGCGCGAACCCCAGCGTCGAGGCGGCATGGCGCGCGCCAGGCAGTTTCTCGTCGAGGAAGTGGTAGTAGTAGGTATAGGGGGGACGGTCGACCTCCCGGCCCTCCAGGGCGCGCCGGACCCGCTCGATCTTGCTCATCGCCGGTGCCGCCAGCAGCGGCGCCGCACCTAGTCCGGCCAGGAACCGCCGGCGGGAAACACGCGGGGTAGGCATGCCCCTTTATACACTCCACGGGACCACGCCCGCCACTGCCCCCCAACCTCCTTTATAATCGAGGGAGTCAGGAGGTTCTGCGTCTCATGAAATTCGCGCTCACCGTTACTCTTTCGCTGGCTGTGCTGCTACCGGCCCGCGCCGACTTCAGCTACACCACCACGGCCAAGTCCACCGGCGGCATGATGGCTGGCTTCGCCGCCGCCGGTGCGGGCGGCCCAGGCGCGCCGCGCACGACGCGCCACTTCGTCAAGGGCGACAAAATGAAGCTCGACTCCGGCGACACGGCTATGATTATGGACTTCGGCGCCCAGACCATCACCCACCTCAACCACACCCGCAAGACGTACTCCACCACGCCTTTCAGCCAGATTGGAACCGCCGTCAACAAGGCCGGCCTCGAGGTGCAGGTCGATGTGAAGGACACGGGCGAGCGCAAGTCTATCAACGGCTTCAACGCGCACCAGGTGATCCTCACCATGGACATGGACGCGCCGCAAATGCGCCAGCAGGCGGGCGGCGGCGACATGAAGATGCGGATGACGATGGATATGTGGATCTCTTCCGACGTGCCCGGCGCCCAGGAACTGCGCTCCTTCTACCAGAAGGCCGGCAACCGCAACCCGTGGGAAGCCATGCTGGGCAACGCCGGGGGCAACGAGAGCATGCGCCGGGCGATGGCCGAGATGCAAAAGAAGATGAGCGAGATGAGCGGCGTTGCCGTGCTGACCATCATGAAGATGTCCATGGCCGGCAACGACCCCCGCATGGCCCAGGCTCAGGAGCAGATGGCGGCAGCGCGCGCCAAAATCGAGGAGATGCAGAAGAAGGGTGGGCCGCAAGCCGAGATGGCGGCCAGGATGCTGGCCCAGATGGGCGGTGGCGGCGCCGGCGGCCCGATTATGGAGATGACCACCGAGTCGAGCAACTTCTCGACGGGCGCGATCGCCGCCTCGGAATTCGCCGTGCCGGCGGACTATCAGCAGGCGCAGAAATAGCGCGGGAAGGCTTACCAGTCCAGATCCCAAAAGCCTTGCAGGTCCAGGACGAAGCCCTCCACTGGACCTTCGCCCACGAGTTGCGACGGCTCCGCAACAACCTCGACCGAGCCGTCCGGCCGATAGAGGTGCACTTGCCGGCCATCGGCATCGAGGAGCCAGCCCAGTTGGGCGCCGTTCGCCATCCACTCCCGCATCTTCTCCTGCACCTTGCTCAGCCGGTCGGTCGGCGAAGTCAGCTCTGCGACGAAGTCCGGGCAGACCGGTGCGAAACGTCGCCTCTGCTCGCGAGTCAGGCTGGCCAGCCGGGATCGCTCGACCCACGCCGCGTCCGGCGACCGGATGGCGCCGTTGGGAAGGGTAAAGCCGGTGCTCGAATCGAAGGCCCTGCCCCGGCCGTCCCTTCTGCTCCACGCGCGGAGTTGCATGGTCAGCTCAGCGTTGCGATCTCCCGTATCACTACCGGCCGGCGCCATGATCAGGATGTCTCCGGAGGCCGTCCGCTCGATGCGGTGATCTTCATTGAGCGCGCAGAACTCATAGAAATCCTCCTCCGACATGTCCCGGAGCTGGATCACCGTCTCTTCGTTGACAACCAGTTGCATACTGCTTCTATTGTAGCGGCGCTACTCGGTCACCCGCGCGGCCGTCATTTCGGAACTGTACTCCCCGGCTTTGACGGTGAGCTTGAGCTCGTTTGCGCTGAACTTGCCCTGATAGTGGAATTTTCCGTAGGGCCACTGGGCGTCGAAGGAGATCTCGTCTCCGGTGATCTTGCCGTCGAGGATGGCCGTCTTATTCACCGTGCCGTTGACGGTGCCGGTCAGTTTCCCGCCTTCGGATTTCAGGGTGAAGGTGATGCGATGGTGACGTCCATCGGCGCTCGTGTACTGGCCCCGAAAGATTCCGTTGACATCCGCGGCCGAGGCGGCGAGCGCCACTAGGATCACCCCCGCGACTAGCCCCAACCAGATCCGGTTTCTCATAGCGATAGAAAATCCTTTTGGTGTCACGATACCACCGCGCTGGGGCTTAAGGCAGCCTATCATCATGATCACCTTGATTCCGTGTACATTTGTACATATAATTGGCTGGTGGCCTATGGGTGGGGATCTCGTCAAGGCCCGCCTGAACGCCAGGAAGCACGGGGTCCAATTTGCGGACGCCGTTACCGCGCTGGAAGATGAATAGGGGTTGAGCATGCCAGACCTGTCCTCCGACGAGGACGAGCGCTGGATCACGTTGGGCAGGGATGCTCTGGGGGCGTCTGCTTCTGGTGGTGTACACGTGGCGCGGCGACCGGCTGCGCCTGATTTCGGCCCGCCGGGCGACGAGCCGGGAGAGCCGGCAATACGAGAGAGGCTTGTGAAGCGAGAATACGATTTCAGCAAAGCGCGGCGCGGCCCCGTGGTCCCGCTGCCCAAAGGCAAGACCCGGATTACGATCCGACTGGATACCGACGTGTTGGATTGGTTTCGGAAGCGGGTGGACGATGCCGGGGGCGGGAACTATCAGACCCTGATCAATCAGGCTCTGCGCCGCCACCTCGAACAAGCGGATGCGCCTCTGGAGAAAACGTTGCGCCGGGTGATTCGCGAAGAACTCCGCCGGGCAAGCTGAGGATGAAGTGCCGCGTCTATCTCGAGCCGGAGGAGGACGGCATGTTCGTCGCCACCTGCCCCGCCCTCCCCGGCTGTATTTCCCAGGGACGGACGCGAGCTGAAACGACCGAAAACATCCGCGAGGCTATCGAAGGTTACGTGAAGAGCCTGCGCAAACACGGCGAGCCGGTCCCACTGCGAGCCTGAACGGCTCTCTACTCCCGCCCCTCTTCCCACTCCTCCAGCCACGCCATCTGAATCGCCTCCAGCTTCCCCTCGCTCGATCCCTTGGGGTCGTCGGCGAACTCTTTCAGCTCCGTCACCCAATTGTGCAGGTCCGTGAAGCGGAGATTCAGCGGCTCCACTTCGGGATGCGCGTCAAACAGCGCGATGGCGATACCTTCCGGGTCATCCCACGTTAGTTTCGGCATGGTCTTCACCTCTTGTTGCTAGGCGGCGGTATGCCGTCGCCCAACTGCGAGCCGCCGCCCTCACTCACATAGTTGCGGTTCCAGGCCGGGATCTCGACCACCACGTCGCCCTTTACCTCGCACTGGCAGCCGAGCCGCGAGTGCAGGGTCAGGCCGGGGGCGCCGTCCAGCCGGTCCATCTCGTCGTCTTCCATCTCGGAAAGGTTCTCTTCCCCTTCCTTGACGACCACGTGGCAGGTCGTGCAGGCGCAGTTCCCGCCGCAGGCGTGCTCCAGGTGCACCCCAAAGTTCAGGGAGATGTCGAGCAGCGAAAGGGGCTTGCCGTGATGTTTGTAAGGCAGCGTTTCGGGGTCGAACTCCACCGTCTTCCCCTCGGGCAGAAACGTCACCTTGATCGTCTTCTTGCCCGCCGCCGTTTCGTTTTGCAAAGTCGCCGTTTCCATGGCTTTAAGATTCCGTCAGTTTCGGATTCGCCGCCGCGGTCTGCACCGCCACGGTCATCATTCGCTCGGCCAGGCGCATCGTCGCCTGGTTCAGTTTCTCGATATGCTCGCGCACCGCCACATGGTCGCCGGCGCCAAGGGCATTCTGGAGCGCGCGCTCGGCCTTGCCAATCTCCCGCCGCTCCTCCGCGCTCAATTCCTGCCAGGCTTCGTGCTGCCGGGCCTTCTCGGTCGCCGCCAGGATGGCATCCGCGTCCACCCGGGCTTCGGCGAGCTGGCGCTTGGCGAAATCCGCCTCCGCCTGGTCGATCGACTCCGAGATCATCGCCTCCACCTGCTCATCGGTGAGCCCGTAGGAAGGCTTCACGTCCACCGACTGCTCCTTGCCCGAGTGCAGGTCGCGCGCCGTCACGTTCAGGATGCCGTTCGCGTCGATCAGGAATCGCACCTCGATGCGCGCCATCCCGGCCGGCTGTGGCGGGATGTCCTTCAGGTCGAACCGCGCCAGGCTCCGGCAGTCCGGCGCCATCTCGCGCTCCCCCTGCACCACGTGGATCAGCACGTTCTTCTGCCCGTCCACGGCCGTCGTGAACACCTCGGTGGCGCTCGCCGGAATCGTCGAGTTGCGGTGCACCAGCTTCGACACCACGCCTCCCATGGTCTCGATGCCGAGTGACAGCGGCGTCACGTCGAGCAACAGCATGTCCGTGTGGACGCCGGAGAGAATCCCCGCCTGCACGGCCGCGCCCAGCGCCACCACCTCCTCCGGGTTCAGCTCCGTGTGGGGCTTCTTCTGGAACATGACCTGGACGGTCTCGCGCACCAGCGGAATCCGCGTCGAGCCGCCCACCAGCACCACTTCGTCGATGTCCTTGACGTCGATTTTGGCGTCGGTCACCGCCTGGCCGCAGGGGTCGAGCGTGCGCTGGATGACCGGGGCGATCAGTTGCTCGAAAAGCTGCCGGTCCATGACGCGGTTGTAGTGGCGCCCCTGCCACGAAAACTGGATCTCGGCCTCGCGGTAGGACGAAAGCCGGTGCTTGGCCTCGATCACCGCCCGCCGCAGCCCTTCGACGGCCGCCGCATCGCCCGAGATGTCCTCGCCCCACTCGGTCGCCACGTCCTCGAGCGCGATCTGGATCAGCAGGTTGTCGATGTCGTCGCCGCCCAGGTGCGTGTCGCCGTTGGTGGCGAGCACCTCGAAAATTCCCTCGTGCAACTTAAGGATCGAGATGTCGAATGTCCCGCCCCCCAGGTCATAGACCGCGATGATCCCCTGCTTGCGTTTGTCGAGCCCGTAGGCGAGCGCCGCCGCGGTCGGCTCGTTCACCAGGCGCAGCACTTCGAGCCCCGCGAGCCGCCCGGCGTCCTTGGTCGCCTGCCGCTGGGCGTCGTTGAAGTAGGCCGGCACGGTGATCACGGCCTTCGTCACCGGCTGCTGGAAGTGTTCTTCGGCCAAATGCTTCAGCCGCTTGAGCACCTGCGCGGAGATTTCGGACGGCGTCAGGATGCGGTCGCCCACGTAAAGCCGGATCACGCTCTCGCTACCCTCGGCCACCTGGAAGGGGTAGAGCACTAGCTCGTCCACAACATCGTCGAGGCCTCTGCCCATCAGCCGCTTCACCGAGTAGACGGCGTTCCGCGGACTGCGCAGCAGCACTTCCATAGCCGGCTGCCCGGCGACGATCTCGCCCGCCTCGTTCATCGCCACCATGCTCGGCACGATGTTCTCGCCGCCGACGTCCGCAATAATCTTCGGCCGCACGTCGTCCATGTAGGCCACCAGGCTGTTCGTGGTGCCGAGGTCGATGCCTACGATAAGGTCCTTGCCCTGCTGGCCGCCGAAGTCGATTTGAAAAAGGCCTGACATTTAGCTAGTCACTCGTCACTGCTTCATTTACGTCGCGCAACAGATTCTGGATATATTTCCGCCGCTGCAGCACGCCGTTGATCTGCTCGAGCACCCGGCGCTCGCTCGAGCGGTCCCACTCTCCGAACAGCTCTTCCATCTGCCGGTCCGCCTCCGCCAGCATCCCCTCGAACTTCGCCTTGGCCGCTTCGAGCTGCGGACGCACCGAGGCGTCCCCATGCCGGATCTCTTCGAGCGCCATGTTCAGCTCGAAGACCTCTTCCAGCAGCTCCGGCGGCGCTCCCGCCGAGCTTTCCTCCCGCTTCTTGATGCCGTAAAGCCCGAGCAGGTATTCCACCCGCGTCACCGGGTCTTTCAGGGTCCGGTAGGCGTCATTCAGCAGGGCCGTGGCATCGACCGAAAACTGCCGCTCCCGCACCGGCCGCCGGAAATAAACGTCCGGATGCAGCCGCCGGCTCAGCATGTAGAAGTTCTTCTCGAGCTTGGCCCGGTCGATCGAGAGCTTCCGCGGCACGCCTAGGTAGGAGAAGTAATCGCTTACCGGCGGCTGCAGGCTCTCGCAGTTGGCGCAGAAGTGTACTTCCTCCGGCGTCTTGCCGCAGTTCCAGCACGTAACGACAGACTGCTCCGTCTGGGCCGGCATGGGATCATTTCCCCGCTTCCAGGCCTGCGCTACGCTACGAACGACGTGCCGCAGCCGCAGGTCTTCTTGGCGTTCGGGTTTTCGAATACGAAACCCGATTGCAGCAGGCTCTCCTGGTAGTCGAGCGTCAGGCCGTGCAGATAGAGATAGCTCTTCGGGTCGACGAACACCTTCACGCCGTCGTATTCGAAAACCTTGTCTTTGGGACGCGGCTGGCGGTCGAACTTGAACTGGTAGCTCAGCCCGCTGCACCCGCCGCCGAGCACCCCCAGCCGCAGCCCGCCGTCTTCGACGTGCTGCTTCGCGAGCGCTTCCTTGATCTTCGCAATCGCCTTAGCGGTGACCTCGATCTTGCCGGTCTCCGCCGCGGGCGCCGCCTCTAGTTTCACTGTATCCATGCTACCGACACTTTCTTACTGCTTCGCCGGCTGCGCCTCGGTCACGAGCGACGCCTTCTTCGCTTTGTAATCGCTGATGGCGGCGTGGATCGCGTCCTCGGCCAGCACCGAGCAGTGGATCTTCACCGGCGGCAGGCTCAGCTCGTTGACGATGTCCGTGTTCTTGATCTGGACGGCTTCGTCGACCGTCTTGCCCTTGATCCACTCGGTGGCGAGCGAAGAGCTGGCGATGGCGCTGCCGCAGCCGAAGGTCTTGAACTTGGCGTCCTCGATCACCTGGGTCTGCTCGTTGACCTTGATCTGCAGGCGCATCACGTCGCCGCACTCCGGCGCTCCGACCATGCCGGTGCCGACGGCCGGGTCATTCTTGTCCATGCTCCCGACGTTGCGCGGGTTGTTGTAATGATCCAGAACCTTTTCCGAATAAGCCATGTTGTCCTCTCCTCCTCGTTGAAATCGTTACTCGTTACTCCGCGGCCCAACTGATCTTCGAGAGGTCGATGCCTTCCTTCGCCATCTCGTAGAGCGGGCTCAACTCGCGCAGGCGGCTCACGACCTCCACCACGCGCTTGGTTACGTAATCCACTTCCTCTTCGGTGTTGAAGCGGCCCAGGCCGAACCGGATCGAGGTGTGGGCCAGGTCTTCACCCACGCCCAGGGCCTTCAGCACGTAACTTGGCTCCAGCGTCGCCGAAGTGCAGGCCGAGCCGCTCGACACCGCGATGTCGTTGATGCCCATCAACAGCGACTCGCCTTCCACGAAGGCGAAGCTCAAGTTGATGTTGTGCGGCAGCCGGTGCTCCAGGCTCCCGTTGATATACACCTCGTCGAGCTGCGCCATGATGTTGGTCTTCAGCTTGTCGCGCAGGTAAGAGAGGCGCTTCGCCTCCGCGGCCATTTCCTGATGACACAGCTCACAGGCGTGGCCCAAGCCCACGATGCCCGGGACGTTCAGGGTGCCCGACCGCATGCCGCGCTCGTGGCCGCCGCCATCCATCTGGGGCGCCACCTGCACCCGCGGGTTCTTGCGCCGCACGTAAAGCGCGCCCACGCCCTTCGGCCCGTAGATCTTGTGTCCCGAGAGCGACAGCAGATCGATGTTGTCGCCGATCACGTTCACCGGGACCTTCCCCGTCGCCTGCACCGCGTCGGTGTGGAACAGGATCTTCCGCTCATGCGCGATCCGCCCGATCTCCGCGACCGGCTGCAGCACGCCGATTTCGTTGTTGGCGTACATGATCGTGATGAGGATGGTCTTGTCGGTAATCGCTTCCTGCAGCATCTGCAAGTCGACGCGGCCGTCCTTCTGCACCGGCAGGTAGGTCACCCGGTAGCCCTGCTTCTCCAGGCGCTTGCAGGTGTCGAGGACCGCTTTGTGCTCGGTCGCGGCCGTGATGATGTGGTTGCCGCGCTCGGCGTACATCTCGGCTACGCCCTTGATCGCCAGGTTGTTCGATTCGGTGGCGCCGCTCGTGAAGATGATCTCCTTGGGCGTCGCGCCGATCAACTCGGCGATCTGCTTGCGGGCGGTGTCCACGGCCTTTTCGGCCTCCCAGCCAAAGCTGTGGTTGCGGCTGGCGGCGTTGCCGAACTTCTCGGTGAAGTAGGGCAGCATCGCGTCTACCACGCGCGGATCGACCGGCGTGGTGGCGTGATAATCCATGTAGATCGGGGTACGCATTGTCTCTTCGTCTCTCTCTCTATAAGACCTGGAGCACCGCGCCGCCGGGGGCCGGCACGTAGCTCGACCCGCCACAGCACGCTTCTTTAGGCTCCGGTTTGTCCTTCATCAGTTCGGCAATCGTGATCGCATCCAGCAACTGCAAAATGCTGTCATGCACCCGCTGCAGTGGTTCCCGCACGTTGCACTTGTCCGTGTGGTCGCAGTCCCCGTGCGAGGTGCTGCACGAGGTCAGTAGCACCGGACCATCCATCAGCCGGATCACCTCGAGCGCCGTGATCTTCTCCGGCGACCGCGCCAGCGTATAGCCCCCGTGGGTCCCGTGCTGCGAAACCACGAGGCCGTGCCGCGCCATCTTCTGCAAGATCTTCGCCAGCAGCGGCTGCGGGATCCCGTAGCGGTCGGCGATATCCTTCGCGCTCGCCGCGCCGCGCCCGTTATGCACCCCCAGGTGCTTCAAGGCGATCAGGCCGTAGTCCGCTTTTTTGGTCAGCTTCAACATCGGGGGAACTGCGATACTTTCAGTCCGATATCTAGTTTACGCCCGCCCACACAGGTTGTCAAGCCCCTTGGAATCAGTGAGTTAAATTGCGATCTTTTCGGTCTGAACGGTACGAAAGCCGGGTTCAATGGGAGCGGGCGACGCGGAAAGCGCGGACCACGTGCACATAGGCCGCAAAAAGCACCAAGAATGCCAGGATGAACGGGAAAGCGAACACTTGGGCGATCTTGCGGGGGGCCGATTCCTCGAGCATCCCGGCCCGGTAGGCGACGAACTGGCGCAGGACCTTGCGGTGGGCCCAGTCGACCCAGAAAAAGTCCGCGTTTTCGTTAAAAATCAATACTTTAGCCGGCAGCAAGGCCGCCGTCGCGACCTTCCAGGGGGTCATGACCGGCTCGTCCGAGCAGACGATGCCCACCACACTGTAGCCGCGCGCGCGCAACTGGCCGAGGAGCCGGCGCCGGTCGGCGGTCGAGCTACATTCGGTCACCGAGAAGACTTCGCTGGTCGCTGGATCGAGTCCCTGGGGAAGGCCGGGCAGGCAGGTCAGCAGGTCGAGCTTCGCTGGAGCGCCGTAGATCGACTCGAAGACCGGCAGCCCCTTTTCGATGATGTGGCGGCTGCCGCTTTCGACGAGCAGCATGCGCGTCAGCGGCGGAATCCGGCGGCGGAAGAAGTAGCGCATGCAATCACTCTCCCAGGACTGTCACCGTGACCTCCCGCTCCCGCGGACGCTCGTCGAAATCGCACAGTACGATCTGCTGCCAGGTGCCGAGGTAGACCGCCCCGTCGCGCACTGGGTAGGTCTCGGTGGTCCCCAGCAGCGCGCTGCGCAGGTGGGCGTACCCGTTGTGATCACCCCAGCGGGCGTTGTGAGCGTAGTTGTCGTTGGCGGGGGCGATCTGCTCGAGGGCCCGCTGGAGATCCGCCACCGCGCCCGGCTCGAACTCGATGGTTGTGACGGCGACGGTAGAGCCCTTGCCCGCGACGTTGACCAGCCCCTGGCGTACGCGGCTCGAGCGGACCACCGCCGTGACCTGGCCGCTAATGTCGAGCACGTGGCAGTGGCCGCGCGT
>JBGPDC010000125.1:0-16742 GCA_041482115.1 Terriglobia bacterium | reverse complement strand
GGCTGCGGCAGCAAGGAGTCCGCCGAGGCCACCTGCGACCATCGACGCTGGCGAGACGTGCAGCGTCAAGTACCGGGTGCCTACGGCTGCTACCCACCAGGTGCGGAGTCCCAGCAGCATGAGAGCGCCGTAGGCTACCGCTCCGAGCAGGCCGACGAGCGTTCCAACCGCTGCCAGCACCAGGCCCTCGCGAAGGTAGAGGCGGCGAATCTGGGGTATGGCGAAGCCCACCGCCCGGAGCGTCCCGACCTCGCGCAGCCGCTGCTCGACGCTGAGCTTGAAGAACAGGGACGCGAGCAACAGGGCTGAGACCACGAGGAAGAAGCTGAAGTAGACAAAGTATTCGCCGAAGTCGGTCGCGCCGCGTGCGGCCTGGAGTCCCTGCGCGCGGACCGGCATTACCAGCAGGCCGGCCTTGATCGGATCGAGAGACGAGCGCAACTTGCTGCGATAAGTCTCGAGCGCCGCGGCCAGCGGTAAGGACGCGGGAGGCGAGATCCGCACTGAAGTCAGTTTTCCGTAGCGCGACTGCCACAGCTCCTGCCCCTTCGCCAAAGTGATGAAGGCCTTCGGAGTGGTGCGGTAGCGATGCCAATAGTCTTCATCGCGCGGCCGGACCTTCTTGAGGTCGACGGGGAAGGGAGGGTCCCAGTCGCTGACGTTGTCGGATTCGGTGATGCCGGGGTACTCCGGCGCCAGGTTGCGGTCGGCGGCGAGGCCCTGCAGCGGCACGATGCCGGTGAGGCGGAGCGGCGCGCTGCGAGTGATGAGGCGGCCCGTGGGGTCCCACAGGTAGTAGTCGAGGGTTACGGCGTCGCCGGGGCGCGCCCCGATATCCCGCGCGGCCCAGTCGTTCAGCACGATCGCGTCCGGGCCTTGCTTGAGAGGGGTGAGCGCTCCCGGCTCGACCGCGGTCACCAGCGAGTAGGGAACCTCGTGCCCGCCGATCCGGATCGCGTTCGCGAGGTAGGTGAGCACGCCCGAGCTTGGCCAGCCAACGGCGGACGCGGCCGAACGCGCGGCGTCGCCCAGCGCATCGCTGACGACGATGCTGTCGCTCTCGAGCGACAGGCAGTGACAATCGTCGAGCGGCCGCAGCTTGACGCCCAGGTCCTCGAGGGCGAATTGCTCGCGGACCTGCGTCTCGAGGCGGCGGGCCTCGTCGGGTGGTCCGCTGATGAGGATGGTATTGGCTCTACCTGGCTGCTCGAGTTCCGCTTGCAGCGTCACGAGCGGGACAAACGCGGCGCGAATTTCTCCCTGGCGCGGCTGGAGGGAGAATTCGCCCAGCTCGGCGGGGGCGAGGGTCCCCTTCTCTTCGAAGCGGATGGTGAGGCCGAGCTGGTCCTTGCGGCCGTGCAAGGACTCGGCGGGTACGGCGGAAGCCTTCTCGAGGCGCAGCAGGATGCCGTCACCCGGCTTGGTCTCGAGCTCGGCGGCGAGCCCTGCGCTTATCAGGATGTCGCGCTGGGCCAGGGGGCTGGACGGCAGGCCGTGGAATCGCCAGAAGCGTTCGTCCACGCCGTAGACGGCGACATTGCTGGCTCGACGTCCACTTTCCTGGTGGACTACGACGCCTTCGAGCGCAAAGAGTGGGGTCGAGCCGGGAAAGGACGCCGCAAGCTGTTCGCGGAACAGGCCGCCGGCGGAGATGACGTAGTCGGTGCGTCCGAGGCGGCTGAGGACCAGGTCGCGCAGGCTGGCCCGCACCGAGTCACCGACCAGCAGCGCGCCGGCGAGCACCGCGACGCCGGTCGAGACTCCCAGCACGACCGCGAGGTGCGTCCGCCAGTAGTAGCGGAGGCTGCGCTTAACGAGAGTGCCTGCTTGCATCATGCCGGCATCAGGCGGGGACGAGCCGCTGATCGACGAGGTGGAAGCGCGTGGGGAAACGGGCGGCCAGCTCGGCACTGTGGGTGACGACGACCAGGATGGTCTGTTGTTCCTTGTGAAGATCGAGCAGCAGGCCGGCGACGTTTTCAGCCGCTTTGCGGTCGAGGTTGCCGGTGGGCTCGTCGCACAGCAGCAGAAGCGGTGAACGGATCAAGGCCCGGGCGATCGAGACCCGCTGCTTCTCGCCGCCCGAAAGCTCTCCGGGAAGATGTTCGAGGCGGCCGCTGAGGCCGACGTGGTCGAGCAGCGCGCGGGCGCGCTCGACGTCGTGATCCTTTGAGCCCGCCACCAGCGTGGGGATCAGGACATTTTCGAGCACGGAGCATTGCGGGAGCAGGCAATGGTCCTGGAAGACAAAGCCCACATGCTGGTTGCGGAAGGCGGCCATCTCGTTTTCCGGCAGAGCGAAGGGGTTGCTGCCTTCGAGGGTGACCGTGCCGGAGGAAGGAGGGTCGAGCGCGCCGAGAATGTAGAGCAACGTGCTCTTGCCGCTGCCGGAGGGTCCCATGATGGCGACGGCGTCGCCGCGGGAGAGCTTCAGATTCACGTCCGCCAGGATCGGCAGCGTGCCGCGCGGGGTGGGGTATTCCTTAGAGACGCTGGTGACTTCGAGCAAAGACGATACCTTTACGAAAAAACCGCTCCCTACGGTCGCGGCTCGGTTACAAACGCTCCCTGACGGTCGCGGTTCGGTGCAGGAAAGCGTTGAAATGCGCGCGTCATTATGCGGACATCGCCGCCGGCTGGGTCAGACTTGAATATACCTCTGCCGCGCGCCGGGCCATGTGGACGGCCGAGTAATGCTCGCGGACCCCACGGACGCCGCGCTGGCCTAGCTCGCGCGCCAGGGCGGGATTCCGACGCAGCGTGAGGATTGCTTCTGCGATGCTATCCAGGTCCTCCGGCTCGGCCAGGATCCCGCCGCCCGTCTTCTCGAGGATCTCGGGAAAGGCCCCGCGACGCGGCTGCACCACGGGCACGCCGTTCGCCATCGCTTCGAGCAGGTAGAGGCCCTTCGGCTCGTTGTAAGGACTCGGAACCGAGAGTACGTCGAGGCCCTGCAGAAAGTGCAGCTTCGCTTCGCGATCGAGCGCGCCACGGTAGTGGAATTCGCCGGCGAGTCCCCATTCGTCCATCTGCTGTTCAATGCCTTGTAGATAACCTTTGTGCTCCGGAGCGAGGTAGCCAGCCGCCTCGAGACGCGCCGGCGCGAAGCCGGGCTTCTCGCGCAGCCGCCGGTAGATCTCGCACAACAGGTGCAGCCCCTTCTCGGGCGCCACCCGCGCGAAGTAGCCGAGGGTGAAAACTTCCGAGCCCTGGCGGGGCCCGGGGGAGCAATCTTCGACGCTGACGCCGAGGGGCACCACGTGCATTTTGTACCGGGGGATTCCGAGGTATCCGGACATGAACTCGGCGTAGTAGTGGCTCACGGGCAGGAAGGCATCCACGTGCGGGGTGTTCGCGCGGATGAGGTCGAGGGCCTGGCTGCGATAAGGCTCGAGAAGGCCCTCGAGAAACAGGTCTTCGCCTTGCAGGGTGCAGCAGATCGGGCGTTCGAGCACCTTCTTGATGGGTTCGGCGAGGGAGATGAGAAGCGTGTAGGGAAGGTTCACTACGTCAGGCCGCGGCTCGCTCTCGAGCCACTGGAGCAGCTTGCGGAACTCCTTGCGCTGGCGGCCATGCTCGCCGCGCAGAATCGAGACGGTCAGCTCGCCGAGCAGCCGCGGGTCGACAGGAATTGAGCGCCGGGAAGCCGCTTGGAGCGCCCAGTGAGAGTCCCACAGGCGGTCCACCAGCCACGGGGTGTGGCGGAACAGCGCGGAGTGCTGCTCGAGATACACACTGATGCCGCCGAAGAAGACTTTGTCCTGGCTGACATTGCGCTCGTCGGTGAGGGTCGGGGTATAGAGCGGAACCAAGACGACGTCATGCCCCTCCGCCTGCAGCGCGGACGCCAGCGTGTTGTCGCGCAGGCAACTGCCGCAATACATACTGGCGGCGCCGGCGGTGAGGGAGAGGATCTTCATCGCGCCTCAGTACACGCCCTCCACGACGCTGGTCTGGAAGCGCGAGAAGGGACGCACGTTGCGCACGCCGTCCCAGGGATAGAGCGCGCAGGGCGGCTCGCGCTCGGCTTCGTCGCGCTCGAGGAAGCGCGGCATGAAGAATTCGCGGGTCAGGGTCGTAAGGCGCACGCGTCCGGTCTGGCCGTACTTGACGAGGCGGGTAGGCTCGTCGGGGTCCACGACCTCGATCGCGGCGCGAGGGGCGGGCGGGTAATAGATGATGGCGTAATCGTCCTGGGGCTCGCGGGGCTTGTGCACGGCGAGTCCCATCAAGGTGTTGCCGTAGGTGGCGGCGAAGTAGGCGCCCTCCATCATTTCCTCGACGGCGCGGCGGTGGAACTGCGGGGTCATCTCGGTGCCGCCGCAGAAGACGCCCGTGATCCCGAGCTTCTTGAGCGAGGCCCGCTCGCACAGCGCTTCGAGCAGCTTGGGCGTCGTGAAGAGGCAGCGGATGTTGTCGTGCGCCTTGAGCAGCGTCAGGCTCTGATCGATGACGTGCTGCTTGTAGCGCTCGGCGGCATCGGCGTCGTGCCTCTTGAGGATCTTGATGACCCAGCGCGGGTCGAGGTCGACCAGGAAGCAGATGCCGCCCCGGTATTGGGCGAGGTGCTCGACGGCGAGCCGCAGCCGCCGCGGTCCGGTGGGGCCGATCGAGATCCAGTCGGCGCCCTTCGGAAAATATTCGTCGGGCAGCGTGGCGCTGAAGGCTTCGTAGTCGAGGCGGAAATCTTCAATGTTGATCCGCGATTTGGGGACGCCGGTCGAGCCGCCGGTCTCGAAGACGTAAATGGGCCGGTCGGCGTAGGCCTTCGGGACCCAGCGGCGCACGGGACCGCCGCGCAGCCACTCGTCCTCGAAAAAGCCAAAGCGGTCGAGATCGGCGTAGGTGCGGATTTCCTGGCGCGGGTCCCAGTTGAGTTTGGCGGCGTAGTCGAGCCAGAACGGGCAGCCGGTCGCGGGGTTGAAGTGCCACTCGACTATCTCGCGAGTCCAGGCGTCGAGGGACTCGCGGGCGGCTTGGGCCTGGGCTGGGGAGGCTGTGCTGGGGAGGTCCAAAGTGGCCATGGGAACTAGTATAGCGAGCCGCCGAACCGGGCCTCGGGGCCGAGGTCAGCACCACTAGAAACCTTCGAAACTATTGACCATATGGAGTGACCACCGGGGGCCATCTGACCATATGTCGTTATATCGTTAGGGCACGGGCCTTCGTTCGAGGAGCGGCGATTCCACCTTTGGCCGCGCCCTGACGTTTGCGGCGCCCTGCCCGGTTGCTGCCGGCCATCCTGGGGGTGGCCGAGTGAAATCTTTTCAATCACAACCGCCTCCCGGGAGATGTTTATCTTTGATCCCGCTCCTAGTATCAGCAATTTAGCATTTGGCCATCCAGATGCTCTCGAACGTTTGTCAGAACTAATCGCGCAAGGATGGAAGCGATGAAGCACGGTACCAAAGATCAGGCCGAAAGCAAGTCTCACGAAGTCAAGGGCAAAGCCAAGAAGAAGACCGGCCCGCTTGCGAACAAGCCTGATTTGGACGGCCGAGGGGCCATACGAAAAAGTCGCTGGGAAGGCTCAAGACCAGGCCGGTCAACTTGAGAGGCTTTTCGAGAAGCAGAGTCAGGCCCGGCTTCGCGGTGAAGTAAAGTGGCCGCACAAGCGCGGATGAGGTTATGCTGTGGCACGCCCTAGTCCTTTGCCAGGGTCTTCGCGATTATTGCCCCTAATCGCGTTCCTTCTATCGGTAGCGGCTCTTTACTTCGCCAAGGAAGTACTGATCCCGTTCGCGCTCGCGGTATTGTTCAGCTTCCTGCTCGCGCCGGCCGTAAAAGGTCTGGAGCGTTGCCGCCTGGGCCGTGTGGCTTCCGTAGCCATCGTGCTGGTCGTGGCGCTGTCTTTGGCCGCCGGGATCGGTTGGATCGTCAGCAATCAACTCATCGACGTCATCAGCCAGTTGCCCAGTTATAAGGAGAACATCCACAACAAGGTCGCTGCTTTCCAGGGACCTGGCGGCGGTGCTCTCAGCAAGGCTGCGAACAGCGTCCAGGAGTTGAGCAAGGAACTATCCGGAACGCCGGCTCCCGCGACGCCGGTCCCCCCGCTACCCGCCAAGGCCTCTAGGCCAGCGCCTGCCGCAGTGCCCAGCCCTCGTCCGGTTCTGGTGGAAGTTGTCGAGCATCCGCCCCAGGCGCTGCAATCCCTGGGTAACTTGCTCGGTCCGCTGCTCAGTCCTCTCATCACTGCCTTTGTGGTGATGGTGTTCACGCTCTTTATGCTGATGAAGCGGGAGGACGTGCGCGCCCGGCTGATCCGGCTCATCGCGCGGCGCGAGCTCAACACCGTGACGCAGGCACTAGATGATGCCGCCCAGCGTGTGAGCCGTTACCTGCTGACGCAATTCTGTATCAATGCGATGTTCGGGTGCATCATCGCCGCCGGGCTTTACTTCATCGGAGTGCCGAATGCCGTGCTGTGGGGAGTCCTGGCGGGGCTCTTGCGATTTATCCCCTATTTTGGTCCGCTGATCGGAGGCGCTTTGCCGTTCCTGCTGGCGCTGGCCGTGTTCAACGGCTGGACGCGGCCGCTGCTCACTTTTGGTTTCTACCTGGTGGTAGAGTTGACCGCCTCGAACATCGTCGAGCCCTGCCTGGGCGGAGCGCGCACGGGAATTTCGTCTCTCGCGATTCTGGTCGCGGCCGTATTTTGGGGGACGCTGTGGGGACCGGCGGGGCTGATGCTTTCCACGCCTCTGACGGTATGCGTGCTGGTGCTCGGCCGCTATGTTCCCCAGTTGGAGTTCCTGCACGTCTTGCTGGGCGACGAACCGGGGCTAGCGCCGGAGGCTCACTTTTACCAGCGTCTGCTGGCCATGGATCAGACCGAGGCGCAAGACGTGGTGGACAACTTTCTCAAGGAACGGAGCCCCCTGGATCTCTACGACTTGGTCCTCATTCCCGCCCTCAGCATGGCGGAGGAAGACCGGCACAAGGGTGCGCTCGATGAAGCTAAGGAGATCTTTATTGTACAAAGCATCAGTGAAATGATTGCCGAGATCGGGGAGAGGGGTACGCCGGCGGTGGCGCCGGAAACCCAGGACGGCGAAACCGCCGGGGAGCTTGCGGAGCCCGCGATTCCCCCCCGTCGGGCTGACCTCCGGGTCGTTTGTTTGCCCGTCAGCGACCAGGCCGATGAGATGACGGCCACGATGTTGTCGCAAGTAGTGGAACGGGTGGGGTACCCCGTAGTCTCTCTACCGGTAACCAGCTCCCCTTCCGACGCGGTGAAGGAGATAGCCGCGATTTCGCCTCAGCCGGGTGACGTGGTCTGCCTCTCGGCTCTGCCGCCGTTTGCCCTCCTAAACGCTCGAACCATGAGCAAGCGGCTGCGGTCACAGTTTCCAGATCTGAAGATCGTGGTGGGTCTGTGGAATTTCTCCGGAGGCGGCAGCGCGGCTGGCGAACGATTCGGAAAGGCGTTCGTGGACACCGTCGTGACCACGCTCGCGGAGGCTCTGGACCAAATCGGCAAGTTCGCAGATTCCATTCCGCAGTCACAGGAGTCAGACCCCTCGGAAGGACATACGACGTTGCAGGCGGCTTGAGATGCGAGGAATCCGCCAGAGACAGGCAGGCTTAGTGGCATCGCTCCTGATCTGTGCAGCCGGGACCGGCGCTGCTCCTGACCTCGTTCGCGAGGCGAGTGTCATCCGGGGCGTGGACCAGGCGGAAGTGGCCCGGGAGACAAAGTTGGCCGGATATTCTGTCACCGGGCACTACACGGTGCGAAGTAACCGTTTTCAAACCTCCGCCGAGATGACCGTCTCTATTGTGTACAGAAAAGGTGCGGGGAAATCTTATCAGGTGCTCTCGAGAAGCGGGTCGTCCGTGCTCCAAACCCGGGTGCTGGACCGGCTCGTGCAGGAGGAACAAGAGATGAGCCGCGGCGACATCCGGCAGCACGTAGTGGTAACTTCGGCGAACTATAAAATGAAGCTAATCAGCAAGGAACCTGTCGTCGGGCGGCCATGTGAGGTCCTGGAACTCAGCCCGCTGACGAAGAGCCCCCATCTTCTGAAGGGCCGAGCCTGGGTCGATGTGGAGGATCACTCGCTCGTGCGTATCGAGGGGAAACCGGCGGCGAGCGTTTCGTTCTGGGCGGGACGTCCGACGATCATTCGCGAATACGAGAAGATCGAGGAATTTTCAATGGCCAAGCAAAGCCACGCCTTGGCCGACACCCTGCTCCTCGGCAAAACGGAGCTGACGATTGAGTACAGCGGCTACAAAATTACAACCAGCGCGGAGTGAAGTGGGGGCGCATCACTTAGGTTTCGCGGTCTTGGGAGCGGGGGCCGGTGGGGCGCTGTCGGCGAGGCGCACGCACACCAGCGTCCGTTCGTTGCGCGCGTAAAGGTGCCCGTCGGCTAGCGCCGGATAGGCGCGGACCGTCGCCGGCAGGATCGGGGCGCGCGCCACGGGCCGGAAACCTTGCGGGGACGCCGGGGCGAGCACGAGCTCGCCGCCTTCGCGCAACAGCACCAGCAGGTCCCCGGCGAGCGTGACCGTTCCGGCACGGAAGCCGTCCTCGTTCCACAGGACCTTGCCGGTCTTCGCCTCGATGGCGCGCAGGCTCTGACCGAATTCCTGGCGGCCGTGATAGCCGTAGAGGGTGCCGTCTTTGAAAACGCTGGTGGCGTAGTGGTTCGAGAGGGCGTCGTCGGAGGCCCAGACGCGCTTGACCTCGTTCCCCTTGACTTGCAGCAGCACGGCTCCGGTTTCGTAGCTCGCGGAAAGGAAGATCAGGTCTTCGCCCACGACGAGCGGCGCCGCGGCATTGACAGAGGCCTGGCTGCGCGAGCGCAAGGGAAACTGGAATCGGATCTTACCGGTCGCGAGGTCGGCATCGACGAGGCCGGCGCGAGTGAAGAACAAGCCGCGGCGGACGCCTCCGATCGTCGCGACGACGGGTGAGGAGTAGCCCGCTTCGTCGTTGGTGGCGGTCCACAGGACTTTGCCGGTCGCGGCGTCGAAGGCGGCGATGCCGGCGCCTTTACGGCCGCCGACGTTGACCAGCACGCGGTTCTCGTCCACCAGGGGCGAGCAGGCGGCGCCGAAAAAGCCCTTGTCGGAGCCGAACGCCTGGCGGGTGTTAACGCTCCAGATCTTCTTGCCGGTGGCGAAATCCAGGGAGTGGAGCATCCCCTCGGCGCCGAAGGTGTAGACGCGGCCTCCGGCGATCGCGGGCGCTCCGCGCGGGCCTTCGTCAAAACCGAAGTCATCGCGATAGGCGGTGGGATATTCGAAGGTCCACAGCGGGCGGCCGGTCTTGGCGTCGAGGGCTTCGACGATCTCGCGGTCGCGCTGGCGATGGAACAGGACCAGCTTGCCCTGGGCGACCACGGGTCCGCTGAAGCCCGCGCCGACGTCCTTGCGCCAGACGACTGGAGGGCCGCCCGAGGGCCACGACCGCGCCAGGGGCGGTCCGGCGTAGACGCCGTTACGGGTGGGTCCGAGGAACTGCGGCCAATCCTGGGCTTGTAAACCCGCCGCCAACACGAACAACGCCGCCCAGAGCCGCTTTTGCATCGTCTCATATTAGCGCGGCGTGCCGAGTTGGGAGATAATGCTGCCATGTTGCAGGCCATCCTTTTATTGCTGGCGGCTGCCGCCGTTTTCGGACAGACCCCGGGGGCTCCGCCGGGAGTGATTCGCTCGGCGCTGGGCGTCACGCGGAAGGCCACCCCCATCGAGTGCTGGCTCACGAACGACGACCTCGACTACAACACTCGTAAAACGCGCGTGCTGCTGGTCGGCGGCCTCGACCGCTCGGCCGCGTCCGCGCAGGCTGTCCGGCAGGCGATGACCTGGTTCTACACAGGCGCGAATGCCAAGGGCTTTCGCGGCGCGTTCGCGGTCTCGGCGGTTCCGACCGCCACGCCGGACGGAGACGCCGGTGGCCATCCGGAGCGCGGCTATCCGCCGGCCGGCGAGGCCTACAACAGTCCCACCGAGCCGGAGGCGGCATACTTGTGGCGCTGGATCGGCATGCACGCGCCCGACCTGGTGGTCGACGTCCGGACCGGCGGCCAGCTTGGCTGGCAGGCCCCGGAGTCCGTCGATGCGGCGTTGACCAAGACCCTCGGGGCGCGATCGCTCGCGGCGTCCGATGAGCTGGTTCCCCAACTGGTGCGCGCGACCCCGAGCAACACGGGGACGATCCCGGCGGTGCGCGCGGAAGTACCGGCAGGGCGCGAGAACGAGTTTCTGCGGGCGCTGCTAATGGCGCTGCAGAAGAGCAAGTTTCACGGTCCGTCGCCGGCTCGCGCGGAGATCGAGCGGCGGTTGAACCGCGATCCGCTAACGGTCGCGCGCCAGTTGAGCGTCACCTATGGCCACGACCTGGACGAGGCCGTCTACATCCCGGCCATGGCGCTCATCGGCCGGCTGTGGCTCGGGGAGCTGACGAACGATCCTAGCCACCTGGCGGACGTCGAGCGAATCGTCGCGCCGTACTTCTCAGGGAAGAAATCCAGCCTCGGCGCCCGGCCGAGCGGCTCCCATCAGTCCGGCCACCTGGTCTTTGGGGAACTCTATAGACTCACGAAAAAGCCCCGCTATCTTGAGATGGCCAAAGCCGCGGCGGATCTCGGCTTCGATGCCAACGGCGCCCCGAAGGAATCCATGCCGGGGCACAACGAAATGAGCGACTCGTTCTTCATGGGCTGTCCGATTCTCGCCCAGGTGGGGCACCTGACTGGGGACAACAAGTATCTCGACATGAGCCTTCGCCACCTGCGCTTCATGCTGAGGCTCGACCTGCGGCCGGATGGCATCTACCGGCACTCGCCGCTCGATGAGGCCGCCTGGGGCCGCGGCAACGGGTTTCCAGCGCTGGGTCTCGCCCTCAGTCTGACCGAGCTTCCCGAGAACCATCCTGCGCGCGCGGAGATGCTGGAGGCCTTCCGCCGCCACATGCAAGCGCTCCTCCCCCATCAGGATCCCACCGGGGCGTGGCACGAGGTGATCGACAAGCCGGGAAGCTACCGGGAGCTGACGGCCACCTGCCAGATCGGCTTCGCCATGGCGCGCGGCGTTCGCATGGACTGGATCGACAAGGCGAAATATGATCCCGTGATCCAAAAGGCCTGGTATGCCGCTCGCACCCGCATGGCCGCGGACGGCGGCCTCGTGGACGTTTGCACCGGCACGGGCAAGCAGAAGACGCTGCGGGACTATTACGACCGGGGGGCGATTCTAGGGCCGGACCCGCGCGGGGGGGGCATGTCGCTGCTGATCTCGACCGAAATGGAGCGCTACCAGCGGGCAGGGAAACGTTAGCCATGCGTGCCTTACGAATCGCGATCGTTGCAACGACGGTCCTGCTGGCGGCGGCTTGCTCGCGGCGCGCCACGTCCGCCGACGCGGCGGCGCTCGAGAAGGAATTTCAGGAGTCTCTCACCGGCGCCACCCTCGTGGGAAATTTCACCATGGGCAACGATGCCCGGCTGCGCGAGGAGCGGTACACCATCGAGAAGATCAGCAAGGTGGGCGGGGAAACCTGGCTGTTCCAGGCGCGGGTCCACTATGGGTCCCGCGATGTCACGGTTCCCATGCCGCTGACGGTCAAGTGGGCGGGCGATACACCCATGATCACCCTTACCGACCTGTCCATCCCCGGACTCGGCGGACCCTACACGGCGCGCGTCATGTTCTATCGCGGCCAGTACGCCGGCACCTGGAGCGCGCGGGACCACGGCGGGCACTTGTTTGGGCGCCTCGTGAAGGGTGCACCGGCGGGCGGTGGCTAAGCGGCCTCTCCTATAATGGGGAAACCGCTCAGAGAAAGCTCGACCGGGCGGTAGCGAGGGTCTGTGAGGACGAAAATCGCACTTGTCTTCCTAGTATTGTTCCTTTTCCTGCCGGGACCGGCCACCGCGCAATCCTTGCTGGGTACCATCGCCGGACATATCACGGACGACACCGCGCGGCCCATCGCCGGCGTGCGCGTGGTGCTGGTGCAAGAGGCGACCAACCGCCGGCGCACCGCGATCACGAGCGCCGAGGGAGACTTTGTCGTGACGCTGCTCCCGCCGGGGCCGTATCGGGTCGAGGCGGAGCGCGACGGCTACCGGAAATATGTCCAGCGGGTGACGCTGGACGTCAACCAGGAATTACGTCTCGACCTGCCGCTGCTGCCAGGCAGCATTTCCGAAGAGGTCGTCGTCACGACGCCGCGCGGGCTGCTGCGCACCGATGCGGCCGTGCTGGGCACCGTGATCGACAACCGCCAGATCCTGGGGCTGCCGCTCGATGGCCGCAATTTTTTCGAGCTGGCCCTGCTGGCCCCCGGCACGGCTCCGGCGGCCCCCGGCTCGGCCGGCTCAGTGCGCGGGGATTTCGCCGTCAACGTCAACGGCGCGCGCGAAGACGCCAACAACTTCCTGCTGGACGGCATCTACAACGGCGATCCCAAGCTGAACGGCATCGGGATCAGCCCGCCGGTGGGCGCCATCCTCGAGTTTGAGGTGCTGACGAGCAACTACGACGCCTCCTTCGGCCGCAACGCCGGCGGGCAGGTGAACGTGGTTGTCAAGTCGGGGGCCAACCGCCTGCACGGGACCGGCTACGAGTTCTTCCGTAACGCGGGCTTGGACGCCCGCAACTTCTTTGTACCGGCGAGCGAGCCCGATCCGCAGTACCAGCGCAACCAGTTCGGGGCCTCGCTCGGCGGTCCCGTGCGCCGCGACCGCACCTTCTTCTTCGGCGACTATGAAGGACGCCGCGTGCGCGAGGGCATCACGCGGACCACGAACGTTCCGACGCAGCTCGAGCGCAACGGCGATTTCTCGCAGAGCGCCAATCCGTTCGTGCTCGACGTCTTTGCCCAGCGGCCGTTCGACAACGCCCGCATTCCGGCTGAGAGAATCGACCCGATTGGCCGCGCGATCGCCGCCCTCTATCCGCTGCCCAACCGCCCCGGGCCGCAGAATCTTGTTTCCTCGCCCGCGCTACGTGACCGCGACGACCATTTCGACCTGCGCCTCGACCACGTTCTGACGCGGGCCGACGACCTCTCGTTCCGGTATAGCTTTGGCGACCGCAGCCTGTTCGACCCCTTCTCCGGAGGCAGCTTTCCGGCCGTGCCTGGGTTCGGCACCGACATCCCGCGCCGCGGCCAGAACGTCATGCTGAGCGAGACACATACATTTTCACCGAGCCTCCTCAACGAGGTGCGCCTGGGCTTCAACCGTGTCTCGGCCGGCTCGTTCCAGCAGAACAGTAACCAGAACCTCAATCGCCAGGTCGGACTGCCGGTGCTTTCAAGCCAGGCGCGCGACACCGGGCTGAGTTTCATCAGCGTCACGGGTTTCTCGTCGCTCGGTGACGAGTTCAACAACCCGCAGCACAGCGCCGCGAGCAGCTACCAGGTGCTCGATCATGCCACGCTGGCCCGCGGCCGGCATGTGGCGAAGTTCGGCTTCGACTTTCGCCTGCTGGAGCAGAACGCCTTCCGCGACGTCGAGTCGCGCGGCTTCCTGAGTTTCCTGGGCCTGACGGGGAACTCGCTCGGCGAGCTGCTGATCGGCTTCCCAACGGTCACGGGCGGAGCACGGCTCGACAACCCCCAGCACCTTCGCACCCACAGCTACAGCTTCTTCGTGCAGGATAGTTACCGCTTAAGCGCCAATCTGACCCTTTCCGCCGTCGTGCGCTACGAGTTCAACGCGCCCCCGGTCGACGCCCAGGACCGCGCCAACGTCTACGACCCGTCGCGCCAGGCTCTGGTTCGCGTGGGCACGAACGGGATTCCGCGCAGCGGCTACGAGGCCGACCGCAACAACTGGGGACCCCGCATAGGCCTGGCCTGGACGCCGGGCAACGGCGGCACCGTGCTGCGGGCCGGCTATGGCGTTTACTACGACCAGTCGTCGCTCGCGCCCGGCGAAGGACTCTACTTCAGCCCGCCCTACTTCGACTCGAAGCTTTACGTCCCGGTGCCCAGCCTGGGCGTGTTCCTGAGCCTACGAGACCCGTTCCCGGCGTCGTATCCGCTGACGCTGCCCGCTTCGGCGCTCTCGTTCCAGCGCGATCTGCGCAGTCCTTACGTGCAGCACTGGAACTTCAACGTGCAGCAGCGGCTGGGAGGGAGCCGCACCCTGGAGCTGGCCTATGTCGGGTCCAAAGGTACCAAGCTGCTTTCGGGGCTGGACCTCAACCAGCCGTATCCGAGCCCGCGGCAGCCGAACCTGCGGCCGGCGCCCCAGTTTGACGACATTACGCAGCTCCAATCGCGCGGCGACTCGAGCTACCACAGCTTCCAGGCGCGGCTCCAGCAGCGGCTCGCTTCCGGACTTTCTTTGCTGTCTTCGTATACCTGGGGCAAGTCTCTCGACGATGCCTCGAGCTTCTTCTCGAGCGCCGGCGACCCTAACTTTCCGCAGGATAGCCACAACGTCCGGGCCGAGCGCGGCCGTTCGAACTTCGACGTCCGCCACCGGCTGTCAGTTGCCTACTCCTACGACCTGCCCTTCGGACGCGGCAAGGCTCTCGCCTCGCATCACGGCTGGCTGACCACCGCTCTCACCGGCTGGCAGAGCTACGGCATCCTCACCTTCCAGACCGGACGTCCTTTCACGGTGGCGTTGCTTTCGGACCTCGACAACAGCAATACGGGCCGCTCGATTCTGGGATTCGGCGCCAACGACCGGCCCCACGTGGTGCGTAGCCCGGCGCTTGCGAATCCGACGCCGGAGCGGTGGTTCGACACCACGGCCTTCGCGGTGCCGCCTTTCGGCCAGTTTGGGAACGCGGGGCGTAACATCCTGGACGGTCCGGGTCTCGCGACGGTCAACCTTTCGCTCGTGAAGGACACCACCGTCAGCGAGGCGCTGACCGTGCAGTTCCGGGCGGAGTCCTTCAACCTGCTGGACCGGACGAACCTCGACCTGCCGGACATTTTCGTCGGCTCACCCACCTTCGGGCGGATTTCCTCGGCGGGACCGCCGCGGCGGATTCAGTTCGGGGTGAAGTTGATTTTCTGACAAAACTTACGGCGCGGCGATGCGGAAGGCCGCCATTTCGGCCTCGTTCCGCACGAACAGCCGCCCGCCCGCGAGCGCCGGGTGATTCCACGTCTTGCCATCGATAGCCGAAAATTTCGCGACTTCTTGATGGCGCTCGGGGGTCGCTTTGACGAGCACCACGTCACCCGACTCCGTCAGCACGATCAGGTGACCGCTCGCCAGCACCACCTGCCCGTAGCCGTAGCGTCCGCCCTTCCACTTGAGTTCCCCATTGCGCGGATCGATGCACGCCAGGATGCTCTCGTCGAGGCCATAGATGTAGCCGTCGTACAGCACCGAGCTGGTGAACTTGTTCTTCATGCGGTTGTTCTGCCAGACGGTCTTCGCGGTGAATCCCGTCCCGCCCGGCGTTAGCTCCACGACGGCCGCTCCGTGGTCATAGGCCGCGGAGATGAAGAACCGGTTGTCCCCCAGGATGAGGGGCTGCGAGACGTTGATGTCGTACTCGGTGGTCCAGGGATAGTCCCAGAGGAGAGTGCCGTCCTCGACGGTCAGGCCCATGACCCGCCGGGCGCTAACTACTATCAATTGGCGCTTGCCACCCAGTGTCACGACCATCGGGGCCGCGTAGGCCTGCCGGTCGTCGAGAGCCTTCCACACCGGCTTGCCCGTGAGCTTGTCGTAGGCCACCACCGACTTGCCGCCCGAGCCGCCGGGCAGCACGATGACCTTGCCGTCCACGATCAGCGGCGCGGCCGCCATGCCCCAGGTGAGGTTCGTCGCCCCGTTGTCTTCGAGGATGTTCACCCGCCACACTTGCCGGCCGGTTTCCGCGAGGAGGCAGCGCAGCTCACCCTCGGCGCCGAGAGCGTAGATTTTCCCCTCGTCGTAGGTCGGCGTCGCGCGCGGTCCGTCGCCTCCCATGGATTCGCTGAACAGCGCCTCCCAGTCGTTGATCCAGACCTGCTTTCCCGTGGCGGCGTCGTAGGCGGCGACCGTCTCTTTATTGCGCCGCTGCTCGATGGTGAACACCTTGCCGTCGGCGATGACGAACGACGCGTAACCGCCGCCGCAGGGCTGCTTCCACAGGCGCGGCAGTCCCGTGGACGGCCAGTTGGTCAGGATGGGCGCTTCCTCGTAGCGGCCGTCGCGGTTCGGACCGCGAAAGTTGGTCCAATAGTTGGCGGTGGAGGCTACCGGGCGGGCCGCGGCTGGCGCGGCCGCTTGCGCCTGGGTTATTTCGGCCGGCGCGCTGTCGGGCACGGAGGCGGCCGGCGGAGGGGCAACTCCCGAAAGTTGCCGGCGTTCCAGTTCGGCGTACCGGGCTTCGCGCCGGTCGAAGGTAAAGATCGGGAACATCCCGCTGCCGTCCAACTCCATCCGCATCCCGTAGGCCAGGAACAGCTCCCCGATGCCGATGACGGCGACGAGCAGGGAGGCGAACACTTTGGTGCGGATCTTGCCGCGCAGGGTCCAGACCAGGGCGAGGCCCGCGGGTGGGAAGAGGATGGTGGCGGCCAACAGGGCCAGCGTAGAGCGGTACCAGGGTGTGGTGGCCATGAAGATCTCTTTTCAATATACCGGGTGTCCGGGTCGGCCGTCGCCTGCCTGGTCCGGTTGCAAGCGGTGGTGAGAATCAGGTAGGTTGGAAGGTAGCCCGGTGAGGTGCGAGAGCGGTTGAATCGGGCGGTCTCGAAAACCGTTGAACCTTTGCGGGTTCCGTGGGTTCGAATCCCACCCTCACCGCCAGATTATCTCTTTTCG
>JBGPDC010000124.1:0-16769 GCA_041482115.1 Terriglobia bacterium | reverse complement strand
CGTCCGGGATGGCGAAAACAATCTGGTCAATGCCGGAGCAACACCCCGACCGGCCTTTGTAAGTGGGGGTCACCAGCTTGTTTCCGACGTAGACCTCCACCGGGAGGCTCAAGTTCCCAGGCAGCGGGCCTCCCGCTTCGTCGCCGCTCACGGGGCTCAACCCCGTGCCCCACAGGGTCATTACCTGGCCCGCATGAGCCGACTCCACCAGGCTGTTGACCGGCTGGCTGGTCTGGGAGTTGAAGTTGAACAGGATGCCCGGACCGGTGCCGCCCTGGTTCCGCGTGAAGATACCAAAGCTGCTCGGTACCACGCGAATCGGGACCGTGTTGCTGGCCGTGCCATTGAAAGTCAGGGTCAGGGCGCCGTTGCCGACGGGCGTGTTCGACGGCAGCAGGGCGGCTACCTGAAAACTGAGCGCATAAAGCATGATGGCGTCGACCGTCGCGCTTCCCACGGTCACGCGGATCGAGCTGCCGCCCAAATTCTTCGGCAGCGGGAAGGAGGCCGCGTTGGCCTGCACCTGCGGCCCCAAGCCAAAGCCGAACAGAACGAACATAGAACCTTGGGCAATGCCCGCGTTGGGCAGCCCGGCCCGCGCATAACTGGCGGCATTCACCGGCCCGCCGGTGATCACGGTAGTGGCGATGGGCAACGGGAGTGGAAACGCAGCTACGCCGCCCACGGTGACGACGACCGGCTGATTGCCTGGGAAGACGCCTTGTGGCACTGTGAAGATCACCTGATCCTGACCGACGATATTGCCCGCCGCCAGGGTCACGGAGTTGACAATGGCGTCCTGATTGGCGACGGTGACCCGGACAGGAGCGACGACGACCGGCAGGGGCGACTGCGGCTGGACCTGGCCGCTAGGCACCACGGGATTGGTCACGCCGAATCCCGTGCCCAGGCACCTGACCAAGTCGCCCGGGCGGACGGCGTTGGCGGCTGAAACCGGGTTGCCTGCCGAGAAGCAATTGCCATAGCTCACGTTGTTGACAGACGCGAAGTACATCTGCGGCGCGGTGGGCGCCACGGTGGCAGTGAACGGTTGGGACACGAGGGTCTGGCCGCCCGTGACTCTGGTGACCACCACCGAGGCGCTGGCGCCGGTCAGATCGACGGGCACCTGAAGGATCAACCGGCCGGCTGATTCGTTGCGGACCGGCGCGGTCTTGCCGCCTATGGTCACCGAAACTCCGCCGCAAGAATTGGGTATGCCGGTGGGGCTTCCGCACCCCAGTGGGGTCTCGTCGCCAAGATTGGCGCCGTTCACGGCGACCAGCTCGCCGGGCGCAATCGGCGCATTGCCGGCATTGGGCGTGGCATTATTGACGACGCCAGTAACGCTTGGCGCGGACTGCGCGTGAACCAAACCCGCTGCCAGCAGCAAGAGGCTCAAAAATTTGCTCACTGTTCTCACGGCTTTCTCCCTTCGATCTTTGTCTTCCGTGCTCGATGACAGCCCGTGCGGCATCGCCGCCGGCGTTGCGCGGCATCAGAATAACACCAACCAGGTACTCTGGGCCGGGTCCCTCCCGACGTAGGCCTGGCAAACTGCCAGCCCTGGCAAGCTTCCCTTCCTTCCCGTCGCGCCCTGGGGAAGTCGTTGATTCTGCTGAGCCGAAAAGTCCTGCAAATCTGCAGGACTTATTTTCTGCACCGGCAGGTAGCCGAGCGTCCAACCGCCGTGCGGCAGGTGATACCCTGGCCGTTACGCTGGGCGAACGACAACTGCCGTACGGAGAATCTCCATGATCCGGCTTCCTTGCCCGTACCTAAACGCCGAGGTCGAGCTGAGCGAAGAGCGGGAACGTCACATCGCTGAAGGTCATCCGGATCTGCTTCCTGAGCATCGGGAACGGGTCGCAGAGACCCTGGCGGACCCAGATCAGGTCCGAAGAAGCCGCCGGTTCGGAAACGCCAGGCTGTTCTCGCGCTGGTACACTGATATACATAGAGGCAAACATCTGGTGGTCGTGGTTGTTAGCGGGCCGGACGCCGCGAGCCGTAACTGGATCATCACAGCCTACCTTACGAGGATGCTAGCCGAAGGAGAAGTCGAATGGACGCGAAGCTGAGGTTCCAATACGACCGCGAGGCCGACATTCTCCACATCGACAAGTGTCCGCCGTACGCGAAGCAAGAATCACACGAGCTGCCGGATGAAATCGTCGCGCGGCTCAATCCTGATACCGGCGAGGTCGAAAACCTCGAGGTGCTGTTCTTCTCGACGCGGCTCCTGCGGACGGACCTCTTCGAACTGCCGGTCACCGCCGATCTGCGGCTCGTGGGCACCTAGCAGCCTGTTCACGAAAATAGGTCTTGCAAAATAAGTCCTGCGATTTTCCGGACTCTTCCGCTCCGCAGAATCAACTACTTCCCGAGACGCAACTTCAAGGAAGCGGGTTCTGCCACGGCCGCGAAGGGCGCCTAATCCAAGATCGAGAGCGCGATTGATTTTGGTGCCGAGGTCGAGCTGACCGGAGAGCGGGAATGTCACACTGCCGCACGGCAGCCGGATCTGCTGCCGGAGCGCCCCAGCCGGAGCCACTTTCGCGGCGGCATGCGAGGTTGGTGCTCTGTATCGAGCAGCCGGGGCGAGAACCGCTTCGGCCCGCAGAGCGAGCGCCGTCCAACAGGCCACCGCAAGCGGGACATGTTACAAGAATCTTATTGTGCTGGAGGATGACTAGAGGTACAGTGATTCAAAACGTCCCGCTCGTATGAGGTGCAAAATGAAAATGAAGCTGTTCACGCGTTTGGTTTGGCAGGCGGCGCTGGCGATCGTCCTCGGCGCTTCGCTTTGTCTGGCTCAGCAGATCACCGGCTCGGTGACCGGAGCGGTGACCGATCCAGCGGGAGCGTCGGTAGCGGGCGCCACGGCTAAGCTGACCAATACGGCGACCGGCGCCGTTCAAAACGCCAGCAGCGACCAGGCGGGCAACTTCCGGTTTGTACTGCTGCCGCCCGGCAACTATTCGCTCCAGGTGACGGCGGACGGTTTCAAGTCGTTCCGGCGCGATGGAATCATCGTCGAGATCGACCGTTCGCTGGCGGTGCCGGTCGCGCTGCAGATCGGGCAGGTGACCGAGACGGTGGAGGTAGTCGGAGGCACGCCGTTGCTCGAGCCCAACACGTCCGCGCTCGGCAGCGTGATGGACCAGATGAAAGTGAGCGACCTCCCCTTGAACGGCCGGAATCCGATGGGCCTCGCCAACCTGATTCCGACCGTGAAGGGGATCGGCTACTTCGGCGGGCAGGTGCTCTCGAGCTGGCGGCTGGCGGCGGTGAGCATTGGCGGCGGGCAACCCCTGACCAACGGCTTTCTCGTGGACGGCATCGCCAACGACAAGATGGTGGACTCGGGTCCGATGACGTTCCTGACCGTAGACTCGACCGAGGAGTTCAAGGTGCAGACCAACGGCATGTCGGCCGAGTTCGGGCGCACCTCGGGCGGCGTCATCAGCATGGTCTCGAAAAGCGGCGGCAACGAGCTGCACGGCAGCCTGTTCGAGTTCCTGCGCAACGACAAGCTGAACGCCAACGATTTCTTCGCCAACCGGGCGGGCCGCGCGCGGACACCCTCGCGGGTGAACCAGTTCGGCGGGACCGTGGGCGGTCCAATCAAGAAGGACAAGCTGTTCTACTTCTTCAACTACGAAGGGTATCGCGAGCGCACCTCGGGCTTGCAGACGAACACCTCTCCCAACGACGCGCAGCGGGGCGGCGATTTTTCGGGGCTGACCACCAGCACCGGGCAGTTGATTGCAATCTATGATCCCTTCAGCACGGTCGCCAATACGGCGGCTCCGGGCACTTTTGTCCGGAAGGCGTTCTTGAACAACACCATTCCGGGGAACCAGATTAATTCGGTCGCCGCCAATCTTCTGAAGTACCTTCCCAGGCCCAATCTGCCGGGCGGGTCCGCCAATCTGTTCATGACGAGCCCGACGCCGATCGACAAGGATTTCTACAGCGGCCGGCTGGACTACAACCTGTCGCCGACGCGGCGGCTGGCGGGCCGCGTCACCAAGGACAGCCTGGACTGGCAGTTTGCGAATTTCTTCGGCAACATCGCCGACATCGATGGCCGCAAGATCCTGATCCCCCGGGATGGCGCCTACCTCAGCTACACCGATTCCCTCTCGCCGACGCTGCTCTTCGACGGCCGCGTCGGGTTCAATCACCAGACCGAGGCTTTCAACACGCCGGGCCAAGGCTTCGATATCACGCAGCTCGGCCTGCCGTCGAGCTTATTGAATCAGAGCCAGAGCGCTCCGGGCGCGAGCCAGGGAGTCTTCCCGCGTCTGACGGTGAGCGACCTCACGCCCTTCCCCACCTTTGGCGGAATCAACGCCTCTGCCAATCACACCGTCAGCGGCACGGCCAGCGGGACTGTAACCAAAATCCGCGGCGCACAGACCTGGAAGGCCGGATATGAATTCCGCATCTACCAGCGGAATGTGTTTGGCATCAATTATCCGGTTGGCAACTACTCTTTCAACCGCGCCTTCACGCAGGGCCCCAACCCGGACGTGGCCAGCGTGACCTCCGGCTACAGCGTGGCGTCCCTGCTGCTGGGCACTCCGGCGAGCGCCACGGCCGGCATCAACGCCGCCAGCACGACTACCCTGAAGTACAACGCCCTGTTCTTTCAGGATGACTGGAAGGTGAACCGCAAGCTCACTCTGAACATTGGCCTGCGGTGGGAAAAGGAAGGATCGCCGACCGACCGGTTCAACGTGTTCAGCAACTTTGATCCGTCGATCGCGTCTCCTTTGCAGGTTCCGGGCCTGAGCCTGAAGGGGGGTCTGGTGTATCCCAGCACGGGCGGACGCGGGCGGGGCGAGCTCGCCAGCGGAAACAAGGATTTCCAGCCCCGCTTGGGCTTCGCTTACCAGTTCGATCCGAAGACCGTGTTCCGCGGCAGCTACGGGATCAGCTTCGTCCCCACGACGCAGGCCGGTTATGACGGCTCGGCCATCGGATTCAGCAGCACCACGGCCATGGTGACCACGAACGACGGCGGCCGCACGCCGGCCAGCACGCTCGGCAATCCGTTCCCGAGCGGATTGATCGCTCCCACCGGCAGCTCTCTCGGCGCCCTCACGGGCATCGGAACCAATCTGACCGGCACGCTCTATGACATTCACCGCGGCTACTCGCAGCAGTGGAACTTCACGATCCAGCATCAGCCCTGGCAGAACTGGCTGATTGAAGTGGCGTATGTAGGAAACCGCGGCGTTCATTTGTTCATGTACAACCAGAACCTCAACGCGCTGCCGGATCAAACTTTCAATTCCATGGGAACCGCGCTGGGCCAATTGGTGGACAATCCCTTTTTCGGGGTGATCAAGAGCGGACCGCTCGCCGCCGCCCAGGTGCCGCGCGCCCAACTGCTGCTGCCCTACCCGCAATTCACGGCGCTCTCCGGCGTCTTCCAGGGTGGCGTCGTATCGCCGTTCTCCTATCAAGGCGGTTCGATCTATCACGCCGCCACTCTAAAAGTGGAAAAGCGCTTTTCGCAGGGGTTCTCGCTGCTGCTAGCCTACTCGAAATCGAAGATGATCGATGTGGGAGACAACCTGACGCAGGTGCGCCCGGGTGGTGTAAGCGGCACGGTAGTCCAGGATTGGAACAACCTCAAGGGAGAGCGCTCGAAGAGTCTTTACGACGTTCCTCAGCGGCTGGTCACGACGGCGCTGTGGGAGGTTCCCCTCGGCAAGTCTGGCAGCGCGCTGTATCGAGCGGTGGCCGGAGGCTGGCAGTTGAATGGGATCATGACTTTGCAGTCCGGGTTGTCCATTCCTTTGCAGTTTCCGGTGCAGACCTCTGGCGCCGACCGGCCGAGCGTGGTTGCGGGCGTAAGCGACAAGGCAAACAACCGCAGCCTGGCGCAGTGGTTTAATACGGCCGCCTTCACCGCGCCTGCGCCGTTCACCTACGGGACCGTCAGCCGGACCTTGCCCGACGTTTCGAGTGACGGAGTCTTCAACATGGACTTCTCCGCCTTCAAGAACTTCCTGATCCGCGAGAAGTACAAGGTGCAGTTCCGGGCGGAGGCTTTCAACTTGACCAACACGCCGACGTTCGAAACGCCGGGCGCGACCTTCGGAACGGCGGCGTTCGGCCAGGTCACGGCTACCGCGTTCTTCCCGAAGCCGAGGGTGGTCCAGTTCGGATTGCGGATGCAGTTCTAGACCCGGGGTGTCGTCCGGCCCGGCGAGGCCTGTGGCATCTCGGTAAGATACTCATTCCACAAGTGAACGGCCTTTGGGCGACGCACCGATAGCCTGCTCGGGTTCCCGTCGCAAGGCCTCCTAGCGGCAACGCGCCTCCATCTTTTCTGGGTGACTTCCCTGGCGCGAGGGCGCCGCGCGTCCCCCTTTTTCATCGCTCGTTAAGAAGACCCAGTTTTCTTTCCCCCCGAGGCCGCATTGGACTATAATACCGCCGACGGCAAGGAGGACATTGCGATGAAGCTGTCCGCTCTGACCTGCGCGCTGCTTCTGATCGCCGGACCACTCTTCCCGGCGCCCGACGATCTGGAAACGGCCTACCAAAATCTCAAGGAAACAACCGAAGCCAAGAAAGACGCCGCCGAGATAAAGAAGGTGGCGGCGGAAACCTATGCACTGGCTCACGCGGCGTCCACCGCGGCCGCCCCGGAGGCCCCGGACGCCAAGGAGGCCTGGACCAAGCGCGTGGCTTACGCCAAGGAGGTGGAGGCGTACACCGAGTACGCGCTGTACGCGGCGGCCGCCCAGGCCCAGCCCGCGACCACCGTGGACCTGCTCGCCACGCTCGAGCAGCAGAACCCGAAGAGCAAATACTTCGCCGAAGGCTACGGGCGCTACTTCGTGGCCTTGAACCAGACGGGGGCGGCGGCGAAGGTCCCGGCGATCGCCGAGAAGGCGGTGGCGAACTTTCCCGCCAACGAAGACCTGCTGCTGGTGCTGGCCGACAACGCGATGAGCCGGAAACAGAGCGATCGCGCGCTCGGATACGCCCGGCGGCTGGTAACCGCGGTCGAAAAGAAGCCGAAACCGGAAAGCATGGCGGCCGCCGACTGGGAGCGCAAGCGGACCGCGGCGCTCGGCCGCGGCCACTGGATCGCCGGCCTGGTCTACTTCGAAAAGACGCAGTTCTATCAAGCCGATCAGGAGCTGCGGGCGGCGTTGCCTCTCATCAAAGGGAGTGATGCCATGCTGGGCCAGGCGCTGTTCAATCTGGGGGTGGCTGACTTCCAGCTTGGCAAGCAGATGGGGAAGAAAACGCTGCTGCTGGATGCCGTCAAATTCAGTGAGCAGGCCGCGAACCTCGGTGGTCCCCTCGGGCAGCAAGCGGCTCACAACGCTCTGGTGATGAAGGGTGAAGCCGAGCGGATGCGCTAGAGCGCCCGCCGTCGCGCGCTTCAAACTGCGTCCCCGCCGGACCCGGCAGGCAGATGCGCGTTCGCCTCCACCAGGAATGAGAGTAGCGTAGCGACGGGCTGCCTTGATCCCGCGGCAGATGTACAACTTCCGTCTTCTCAGATAGATCCCGGCTTGACCGCCTGGGACCGCCTTTCGGCAGCCCGAGCGATCCTGCTGGCGCCGGCGGGATTGTGCCGATAGGAACACCGTGGGGTCTCGCGCGAGACATCTGTGGTGGGCATTGCTGTGCGCCGGAGCGGCGGCCGGGCAGCAGCCTGCCAGTTTGCCGGTCCTTACCCAGGTAGAACAGATCCGCAAATTGAGCACGGAGCAGGCCGAGCGGAAGTACCCGGTCCGTTTGCAAGGCGTTGTCACCTACTTTGATCCGTTTTCGGAGAGCATGTTCCTCCAGGACGGGACCGGTGGGATCTGGGCCCGGCATCGGCCAGATGGGGTGAGCCTCCAGGCCGGCCAGCGGATCGAGCTGCGAGGTATTACGATGCCCGGCTTCGCCCCCAGCGTCGATGAGCCGCGCTGGAAGATTCTGGGAGCCGCTCCCCTGCCCCCGCCACGCCGGGTGTCCTTTGAGCAGTTGGAGTCGGCCGCCGAGGATGGCAGGTGGCAGGAAGTCGAGGGCGTGGTGCGATCGGCGCGGCTGGATGCGGCCCGGCACCTGCTGCGGCTTAGCACGGCGGTGGCCGGTGGCCGCCTCTCGATCGTGATCCCCGCTCAGGAGGCCATACCAGCGGGATTCGTGGATGCCAGAATCCGCGCTCGCGGGGTCGCCGGGGCACGCTTCAACCGGCGGCAACAACTGATCGGGGTGAACATTTGCGTCCCGACGCTTCGACAGGTCCAAATTCTCGAGGCCCCGCCCACCGACCCGTTTGCGGTTCCCGCCGAGTCGATTGCGCTTCTGAACCGATTCGCGGTCCACGGGGCCTCGAATCGCCGCGTCCGGATCGTGGGCACCGTGACGGCGCAGATGCCGGGGCAGGTTATCTATGTAGCGGACGAATCCGGAAGCCTCTACGTCGAAACGGCACAGGAGGCTCCTTTGGCGCCGGGAGATAGAGTCGAGGTAGTCGGATTCCGGGGGGTGGTGGACTCCCGGCCCGCGCTCGAGGAAGCGATGTGGCGTCGCATTGGGAAAGGTCCGCCTCCGCTTCCTCTAATCCTCACGGCGCCGGGAGCGCTGGAGGGCGAGCACGACTCGGCGCTCGTAACGATGGAAGGCCGGGTGACCGCTGCGTCGGCGCTGCCTGATCAGCAGGCTTTCATCATTAGCCAGGGCAACACGGTCTTCGGTGCGGTGTGGAAAGGATCGCCAGGACACCGGCTGGTCGCGCCGCCGGAGGGGGCCTGGGTCCGCTTGACCGGCATTTGTCTGGTGGAAACGGACGCCCTCGGCGCCCCCGTTTCGTTCGATATACAACTGCGCTCTCCGGAGGATTTCGTCGTCGTCAGAACCCCCCCCTGGTTGACAGTGCGTCGCGCGCGGTCCGGGTTGGGGGTGCTGGCGGCGGCGATTCTGGTGATCCTGGGCTGGGTGGCGAGTCTCCGCCGGCGGGTGCAAAGCCAGACCGAAATCCTTCGAACCACCCTGGAGTCCACGGCGGACGGGATTCTGGTGGTCGACTTGCGGGGAACGATCGTGGCCACCAACCAGAAGTTCACCGAAATGTGGCGAATTCCGGAAGCCATGCTGGCGGGGCGCGACGATCACCAGCTCCTCCAGCACGCTCGGGCTCAACTGGCGGACCCGGAAACCTTCAAAGCCAGGGTAAACCAGCTCTACGCTCAGCCGGGCGAGCAAAGCGACGACCTGCTGGAGCTCAAAGACGGCCGGGTGTTCGAGCGTCACTCGGAGCCGCAACGCCGGCGGGGCCGAACCTTTGGGCGGGTCTGGGGATTTCGCGATGTCACCGGCCGCAAGCAGGCCGAGCGGGCGCTCGAGACCCGGACTCGCCAGCAAGCCGCGGTGGCCGAACTCGGGCAGTTCGCGCTGGCGGAGACGCGCCTGGGGGAGGTGACGAACCGGGCCATCCGCCTGGTTTCCCAGACGCTGGCGGTGGACCATTGCGAAGTGCTGGAAGCCTGTTCCGGTGGCGAAGAGGGGATCCCGCCCCCCGGCGCGGGCGGGCCGGAAAGCGCCGCCGGGGAGTCTCCCCAGGATCTCTGCTGCGAAGGACGTTTCGAGTCCCTTCCAGCGGAGGGGCTTACCAGCGCCGGCACGACGTGTGTTCCCATCCGCTGCCAGGGTCGCGCCTTTGCGGTATTGCGCGTGGGCAGCGGCGGGCGAACGTTCTCGGAGGACGACCTCCATTTCCTGCAAGCTATCGCCAACACACTGGCCAGCGCCTTCGAGCGTAAGCGGGCCGAAGTGGCGTTGCAGGAAGCCAAAGAAGCGGCCGAAGCCGCCAGCCGCTACAAGAGCGAATTTGTAGCCAATATGAGTCATGAGATTCGGACTCCGATGAACGGCATCCTGGGCATGACGGAACTGGTGCTCGAAAGCGAACTCGACGCGGAGCAGCGGGAGTGCCTCGCCATGGTGAAGACCTCGGCCGACGCCTTACTGACGGTGATCAACGACATCCTGGACTTCTCGAAAATCGAGGCCGGCAAACTCGAGCTGGAGGAGGTGGATTTCGACCTGCGCGACACTTTAGATGGAATCATGGCGAGCTTCGGGCTGCGGGCCCACCAAAAGGGCCTGGAACTGGCCTGCGAGGTGGAGGCCGAGGTGCCGGAGGTCTTGCGCGGCGATCCCGCCCGCCTGGGCCAGGTTATTAACAACCTCGTAGGCAATGCGCTGAAGTTCACCGAGCAGGGCGAGGTGGGAGTGCGGGTTCACACCCTGCCGGACAACGAGGAGAGCACCGCGGTGCAATTCACCGTCTATGACACCGGCATCGGTTTCGCCGTGGAGAAGCAGCAAGTGATTTTCGAGGCGTTCGCACAGGCGGACGGCTCGACCTCCCGCAAGCACGGGGGCACCGGACTCGGCCTGACGATTTCGTCCCGCCTGGTGGCTCTGATGGGGGGGCGCATCTGGGTGGAAAGCGAGGCCGGGCGCGGCAGCCGGTTCCACTTCACGGCCCGGTTCCGGACATCCCCAGAGACCTTGACACGCCGTCTCAGACAGGCGGTGTCGCTGGCGGGGGTGGCGGTGCTCGTGGTCGACGACAACACCACCAATCGCCGGATTTTGAAAGAGACGCTGGCGAGCTGGGGAACGAACGTGGCAGTCGCCGGGAGTGGACAAGCCGCTCTTGACGCGCTGCAGCGGGCGAGCGAGGCGGGGCACCCGTTCCGCCTGCTCATTACCGACGTACAAATGCCCGGGATGGACGGCTTCGCGCTCGCCGGGCTGGTACGGCGGGACCCGCGGCTGGCAGAAATCGCCATCCTGATGCTGACCTCGGCTGGCCAGCGGGGCGACGCAGCGAGGTGCCAGGACTTGGGGGTCTCCGGGTGCTTGACCAAACCAGTCCGGCGGTCGGAGTTGCACGATACGATTGCGATGGTCCTGGGGAGGCAGGTGGAGGCTGCGGCGCCGGGCGCTGTGACGCCTCACCGGCTCCCGGAGAACCGCCTGGCGGCGGGCCAGCGCATCCTGCTCGCGGATGACAATTCCGTAAATCAGGCGGTGGCGCGCCGGCTGCTGGAAAAGCACGGGTATACGGTCGTGATCGCAGCGAACGGGCGTGAGGCGTTGCTCGCGCTGGAGAGGGAGAGCTTCGATCTGGTGCTCATGGACGTACAGATGCCCGAAATGGACGGCTTCGAAGCGACGGCCGCCATCCGGGAAAAGGAGCGAATGACCGGGAGGCGACTGCCGGTCATTGCGATGACCGCACACGCCATGAAAGGGGACGAAGCCCGGTGCCTGATGGCCGGCATGGACGACTATATTTCAAAACCGATATCCGCCCAAACCCTCTTTGAAACTTTGGAGAAATATCTCGCCGCCCCCCGGGTGGGCACGCTATGAGTTAGGCTGGCCGCATCCTGGTAGAATTGGCGGCATGAAAATGCTTAGCCGACGCCAATTCCTGCATACGCTGGCAGCCGTGCCGGCGGTTTCCTTTCTGAACCACTATCACGCGCTGGCCGCTCCGGAGCGGGGACGGGTCAAGATCCGCGACATCAAGAGCATGGTGTTCCAGGGGCCGGACCGGAACTACACGCTCGTGAGAGTCGACACGGATGCCGGGGTCCACGGCATTGGAGAAGGCTATGGCTCGCCCGGAATCGGCATCAAAGAAGGCATCGAGGAGCTGAAGCCGGAATTCATCGGCAAAGATCCGCTGGAAATCGACGCGCTCATCACGGGACTGGGCCGGCGGACCGACGGCTCGGCGCACCAGTTGATGCGGTCGGTGGCCGGGATCGAGGTGGCCCTGTGGGATCTGGCGGGGAAGATCCTCAACACGCCGACGACGACGCTGCTCGGAGGGCGGTTCCGCAACCGGGTGCGGGTGTACGACCACGAGGCGCCGAGGAACATGCTCGATAAGGCTTCGTGCCGCGAGTGGGCCCAGAAGGTCAAGAGCGACCCGAGCGGTTTCACCTGCCACAAGTTCAGCCCGCAGCACACCAACGCCAAGCAGGACCAGGGACGCGACCTCGCCAACCGCCGGCTCTCGAGCCAGGAGCTGCGGCAGATCCGGCAGGGATTCGAGAACTGCCGCGAGGCGGTGGGATGGGACCACGACATCATGGTCCACTGCCATTGGGAATACGATTTGCGCACCTCGATTGAGCTCGCGGAGGCGGTGGAAGGGATCAAGCCGCTGTGGCTGGAAGATCCGCTGCCGGTGGCGTACTCGGAGAGCTGGCGGCAACTGTCGGAGGCGGCACGGGTGCCGATTTGCACGGGGGAAAATTGGATGCGGCGGGCGGAGGCGCTGCCGTTCGTGGTGAACCGGGGCTGCGACATCGTGCACGTCGACATCCGGAACACGGCGGGATTCCTCGAAACGAAGCGCCTGGCGGACCTGGCGGACCTCTACGCCATGCCGGTGGCGAATCACAACACCGGAAGCCTGGTGAATACGTGGGCGGCGACGCAGTGGGGCGCGACGGTGCGCGACTACATCAGTTGCGAGACGATTATCGGCAAGCGGGACTGGATGGACCAGGTGCTGGTGAGCGACGGGTGGATGGTAAAGGACGGGTTCATGGAGATGCCGAACAAGCCGGGCCTCGCGATCGAGTTGAATCCGGACGTGGTGAAGGCGCATTTGGCGAAGGGGGAGGTGTGGTGGGGCACGTAACGCGGTATGGCAACGCGAAAGGAACTCAAGGAACTGGCGGCGGTGAGGCTTCGCGAGGCTGAAGCTCTTTTCGCCGCGGGCCTTTACGACGGCTCGGCTTACCTCTGCGGCTACGTGGTCGAGCTCGCGCTCAAAGCGCGAATCTGCCGTCTTCTGGACGAAAACGAGTATCCTGATAGTGGGAGGTTTAAGCAGGTTTACGGCGTCCACGACCTAGACCAGTTGCTGCTGCTCTCGGGCTTGCGCCGGAAGCTGAGCTTGGCCAACAAAGCCGTGTTTGACAATTGGTCGATCGCGGTTCCGTGGAAGCCGGAGAGCAGATACGCTGCCGTCGGTTCGGTCGAGCGTCGGGACGCCGAAGAAGTTCTGAATGCCGTGAAGGATGGTACGCACGGGGTCTTCAAATGGATCAAGAAGTATTGGTAAACCAGCTTCAGAAGTTTGCAAAGCGCCTGGAAAAGAAAGAGGGACCGCTGACGCTTCTTATGCTGCTGGCGCCAGACCTCGAGACCGAAGACGCCTGGAATCTGATCGTCAGCGCCAAAAGCCTGGATCGGAAGTCACGGGGCAGCGCCGTCCGGCAGTTCACACAATGGCTGCGGCAGGACGTCGATCCCGCCCAGTGGACGGGAATTGCGAGGGCGACCGTGTTGCGGACCGACGACCCCTTCGTGAGGGCGATCAATCACGCCTTTCAAGCCAAGGGTGCCGCCATGAGTCTCCAGTCTTGGAGTGCGTCTGGCGTGGAGATTCCTAAGGCTATTCTGATCGAATCGAAGGGTCAGCTAACCCAGCGTTAAAGTGGCCGCGCTACGCCGAGGCGGGACCGCTACCAGTCGTCGCCGCCGGAATTGTGGATGGGAATGCCCCGCGCCGACAGCTCCTTTAGCAACTGGGCCACCGCCGGGGAGGTCTCGCCCTCTTCCGGTACGAGCACGGCCCATTCCAGGCTCTCCCGGAATTCTTGTCTGCTAATGCGCCAGGGCTGCAGAGCGTCGGGCAGCGGCGTCTCGCCAATCTGAATCAGGGACCAGTGCCGCGCGAGAGCCAGGGCCGTCGCGCGGTCCGGCAAGGGACCGCGGAGGATGAAGTGGTTGCTCCCGTGCACCAAAATGCCTACCATGTGACTTCGCCCCGGCTCTGCGAAATGGTAGCACCCGAGACCAATGGAAACACGACGCATCGGATCTCTCGAGGACCTCCGTGGTGGGGCTCGGCTGCAACAACTTCGGATGGCGCATCGAGTCCGGCCGCGCCGCCGCGGTGGTGCACGCCGCGCTCGAGGCCGGCATCAACTTCTTCGACACGGCTGACATTTACGGAGAAGGCCGCAGTGAGGAATTTCTGGGGCAGGCCCTCGGCCAGCGCCGGGGGGAGGTGCTGCTGGCCACGAAGTTCGGCTCCAAGATGGATGAGGTGCGACGCGGGGCAAGCCCCGCCTATGTGCGGCGGGCGGTCGAGGACAGTCTCCGCCGCCTGGGGACCGATCGCATCGACCTTTACCAACTCCATAGACCCGATCCCGAGGTGCCCATCGAGGACACCCTCGGCGCGCTCGACGAGCTGGTGCGGGCCGGGAAGGTGCGCGAGATCGGCTGTTCGAACTTCTCGGTCGACCAAATCCAGGCTGCGGAAGCCGGCGTGCGCCCCGGGGCCGGACGGTTCGTGAGCGTTCAGAACCAATACAGCCTCTTTCACCGGGAGCCGGAGGCCGACGTCCTCCCGGCCTGCGCTCGCTTCGGCCTCGCGTTTATACCGTACTTCCCGCTCGCCAACGGACTTCTCACGGGAAAATATCGCCGCGGCCAGGCGCTTCCAAAGGGAAGCCGGGGGGAAGCCCGGTTTGGTCCGCAGGTCTTCACGGATGAGAACCTCTCCGTGGTGGAGGCTCTCATCGAGTTCGCCGCCTCGCGGGGACACACACTGCTCGAGCTGGCTATGTCTTGGCTGGCCGCTCAACCGACCGTGGCTTCGATCATCGCGGGGGCGACTTCGCCGGAGCAGGTGAAGGCGAACGCCGCTGCCCCCGTGTGGCGGCTCACCTCGCAGGACCTGGCCGCTATCGACAGACTCGTGTCGCGGCCGGCTGGCAATTAAATACTGCAAATTTTTGGTAACAATATAGCTGACGTACTAACGGGCTGGGGCGGTAGCCTGGACCTGACGTGACAGTGTGAACTCGCGGGTTTGATCGAATGGCTCCGCTTTCATCCTTGAACCTCGGAAGAATCAGAAGTCCAATTGGCTATGGCTCCATTTATCATCTGCTGAACCGCAGGATTGGCATGAATGGCAAGGATCTCCATATCCTGGTGGCTCTTTGCAAACACCCTAAAAATCTCGTCCGCAAAAGCCTGTCCGATGGTGTCAACTTTCGAGAAGTCAAAAATTACTGTCTTGAACTGATCAACCCTAGCCAAAACTCGTTTTGCTTGGGATCGGGAGATGAGTTTGTCTTCTCCGTATTGCGCGAGGTTCACCGGTACGACAGTCTTTGTAAATCCATAGTTGTCTCCTGACGAGTACTCGTCAAAGATTGCCTGTAGCGTGCGACTGGAGTGATTGTTGATGTTCATAAGAACAGTCGTGCCGGTCGCGCCAGCAGTTTCCAAGATCCAGTCTTCTTGCTTTCCGAAGTTATGGCCGAAATAGACTTTGCCCGACATGAGGCCAAACGTATCCATTGAGCGAGAAACAAAAAACACGCCTTGACCGCTATGTCTCTGCGGATCGGTCGTGAATTTGCCTTTGGCCAGTTCCAAAACCGAGTAACGCTCATCAGGGAGGCCCAAAGCACCCTGAATCTTCCTAAACACTCCCACGCCGTTGTCTGTGATAATGAGCTCGGTCGTAGTCGCCGTCTTGGTTATTTTCACGTTGGCTAGAGTCCCGCCGGAGTGGTCTATGGCATTGTTCAGCATCTCAGTAAAGCAGTACTGCCAAATCTCCTTGACGTTCTCTGGCAGCTTGCCGAGAACGAGAGCGACATCGTCTGACCAGACTAGATGCTCTTCAAGACCGTTGAGGGGGTAAGCCTTCTCCCAAGAAGCCAACGGCGCGAGAAGGTATGTTCGTTCTCGCGTCTTGCCGCTAGGCGTTAGAACGAGTTCGGATACGAGCTTCTTCAGGTGCTTGTTAACGGCTTGTCTACTTATATCGAACCGAGCAGCCGTAAGTGCGGCAATGTCCTTGGAGTGCTCTCCCACGTTGGATAGAATGAATCCACGAATCTCCTCACCCCTGGCGCGTACGCGCCACCTCGGCGCGTGTCGTACATTCGTGGAAGAGTGCGGTGCTGTTGATGAATCCGACGCCGCAGCCATTTGTCAACCTTAGCATTTACATTGTCAACCCTCGGCCGTTCTTTGTCAATCTATCACATTAAGTAATTTAGTATCTAAGAGTTGCATAGCCATAAATCTTAGCTCGGCATCCCGCTTTTATTGTGCCAATTTTCGGGCCCAACAGAAATCAGAACGGTCGCGGCTCGGCTACAGGGTGCCGGTGGAAAACATCGGGCGTGGACGAAAGTGGTTACTGCGCGGCGACTTTTGCAGCGGCCGGTTTCGCGAAGCAGTAAAGGCGGCTGTGGGTTCGCAGGTAGATGCGGTCGTCCACAATGGCGGGCGTCGCAAAGCAGTCGTCGTCCAGGTCATTGACGGCCAGCACTTCCCACTGCGCACCGGCCTGAATCACGCTGACCTTGCCCTCCTGGCTGATCGTGTAGATTTTGCCATCGGCGGCCACGGGAGAGGTGTAGTAGCCGCCTGGAGCGCCGCTGATCCGGGCCTGTTTCAGAATCGCGCCGGTGGCCGGATCGAGGCTCGTCAGGATGCCGCCCTCCTTGACGATGTATAAGACGCCCTCGTAGTAAAGCGGGGAAGGCACGTTGGGCAGGAATTTCTGCATGCTCCAGACCACGTTGGTGCCGGTCAGGTCGCCGCGGCCGCCGTGCCGCACCGCGAGCAGCGAGTTCCGCGCCGCTCTCCGGGCGCGATAAAAATTCCACTCCGGCTCGTCGACCGTGCCGTTCAGGTTCAGGTCCAGGTCTTTGAACGATCTCTGCAAT